>NZ_JAVDVQ010000009.1:0-180393 GCF_031456935.1 Arthrobacter ginsengisoli | reverse complement strand
CCTCGGCGCCGACCAACTACCCCGCTCCGCCGCCGGGAAACTCGTGAAATCACAACTCAAAACAAACCTCGGATGGGGCGCATGAAACTCGCAACGGTACGCATTGACGGCGGCACCTCAGCCGCCGTCGAAGTTGACGGCGCCCTGGCGCTCCTGCCCTTTGCCGACGTCGGGGAATGGCTTCGAGCCGGTTCCCCGGACGTCAGTCGGCCCGACGGCGGCGCGCGACTCCCGCTGGAAGAGGCGGATTTCGCGCCGCTGGTCACCGCGCCGGGGAAAATCGTCTGTGTCGGCCTGAATTACCGCGAACACATCCTGGAAATGGGCCGTGAACTGCCGCTTCACCCCACCCTTTTCGCGAAGTTCTCGGACGCGCTGATCGGGGCCAACGATGCCATTGTCCTGCCCCCGGGTTCAGAGGCTGTGGACTGGGAGGCCGAGCTCGCCGTCGTGATCGGAAGCCGGGTATCGCGCGCCACGGAAGGCGAAGCTGCGGCCGCGATCGCGGGGTTCACGGTGGCGAACGACATTTCTGCACGCGACTTCCAGCGCCGGACAACCGAATGGCTGCAGGGCAAGACCTTCGACGCAACCACACCGCTTGGCCCGTTCCTGCTGACGGCGGACGAGTCAGGCAGCGCGCCGGGGCTGGAGATTTCCTGCACCGTCGACGGCGTCACCAAGCAGAAGGCGGATACCGCGGACCTGGTGTTCGGCCCGGTGGAACTTGTCCGCTACATCTCAGCGGTCACCACGCTCAATCCCGGCGACGTGATCCTCACCGGGACCCCCGGGGGAGTGGGCGACGGTCTGAATCCCAAGGAATTCCTGTCCGACGGCAGCGTTGTCACCACCTCAATCGCCGGCATCGGCGAATGCCGCAACGCCTGCATCCTGGGCTGACTTCGGCGCCCTCACCTTGAAGGATAGTTATGTTTTCAAAGATTTTGATTGCCATACGTGGCGGGATCGCTGTCCAGGTGGCGGATACCTCGGTCGATCTCGATGAGGGTCCCTCCAGCGAGAACGTGAACCCTTGCCATTCCTGAACAGAATCCAGATGTGGGCGGATCTCCGTCCAGCCGATACAGCCATCGCCGTCGGCGGCCGCGGATTCAGCTGGTCCGAGCTTCGCGGAGCAGCCGAGGAGCTCGTGTCCTCGACTCCGGAAACCTACATCTTGTCCGAACCCAACACGGCCGAGTTTGCTGCGCTTTACTGCGCCGGAATAGCCGGAGGGCGCCGGATCGCTGTAGTGGATCCCGCCTGGACGCCGCAAGCCAGGGAAGAGATCGCCCGGCGGCTCCCCCCGCCGTCCCGTGGCGCCGGAACTGCGCTGGAAGACGGCGACCCCGACTCGACCTTCCTCATCGGCTTTACCGCGGGCACGACGTCGACACCAAAGGCCTTCACGCGCTCCCGCCGGTCCTGGCAGGCCTCTTTCGAAGCGTCCATCGAGTTTTTCGGCATGCGCCCGGATGACAAGACGCTTGCACCGGGGCCGCTCTCCGCGAGCCTGAACCTTTACGCACTCTCCGAATGCCTCTATGCCGGCACTGAATTCCATAGCCTGCGTAGTTTCGATGTCGGAGATGCGCACGCGGTGATCATCCATGAGGGGATCACGAGGTTGGTGCTCGTTCCAACGATGCTCCGCCTCCTCAGCGAACGGGGACTCATGGGATCAGTAGATGCCTCCTCCGTCAGGACCATCATCTGCGCCGGGTCCAAGCTGGACGCCCGAACCTTGGAAGCAGCCAGGCGCTGGGCACCGAACGCCACCATCTTCGAGTATTACGGCGCCGGGGAACTCAGCTTCGTGTCCGGGCGTGGCTTCGCCGCGGCGGAACCGCTGGATGCCGCCGGCACCGTTATCGGCCGGCCTTTCCCCGGCGTAGAAGTACAGATAATCGACGACCACGGGCGGTCCCTGCCCGACGGCACTCCGGGCAACATCAGCGTCAAGAGCCCCATGGTGTGTCAGGGGTACCTTTGGGGCGATGACGGGAAGGCCCTACGTTGCCTGGACGGCCACTTCACGGTCGGAGATCAGGGATACCTCCACGACGGCGACTTGCACATACTCGGGCGGAGCTCGGACATGATCAATACTGCAGGCAAAAACGTCTACCCGCACGAAATCGAGCTCGCCCTGACTTCGGTCCCCGGCGTCGAAACTGCCGTAGCAGTTGGTATGCCCGATGACCTGCGCGGTCACCGTGTGGTGGCCGGAATCATTCCTTCCTGCGGGGGACTCACCGCAACCGCCCTCGCCTCAGGGCTGGAGGCACTCCTAAGCAGGGACAAAAGACCCCTGCAGTATTACTTACTCCGTGATCTGCCTCTGACGGACAGAGGAAAAGTTGACCGCCGGATATTTCGGGAGTGGATCGACAACAACGATGCACGACTCGATCGCCTGCTCTAGACATGGAAATCCTGTCGCCCCCTGAACACCAAAACTTCAATCTTCAAAGGAGAGCACATGACCACCCCGTTCGAGGACAGTCCCGCCACCGATATCTCGCTCTGGAAGATCACGCTCGGTGAGCTGGATGAAAAGATGGGTGTGAAGATAACGGAGGAGTCTGTGCAGCGCGTGGTGGCCACCATGCCGGTCGAGGGGAACAGGCAGTCGTTCGGCCTGTTGCACGGCGGCGCGTCCCTCGCGGTAGGCGAAGCCGTGGGATCCTGGGCGGCCGTGATACACGCCAGCACCTTGGGCAAGACTGCCGTGGGCATCGACGTTTCGGCCACGCACCATCGCTCAGCCCGCCAGGGGCAGATCACCATCACTGCCACACCCATCCACCTGGGCGGGACACTCACCACTCACGAGGTGCTCATCGCCAACGAGTCGGGCCAGCGGCTGTGCACGATGCGCATCACCAACCTGTTGATGGACAAGAGGAAGTAGGACTTCTCCACGACGAGGAGCAGGTACGCAGATGCTGGACCACGCGCCCGAAACCACTCGACGATCCGGCAAGCTCTGGGACGAGGTCCCCGACCCCATTTTGCGGTCGGTGGGCTTCCTATCGTTCTTCGACCGCTTCGCGACCCCGCCGATGCTGCTCGTGCTCGCCGAGCTGACCGACTTATCCCTTGGCCAGGCCGTCGAACTCGTGGCCGGGTACGCCCTGCTCTACGCCGTCGGACAGCCGGTATGGGGGCTCATTAGCGACCGGTTCGGACGGATCACCGTGTTGCGGACGGCCCTTGTTGGAGCGTTGCTAGGCGCGTTAGCCAGCACATTATTCAGCGCATACATCCCCCTGCTCCTGGCCAGGGCGTTCACCGGGCTGATGGTTGGTGCACTGTATCCAACCCTGTTGACGCTCCTTGGTGACACACGGACCGGGATCTCGCGGGCCAAAGGCCTGTCCGATCTGCAGATCTACTCCTCGCTGGGAACAACGATCGCGACCCTTGCAGCCGGAACGTTGGCCGTGCTGGCGGATTGGCGTTTGGTATTCGCATTACCCGCGCTCGGCTGTCTGGCCTTGCTGGTGGGCCTGCGTCGGATCGGCCCTGATCCCTCCCGGACCGCCTCCGTGGAGGTTCACCGGGCATTTGCCGGCGCCCCCCTCGGCGTTTACGGGCTCGCTGTGCTGGAGGGCGCGGTTCTGATGGGGGCGTTGACGTATATCGTCCCGGCGCTGCAGCATGCCGGAACGAGGATTTCCTTGGCCGGGGCCCTCGCTGCAGGCTATGGTCTGGGCGTTATCGCCGGCGCCCGGCTGATGCGGTATTTAGTTCACCGCTTCACCCGCACCCGGCTCATAGCCATCGGGGGAGCGGTCCTGGTTACCGCCTTCGCAACTTCATCCCTGTGGCAGGCACCCGCGGCCCTGACCGCGACGGCGGTGCTGATTGGCCTGTCGAACGCCGTGCTTCACTCATCCATGCAGGGCTGGGCCACCGACGTCGCCCCGCAAGCGCGAGCCACCACCGTGTCTCTATTTGCCTGCGCACTGTTTTTGGGCGCTTCGCTGGCCACCTACTGCACATCCGGACTCGCCGAAGACGGCCAATACGGGACCATCTTTGCCCTCAGTTTGGCCTTGAGCATCATCCTGACGGCGGCCGCCACGGCGGGGCACCTAGCCTGGAAACGCCGGCAAGACTAAGGCCTGGGCGAGCCGTCCATGCGTCCTGGCAAATGTGGTTCAGGTTTCCCGGAACCGGGCCCTGCCTCACGGGACAAGCACCCCGTGCCGGGAACACTGGGCCGTCCAGCCCAGCGGCGTGACTTGGACCTTCATTCGACGCCGGCACTGGCCGCAGTAGCGCGGCGGTTCCAGCGCCAGCTGCTGGTCGCAGTGAAGGTGGGGGTCCGACGGCGGCAGCCCGCCGCCGTCGGACTCGCCGCCGCAGTGCCCGCAGAACGGGCCGTTCGTCGATGTTGCCGGACCCCCGCCGTTCCTGGTCCGGGTCACAGCGTCTTCTGGAATTCCTTGATGGGCATGTTCAGCTCCACGAGCAGGTTCAGGTCCGCGTTGGCGGGCCGGCCCAGGGTGGTGAGGTAGTTCCCGACGATGACGGCGTTGATGCCGCCGAGCAGGCCGTCCCGGGTGCCGAGGTCGCCGAGGGTCAGTTCCCGTCCGCCGGCGTAGCGCAGCACTGTCCTGGGCATGGCGAGGCGGAAGGCGGCGATGGCGCGGAGGGCGTCCTTGCCGTCCATGATCCCCTGGTTTTCCAGCGGGGTGCCCGGCCGCGGGTTCAGGAAGTTCAGCGGAACCTCGTGCGGCTCCAGGGCTGCGAGCTGCGCGGCGAGTTCGGCGCGCTGCTCGAGGGATTCGCCCATGCCGATCAGCGCACCGCAGCACAGCTCCATGCCGGCGGCCTTGACCATGCTGCAGGTCTCCAGGCGCTCCTCGTAGCTGTGCGTGGTCACCACCTCGGGGAAGTAGCTGCGCGCCGTTTCCAGGTTGTGGTTGTAGCGGTGCACGCCCCACTCCGCCAGCTGGTCGACCTGGCGCTGGGTGAGCATGCCCAGGGAACAGGCGATGTTGATGTCCACTTCTTCGTTGATGCGGTCGATCGCGAATTTGATCTGGTTCATCAGCTTGATGTCCGGGCCCCGGACCGCGGCGACGATGCAGAACTCGGTGGCGCCGGTGGCGGCCGTCTCCTTGGCAGCTTTGACCAGTTCCGGGATGTCCAGCCACACCCCGCGGACAGGGGAATCGAACAGCCCTGACTGGCTGCAGAAATGGCAGTCCTCGGGGCAGCCGCCGGTCTTGATCGAGATGATTCCTTCCACCTCGACGTCCTCGCCGCAGTGCCGCAGCCGCACCTCGTGGGCCAGCTGCAGCGCGGCCGGAACGGCCTCGTCGGGAAGAGTGAGAACGTCGAGCAGCTGGCTTTCGGTCAGCCCCACGCCCTCCTCAAGAACCTGTTTTCGGGCCGTCTCGAGGATGGCGTAGCCCGTGACAGGAGGGTCTGTTTGAATCGTCATTGATCGTCCTTTTCTCGCTGCGAAGATGCCTACAAACAGACGCTAGTTTCCTCTCAAGTGTCAGATTTTGTCGGATCTCCACAAGGAATTGGGCCGAACGTTAGCTGGGAGTGGATCTGGGCACGGACCCATCACCGCTCCCGTGGAAACCAGGGCGACTATCAGCAGAACCGGGATGGAGTCCGAAACAGTTCGCTGTAAACTGCGGCCGGTGTGACCCGCGGCTGCTTTGCCCGGGCGGCCGCGGGAGGTGACAGGATAGGAGGACCTGCACTTCACAGCAAAGGGCGAACGATGGCCAAAGGAATCTACGTCAGCGCGACCACCCCGGGCTCCGGGAAGTCGCTTATAGCCCTGGGCCTGGCGGACACCCTGCACCGGCATGCGGACCGGATCGGGTTCTTCAAACCGGTGGTCAACGGCCACGACGCCGCCTCGGACCCGATGGTGGCGCTGATGAAGGCCCGCTTCAACCTCGACGACGAACGCTGCCGCGGCGGGCTGACCTTCGCCGAGGTCCGCAGCCTGCTCGCCGAGGGCAAGCGCGAGGAGATCGATTCCCGCTGCGTGGAGATCTTCGCCGAGATGGCCCGGCACTGTGACGTGGTGATCGTGGAGGGCACGGACCTGACCGGCCAGGACGCCGCCGTCGAGTTCGACCTCAACGCCCGGCTGGCGAACAACCTCGCCGCCGCGGTCGTCGCCGTCGTCGGCGCGAAGGGCCGCACCGTCGCGGAGGCCGTCGCCGCCGTCGAGGTCGCGCGCAAGGAACTCGTCGCCGAGCGCTGCACGCTGCTGGCCATCATGGTCAACCGTGCCGATCCGGAGGACGTCGAGGCCATCGCCGCCGAGGTCCGCCCGGGCGCCTCCGGCAGGCCCGTGTATGTCCTGCCCGAGCTGGACGACATCGCCCGGCCCACCACCGGCGAGGTGGCCTCCGCCATGGGGCTGGGCCAGGTGGCTGGCCTCGCCGACCCGGAGCGCGACGTGCGCTCGGTGAAGGTGGCGGCCATGAGTGTGGCCAACTTCCTGCACGTGCTCGACGACGGCGCGCTGGTGATCGTGCCCGGTGACCGCGCCGACGTGCTCGTCGCCTGCCTGGCGTCCTCGTTCTCGCCGGAATTCCCGGTGCCGTCCGCACTGATCCTCACTGGCGGCCTGGCCCCGGACCCCACCATCTACTCGCTGCTGGCGCAGGCCCCGTTCCCGATTTTCGCGGCCCCCGACGACACCTACATCACCGCCAAGCGCGTCTCCGAGGTGCGCAGCGAGATCTGGTCCGGGCACCGCCGCAAGGTGGCCTCCGCGCTGGGGCTGTGGGCCCGCCGCGTGGACGAGGCGGAGCTGCTGGAGCGGCTGCACCTGCCGCGGCTGGAGCGGATGACGCCGCTGCGCTTCCTGCACGACCTGATCGAACGCGCCCGGCTGCAGCGCCGACGCATCGTGCTCCCGGAGGGCACGGATGTCCGCATCCTGCGGGCCGCCGAAATCCTGCGCCGCCGCGACGTCTGCGACCTGACCGTGCTGGGCCGCGAGTCCGACGTCCGTGAGCTCGCCTCCACCCAGGGCATCGACCTCTCCGGCATCAACATCATCGATCCCGCCACGTCGGAGCTGCGGCAGCAGTTTGCGGAAAGGTACGCGGAGCTCCGGGCGCACAAGGGCGTGGACCTCGCCAGGGCGCTGGAAGTGATGTTGGATGGCAGCTACTTCGGCACCATGATGGTCCAGCTCGGCGTCGTGGACGGGATGGTCTCCGGTGCCGCGCACACCACGGCGCACACCATCCGGCCGGCGCTGGAGTTCGTCAAGACCCGCGCCGGCGTCAAGATCGTCTCCTCGGTGTTCCTAATGCTGATGCCGGACCGGGTGCTGGTCTACGGCGACTGCGCCGTGAATCCGGAGCCCAACGTGGAGCAGCTCGCGGACATCGCGCTGGCCTCGGCGGAAACCGCGGCCCAGTTCGGCGTGGAGCCGCGGGTGGCCATGCTCTCCTACTCCACCGGCGGCTCGGGCGCCGGGGAGGCCGTGGACGCGGTCCGCCAGGCCACGGAACTCGTGCGGGCACGCCGCCCGGACCTTGCCGTGGAAGGGCCCATCCAGTACGACGCCGCCGTCGACGCCGCGATCGCCGAGTCCAAGATGCCGGGGTCAACCGTGGCGGGGCAGGCGACCGTCTTCATCTTCCCGGACCTCAACACCGGCAACAACACCTACAAGGCGGTCCAGCAGTCCTCCGGTGCGGTCGCCGTCGGGCCCGTGCTGCAGGGCCTGCGGAAACCCGTCAACGATCTTTCCCGCGGCTGCACCGTGGAGGACATCGTCAACACAGTGGCCATCACTGCCATCCAGGCACAGTCCGTGAACGACGGCGCATCAGCTGAGGCGCCCTCCGACGCGCTGCCCGTGGAAGCGAAGCGCGCCGAGGCCAGGACCTAAGGCCTGGTGCTAGCCGTTGCCGTCGCGGCGGTCCGTGCGGGCCACGGGGAGGTCGCCGAGCCGGTCCACCTGCTCGGCCAGGGCGTCGATCACGGCGCGCAGCTGGACTTGGGCCACCTTGGTGTAGGTACGGACATACTCGATCTCCTGAATGGGGTCGGTGTAGCCAGCCGCCGTGGCTGCCTGCACCGGAACGGCCTGGCGCGTGCTCACGGATTCCTCGGCGCGGCGCAGGATCTCGCCGTACTGGGTGCGGGCGCTGGCTACGAGGTCTTTCGAGTACTGCTCGGCCTCGGACACGAACTTCTCCGCGAGGATCTGCGCCTGCGTGATGACCTTGACCATCTCGTCCTTGGCGGCGGGGCTTGCCGCGTGCGGCTGGTGCTGGTCCGCCTCAAGTTGCTCGGCAATAGCCCGAAGGAATTCGTGGACGGCCTGTTGGTCGTACCCGCGTCCCACCACCTCGAACGAGGCGTTGCGGACGTCGGAAGGGCTGATGCGGCCTTCTGGGCTAGCGGTGCTCATGGTATACCTCTCCCTGGTCTGCGCCGGTGGCCGAGGAGTTGTCCTCGACGCCTGCGTAGTCTTCGTACCGTATATCGGCGCGCGGCGTGCCCGCCGCGACGAGTTCGCTGATGGTGTGACCCACCATCGCCGTCGATCCGGCCACGAGGGCCAGACGGCGGGGTGCCTCGGGGTGTGCCGCTGCCACGGTGCCCACGTAGCCCTGGGCGCCCGGGAAGGTCGCGTCGTCGGAGACGACCGGGTGGTAGCTGAACCACGGCTCCCTCGAGGCGAGCTCGGCGAGCCGCTGCTGGTCGTAGAGGTTCCACGGGACCCGTGCCCCGTGGAAGAGGTCCACCCGCGGCCCGCTGCCGTGCGCGCTCCATTGCTGCCGCACGGCGTCGACGATCGCGGCCATGGGGGCGAGTCCGGTCCCGCCGGCAACCATGAGCAGGTCCCGCGAACCCTCGAGGGCGAGCTGGTCCCCTACAGGGGCGCCGATGCGCACCGTGTCGCCCACGTTGGTCCGGCGGACGGCGGCGGTGCTGAAGAGGCCGCCGGGGATCAGCTGGACGTGCAGTTCGATTGTGCCGTCGGCGCGGGGGGCGTTGGCAGGACTCAGGTAGCGCCAGGTCCGCGGGAGTGCGGGAACCTCCACCGAGGCAGACTGGCCGGGCGAGTAGGTGAAGCCGTCCGCGACGCGGACCTCCAAGACCGTGACATCCAAGCTGCGGCGCTCGACGGCTGTGACCTCGCCTTCCCACCACGGCGGAGTAGTATCCGAGGCTTCCTCGGCGGCCATAACCATGACCTTGGCGATCAGTCCGTACGCCTCGGCCCACGACTGCGCCACCTCGTCGGTCCATTCCGGACCGAGATACTTCTGCAGCGTCGCCAGGAAGGAAGTCCCCACCATCGAGTACTGCTCCGGCGTTACGGAGAAGCGGCGATGATCGCGGCCGAGCTGGCCGATGAACCCGGCCACCTCGTCAATCTGATCCGCGTGGCTCACAATGTGCCCGAGGGCGGCGAAGAGTTTGTCCCGCTGGCCGGCCATCGAGACCGGGAACATTTCGCGCAGCTCCGGGTGGGACAGGAATAAGTGCGAGTAGAAGTACAGGGGGACTTCGTCCCCGAGCGAGGCCGCCATGGACCAAGTCCTCTTCAGCGCGCCGGCATCCATCGAAAGGCCCTTCTGTCGGGGTCGTCCTCCGCCGGTTCGGGCGGAGCGGGCCCCCCAGCACCCCGGCAAACTTACCCCATTGATTGGGCAGAGGTCCAACGGGTTTTGGCGCCCACGCTGCGGACCGGGAGCCAGACTCCAGGCACCCAAAAACGGGCGGTCAGGCCCGGTTCCCGGCTCCCGCCGGGGCTTCGCAATAGTTCGGCCCGCCCCGAAAACCACACTCGGCCCGCGGACCTGGAACAGGTGGACGCGGAGATCCACGCGGCGCTGGGGGACGGGGTTCCCGCCGTCGTCACCCACTCATCCATTGCTCCGTGGCTGCCCTTTTCGCGGCCCAAAACGGCGCCTACGGAGCAATGGATGGGTGGAGTGGGGGCCGAAACGGGAGGCGACCGGCACCCCGTCGAGGATCGCTCCGCTCAGGACAACGGGCTTGGGGCGCTGCTGCAGGGCCTGCGGAAGGTCGTCAACGACCTCTCCCGCGGCGGCCCATGCCTGGTCAGCTGTTTTCCGGCTTCGCCAGGCTGTCGGGATCTTCCTGCTTGGCGGGCTCATCGGACAGGCCGGCCGGCGTCAGGTCCAGGTCCTCCACATTCTCGGGAGCCTCGGGGGCTTCCCCGGTCTCGGCGGCCTTGAGCTTCCCTGTGTCGTCCAGGGCAGGGTTCGCGCCTTCGACGCCGGTGGGATCCGGCCTACCGGACCCGCTGGCCGGTTCGGTGCTCTCTGGCTGTGTGTCAGTCATGGAATTCCCTCCGTGCGTTGTCCAGTTGGTTCGCCGACTCTAAATGCCCGCCGCGGCCTGCGCAACGGCCGTGCCCTCCTGCCTCGGGAATTCGCCAGTCTAGAAAGTACTTGACGAATTGGAAAGTACTTTCCTAGACTGGCGGCCACAGCCGCCTACCGAAAGGCCACCCCATGGACGAGGCAACGGCAAGTCCCACTCCGGCGCAGGCCCAGGAGCTCCTGGATCAGGCCCAATCGATCCGCGCTGCGTCCACCAGCGCGGCGGCGTGGCCGGTTGCAATGGTCTTCACCAGCCTTGCCATCCTGGGCTCGATGCTCATGGTCGGCATGCAGATCGTTTCCCACACCGGCTACGGGGCCCCGCTGCTCGCCGCCGCCGTCGGACTCTGGGCAGGTGCCACCGCGTGTATCTGGCCGATGTTCCAGAAGTCCACCAAAGCCGGCTTCACCAAACGGTTCCTGACCTCCCTGCTTGCCTATCTCCTGCTGTACGTTCTGGCCCTCGGCGTGGGAGTCACCTTCTTCCGCGAGGGCAACCTGTGGTTCTACCTTTCCGCTGCTGTTGTCCTGGCAGGGGTCGGGCTCGCCGCCGCCTTCCGCGAACTGCGCGCATGAGCAGTGCCGCTGAACATCCCCGCCACCGGCTCAACGAGCTCATCCATTCGCCGGTCCGCTTTTCCATCATGGCGGCGCTGGCCGGCGCCGAATCGCTGGATTTCAAGGATTTGCGGGACTCCATCCAGGTCAGCGACTCGGTGCTCAGCAAACAGCTGGCTGTGCTGGAGCAGGCCGGTTACCTGACAATCCGGAAGGGGTTCGCGGGGAAGATGCCGCGCACGTCAGCCAGTGTCACTGTCGAGGGCCGGGCCGCCTGGGAGGATCACTTGAAGACCCTGCGGGACATCGCGGGAGGCTAACCCGCGCGGCCCGGTCAAGCCGCACCGCACCCGGCCGGCCACCGCCCGGGACCAGCGTGCGGTCCTATAGTGGGTCCTGTGGAGCGCTCCGCCAGGCTCCGGCGCGGTCCCGGCTGCGCCACCGACACCGCAACCAAGGCTTAGGAGGCCCAGTGCTCGTCCTCGTCATCAACTCCGGTTCGTCCTCACTGAAGTTCCAGGTCCGCGACGTCGAGGCCGGCAGTGTGCTCGCCGAGGGGCTGGTCGAGAAGATCGGGATGGGCACCGGCGGCGAGGGCGACGGCCAGCCCGAGGGCCCGCGCGACCACGCCGAGGCGCTGGAACAGGTGGACGCGGAGATCCACGCGGCGCTGGGGGACCGGGTGCTCGACGCCGTCGGCCACCGCGTGGTGCACGGCGGCGAGCGCTTCGGCGAGCCGGTGCTGATCGACAACGAGATCACCCGCGCCATCGAGCGGCTCAACCCGCTGGCACCGCTGCACAACCCGGCCAACGTGCTGGGCATCCGCGCCATTGCGAAGAAGTGGCCGGACATGCCGCAGGTGGCCGTCTTCGACACTGCCTTCCACCGCACGCTGCCGGAGCACGCCTGGCGCTACGCGGTCCCGGACGAGCTCTACACCAACCACGGAATCCGCCGCTACGGCTTCCACGGCACCTCGCACGAATACGTCGCGCACCGCGCCGCGGCGCTGCTGGACGTCCCGGTGGACGAGTTCGACGCCGTCATCGCCCACCTCGGCAACGGGGCCTCGGTCACCGCGATCCGCGGCGGCCAGTCCGTGGACACCTCGATGGGCTTCACCCCGCTGGAGGGCCTCGTGATGGGCACCCGCTCCGGTGACCTGGACCCGTCCATCCTGGTCTTCCTCGGCCGGGCCGGCTGGTCCCCGGAGGACCTCGACTCCATGCTGAACCGCCAGTCCGGGCTCAAGGGCCTGGCCGGCAACAACGACATGCGCTCCGTGGTGGAGGCCGCGGAAGCCGGCGACGCCCGGGCAGCCATGGCGCTCGCGGTCGCGTCCTACCGGCTCGCCAAGTACATCGGCGGCTACCACGTGGCCGTCGGCGGGGCGAAGGCCCTGGTTTTCACCGCCGGGATCGGCGAGAACTCGCACCAGTTCCGCACCCTGGTGGCGGATCGGCTGGGCGCCCTCGGCGTGCAGCTCGACGCCGGCCTGAACCGGGAGCGGTCCAAGGAGCCCCGCGTGATCTCCACGCCGTCCTCGGCCATCCCGGTGCTCGTGGTGCCCACCGACGAGGAGCGCGCCATCGCCGAGGCCACGGCCGCCGCCGTCACCCACTCATCCGTTGCTCCGTAACTGCCCTTTCCGCGGCCCAAAACGGCGCCTACGGAGCAATCGATGGGTGGGTGCCCGCCGCCGCTGCGATCAGCGTGGACATGATGTCGACGGCGTCATCATTGGAAAGCCCGTTGTCATGGCACAGTGACCGCCAGGTCCAGAAGGAGACTCCATGGCTGACGGTGGCGCGCAGCCTGTTGTTAGTGGCTGCCTCGGGAAACGGCTCGAGCAGGACGTTCCGGAAGTGGTCGTTCCGGGACGCGAGGACTTTGCGGTGCGCTTCGGGGAGTTCGGCCAGGTCAGCGTAGATGCGCGTGAGCATGGCCTCTCCGTCGCGGTAAAACCGATAGAGGTCGGACAGGCCAACCCTTAGCCGTTCGAGGGGATCATTTTCCCGCGACCATTCTGCAGGGACAGGTGGCCGCTGTTGTGAGAGCCAGTGCGCGGAGCACGCGGAGAACAGTGCCTCGTCGTCGGCAAAGTGCCGGTAGACCGTCAGCCTGGTGACACCGGCCTTGCCGGCGATGCCCGCGATTGTGGTGCGGGCCGGACCAACGGAGCCGTGCAGGGCCACGGCCGCGTCGACGATGCGCTGGCGCGTGCCGCCTATTTGCTCGGTTCTCCTGCTCATTTCATAACGGCGGTTTTTGGATGAACCCTGCTGTTCACTCAAGTGTTGACACCGGTCCTTCGCGGTTGGACAATTTCGGTAAACACCAGTGTATATCCAAATTTGGAAGGGTGATTTGTTATGGACCTGGAGCTGCCTCCTCGGCTGACGGTCGTGCAACCGGGGGAGGGTAGGGAGGCCAGCCTTGGCTCGATCGGGGTTGTTTTCAAGCTCTTCGGGGAGCACACCAATGAACAGATCTCGATTGTGGAGCATCCGTTCCCGGTCGGAGCCTTGGTCCCGCCGCACCTGCACACGCGTGAGGACGAGTACTCGATCGTTCTGGAAGGCGAGATAGGGTTCCGGTCCGGCGACCGTGAGGCGGTGCTCGGCGCCGGAGGCTACATCACGAAACCGCGGGGCGAACTCCACACGATGTGGAACGCCGGCAAAGTTCCCGCGAGGATGATTGAGATCATCAGCCCCGCCGGCTTTGAACATTTCTTCTGGGGACTGGCGGATCACATTGAAGCCGGTCCGCCGGATCCCGAGGTCATCGGCAAACTCGCCGCCGAATACGGGCTTCAATTCGGCGAAGCACCCTGGCTGCCGGACATCATCGCGCGGTATGGCCTGACGCCGCCCATGCGCTGACGGAAGAGTGCGGGGGATCCTGGCTTCGCTCGCATGGTCGAAACCGGCAGTCGTTGTTTCCCTGATCGGCCCAACAACAGCAGGTGGTAACCTCCAACCATGCCGGACATCAGACTGCCGATCCGCACCGAGCGGCTGGTGCTGCGGCGCTTCGAGGCCAGCGACCTGGACGCGTACCACGCCTATCATTCGTTGCCCGAGACCGCCCGGTTCCTGCCCGGGGAAGTGAAGAGCTACACCCAGTCCATGGAGTCCGTGGGCAAATACGCCAACTTCGTCTTCGAGAAAGAGGGCGACTGGATCTGCCTGGCCATAGAGGCCGCGGATTCGCCCGGACTGCTCGGCGAGGTGGTGCTGAAGTGGCTGCCGGGCTACGGGCAGGCCGAGATCGGCTGGAGCCTCGCCCCGGAAGCCCGCGGAAAGGGCATCGCCGCCGAGGCCGCCCGGGCCCTGCTGAACCTGGGCTTCGGGGAACTCCGCTTCCACCGGATCGACGCCAAACTTGATGCGCTGAACTTGGCTTCGGCGGCGCTGTGCGAACGCCTCGGCATGAGGCTGGAATCCACCAAGGTGGAAAGATGGCACTACAAGGGCCGGTGGGCCACGGAAGTCGTCTATGCCATCCTTGCCGAGGAATGGAAGTCCCGGCAGCCTGACTAGGACTTCGTCGCTTCGCCCTCGTGCCTACCGCGACTCCCGCCAGCCCGCTAAGTACTTCCTCGATGTCCGCGCCCACCGGCGACTCCCGCCAGCCCGCGTAGGACTCAACCATTCGCCAGAAGTGGCCGCTATGGGAGGGTTTCCGGCTCCGGACCGACGCTCCCGCCCAGTTGCTTCCACCGGCACCAAGCATCACGAGCGGAATCCCGCGCAATCCTGCGGTTCCCTGGGGCTGAACTGGGTTGCGGCACCGAGTAACTGGGCTGGAGCGTCGCCACGGGGTGGCAAGAACGACGGCGCGGATCGTTATGCGGGCTGGTGGCCCCCGCCACCGGACATGCTCAGCGGCCGGGCTCGTGGGTCCGGACCGGTGCGCTGGTACCCCGCGGCACTGATATGCAAAGTTACTCAATGGCTCCGAAATGAGTATTTCCCAACACGCAACCGGGACCCTACCGTGGAAGCAACGCCACATGTGATGCCGGACACTCCGCAGCAGCTTTGTAGGAAGCCGCTACTCGGACCAGTGTCTGGCGGATTACGCCCTCGACGGCTGGACCGCCGCGGACGTCATGAGAGACGACCACGTCGGCCTGCTCCCCAAATGCAACCCACCCGCCCCAGCTGCCCGGCCCGCCTTCCTTGGGGGAGGTGGGCCCGGGCCCCTCTGTAAGGACGCATCATGACGGCAACCAGCCACAACGAGACAGACCGCGCCACATCGCCATCGCCGGAGGACCGCTCGATAGTGGTGGTTCACACGCCCTGGGCCGGGTGGTACTACGAAGCGTCCGCCCAGGACAATGCGGTCGCCGCCGCCTAGAGGTCGCGTGCCCGAGGCGGTGTGGGGCACGAAGAGGTGCCCCACACCGCCAAACTTTCAGCTAGAGGCCGACACCGCCTGCTGGGCCAACCAGGCAGCAATCTGGGCCCGCGAACATTCGCCACAAATGGCCGCTCTGAGTGGTCTTCGGACTCCGGCACGACGCTCCTGCCCAGTTGCTTCCACCTGCACCCACCCGCATCCACCCGCACCTGCGGAATCCCGCGGTTCCCCGGGGCCGAAGCGGGTTGCCGCACCGAGTAACTGGGCTGGAGCGTGCCGACACCCCTAGTCGCCGCGGCGCATGAAACCTGCGATGAGTTCCCCGACTAGGACTGCCGTCGCGGCCGGGCCGCGGGTGGGGGTGGTCGGTAGGATCGAGGTGTCAGCCACCCGGAGGCCCTCGATTCCGTGCACACGGCCGTACTGGTCCACCACACTCGCGGGGTCACCGGCGGGCCCGAGTTTCGCGCTGCCGCACAGGTGGATGGCCGTACCGAGGTGGCGCCGCATCCACTCGTTGAGGCGGGCGTCGTCGTCGAGCGTCGGGGCGGTCAGTTCCGTCAGGCGCCCGAACAGCGGCCGGAAGGCCCGCGAGCCCAGGATCCGGACCGAGGTGCGGACGGCCTCGCGCATCCGGCGCAGGTCCGGCTCGGTGGACAGGTAGTTGTAGTCGATGCGTGGCTGCACGTCCGGGTCGGCCGACTCGAGGGTGATCTGGCCCCGTGAGGTCTCGGCCTGCACCGCCACCAGCAGCGTGAGGTCACCCTGATGGGCCGCCTGTTGCCGGAGGCGCGGCAGCGAAATCCCCTTCAGGGCGCTGAGCCGGCGGAGCGGATGCCTGAGGTAGGTCCGGATTCCGCCGCCGAAAACCGGCTGGGAACTGCCGGTCAGCAGATAACCCAGTGGCCGGATCATCGGCAGGATTTCGAGGTCGCCCGCGAACTCCGAGCCGGCCGAGGTGAAGTTCAGGCAGTTCGCCATCGACTGCCTGGTCCCGTATTTGCTGAGGCTGCGTTTCGGCTGCCAGTTGACGGCGATCTCCGGGTGGTCGCTGAAGCCTTTGCCCACCCCCGCCAGCTCCCTGACCACGGGAATCCCGAACCGCTCAAGCTCGGCCCGCGGACCGATCCCGGACACCAGCAGGAGGTGGGGCGACTTCACCCCGCCGGCGCAGAGGACCACCTCCCCGGCCTCGATGATCTCGACGGCGGCGCCGCGGAGGATCTCGACGCTGGTCGCCCGCGTCCCGTCGAACAGCACCCGGCGGACCGGCGTATTCCCCTGCACAGCCAGGTTCCGGCGGTCCCGGACGGGGTTAATGTAGGCGATCCCGGTGTTCACTCGCATACCGTCGACGGCGTTCATTGGGATGGGACCGCAGCCCGGCTCGCCCTGGCTGTTCTTGTCCGGCTCGTCTGCGAAGCCAAGTTCGGTGGCGGCCCGCGCGAAGGCGACGGTCACGGGATGTTCCTGCGGCGGCCGGGCCACGGGCATCGGGCCGGAGCCGCCGTGGACGTGGCCGGCCCCGAAGTCCAGATCCCCGGAGTCCGAGCCCCCAAAGTCCAGGTCACGCTCAAGCCTGCGGTAGACCGGCAGGACCTTCTCCCAGGCCCACTCGGTGTTGCCGCCCTCGGACCAGCGTTGGAAGTCCTGCTCCCGGGCCCGGATGAAATACGTGCCGTTGATCGTCGAGGAGCCGCCGAGAATCCGGCCCCGCGCGATTGTGTACGGGAGGTCCGGGGTGAGGTGGCCCAGGAAGGACCAGTTTTCCGGGTGCCCCGGCATGGCCCCCTGGACCGTACTGGAATCGAGCAGTTCACGGGGGAAGTCCCCGGTGGCGTCGGGAACGGGGCCGGCTTCGAGCAGCAGCACGCTCCGGCCGGGGTCTTCACTCAGCCTTGCCGCCAGCGGCGCTCCGGCCGTTCCCGCCCCCACCACGACGACGTCGTACCTCACCTGACGCCGCTGCCCGGGCCGGCCGCCGGGCCGGCGCCGGCCGCGGGACCAGACCCGGGCCCGGCGTCGGGCCCGGCGTCGAACATGGTCCTGAGCACCGCGAGGGCCGACTCGAGCAGCGGAACAAGGTCGGCGTCCTCGCGCTGGAGCCACTGCTCGTAGGCGGACAGTGACACGCCGAGGAAGATCCACCCGATGGACCGGGGCTCGAGCGCATCGGCCTCGACGCCGAGCCGGGCCGCGGCGAAGTCCGCGATGACCTCGCGCCACGCGGCATAGCGAAGGGTGGAGTGCGCCACCAGCGCGGGCACGTTGAGCAGGAGCTCCATCCGCTTCCGGTGGTACGGGATCTCTTCGGCCGGGAAGCGGTTGAAGTCCACGATCGCCGCGAACAGCGCGTCCACGAGGGGGAGGTCCTCGGGCAGGGCGGCGAGGAAAGTGCGCATGTCCTGCAGTCCGGCCTCGAAATCGCCCCACGGCAGGTCGTTCTTGGAAGGGAAATAGCGGAAGAGGGTGCGGCGCCCGATGCCCGCGGCGTGGGCGATGTCGTCCACGGTGGTCTCGTCGAATCCCCGCTCGATGAACAGCTGGAGTGCCACACGGCTGAGGTGCGCGCGGGTCGTCGTCGGGTGCCGGCCCCCTCGCGCCGAGGCGGCCCCAGGCGTCAGGGTCAAAGTACCCCTTCCCAACGGCACTGAGTGCCATTACTGTGGCTCAAGTAACAGATATTCGTCAGAGTAGCCGATTTATTTGTACCAGGAGGTTTACATGGGCCCCATCGAGCCGATTGCATCCGAACAGGCACACCCCACCCCCGAGACGGATCTGGAATCCATCGTCGAGGCCGACACCCTGGTCGAGGAAATCTCCATCGACGGCATGTGCGGCGTCTACTAGGCGCCGGCCATGCCAGCCCTGGATCTTGATCGCGGTTGGGACCTGCACCCCCAGGTGTCGGTCCGCCCCGAACCCTTCGGCGCCCTGCTCTACCACTTCGGCACGAGGCGGCTTTCCTTCCTGAAGGACCGCGTGCTGCTCACCGTGGTCCAGTCCCTCGCCGAGTCGTCGACGGCCCGGGCTGCCTGCAGCTCCGCCGGCGTCAGCGATTCCGACCTTCCGCGCTATCAGCGGGCCCTGGCCACGCTGGCGCAGTCTTCCACGGTGATCGAGAGGACAGAATGACCTTGCTTGGAACCGCGCCAGCCCGACTGGACGCCCCCACAACGTCCGCCCCCACAACGTCCGCCCCGCCGGAAACGAACCGGCTCGTCGACTTGTTCGAGTACGGGCTCGACGCGCCCATCTGCCTCACCTGGGAACTGACGTACGCCTGCAATCTGTCCTGCGTGCATTGCCTGTCCAGTTCCGGGCGGCGCGATCCGCGTGAGCTCTCGACGTCGGAAGCCAAGGGCGTCATCGACGAACTTCAGCGCATGCAGGTCTTCTACGTGAACATCGGCGGCGGCGAGCCGACCGTGCGGTCCGATTTCTGGGAACTGGTGGACTACGCGACGGCGCACCAGGTCGGGGTGAAGTTCTCCACCAACGGGGTGAAAATCACCCCCGAGGTGGCCCGGCGGCTGGCCGGCAGTGACTATGTGGACGTCCAGATCTCGCTCGACGGCGCGACGGCGGAAGTGAACGACCACGTGCGCGGCGCCGGATCCTACGACACCGCTATGCGTGCCATGCAGAACATGGCCGATGCCGGGTTCAAGGGCTTCAAGATCTCGGTGGTCTGCACCCGGCAGAACATCGGCCAGCTGGACGAGTTCAAGGCCATCGCAGACCGCTTCGACGCGCAGCTCCGCCTGACCCGGCTCCGTCCCTCCGGACGCGGTGCCGACGTCTGGGACGAGCTGCATCCGACCCAGGCGCAGCAGCGCGAGCTGTACGACTGGCTGGTGCTGCACGGCGAGGGCGTCCTCACCGGAGACTCGTTCTTCCACCTCTCCGCGTTCGGCGATGCGCTCCCGGGCCTCAACCTCTGCGGAGCAGGCCGGGTGGTGTGCCTCATCGATCCGGTCGGCGACGTCTACGCCTGCCCGTTCGCGATCCACGACGAGTTCCTCGCCGGCAACGTACGCTCCGAGGGCGGGTTCGCCGCCGTCTGGCGTGAATCGGAGCTGTTCACCAGGCTCCGCCAGCCGCAATCGGGCGGCGCCTGCTCCTCGTGCCAGTTCTTCGACACCTGCAAGGGCGGGTGCATGGCCGCCAAGTTCTTCACCGGCCTCCCGCTCGACGGCCCCGATCCGGAGTGCGTCCAGGGCTACGGGGATGAGCTCCTCAAGGGCCTGAAGGACAAGCAGGACGTGCTGCCCAAACCCTCCGGGGACCACTCGCACCGCACCACCCGGGCGGCACGCTCGGGCAACGGCCCGGTCCCGCTCACGCTGTCGCGCCGGGAGGATCTCGTCGCTGCGCCGGTGAGCGCGTGTGCGGAGAACCCGCTGGCGGGGTTCCGTCCGCCGACGTGAACCACTAACTAACCACCCAAACCACCCAAACCAACCCCCGACTCACCAGAGCGCGGATCGACACATGCGATCCGTGTCGCACCAACACATGCAAAACCAATCTGAGAGGAGCACGCAATGGGGCGTGTCGAAGGCAAAGTTGCATTCATCACCGGGGCTGCGCGCGGCCAGGGCCGCAGCCACGCGATCCGGCTGGCGCAGGAGGGCGCCGACATCATCGCGATCGACGTCTGTGAGGACCAGCCGGACATCCCGTATGCCGGGGCCACCGAGGAGGACCTCGCCGAGACGGTCCGCCAGGTGGAGGCGCTGGACCGCCGCATCATCGCCACGAAGGCGGATGTGCGCGACTTTGCGGCGCTGAAGGCCGCCGTCGACGACGGCGTGGCCCAGCTCGGGCGGCTCGACATCGTCTCGGCAAACGCCGGGATCGGCGTGACCCCGCGCAACGCCGAAGACATCCCCGACGAGGTGTTCGTGGACATGGTCAACGTGAACCTGGCCGGTGTCTGGCGGGCGGCGAAGGCGGCGATCCCGCACATCAAGGCGGGCGGACGGGGCGGCTCGATCATCCTCACCAGTTCGGCCGCCGGCCTGCAGGCCTACGGCAACGCCAGCGCCTACGTGTCCGCCAAGCACGGCGTCGTGGGTCTGATGCGCACTCTCGCCCTGGAACTGGCCCCCGACATGATCCGGGTCAACAGCATCCACCCCACGCAGGTGGACACGCCGATGATCCAGAACGAGGGCACCTACCGGCTGTTCCGGCCCGACCTCGAGCACCCCACCAGGGAGGACTTCGAGCCGGCGTCGCAGACCATGAACGCGCTGCCGATCCCGTGGGTCGAATCGGTGGACATCAGCAACGCGCTGCTGTTCCTGGCCTCGGACGAGGCGCGCTACATCACCGGCGTCACGTTCCCGGTTGATGCCGGCGCGCTGGTCAAGTAACCACTGGTGGTCCAGTAAGTCAGATCGAACACCGTCGGGCGGCTGCCCGATCCTACAAACGTCCGGCCCGTCGGCCGGCGCAGGAAGAACAACGAGAAGGAGAACGCAATGGGGCGTCTGGACGGCAAAGTTGTTTTCATCACTGGCGTGGCCCGCGGCCAGGGCCGCAGTCACGCGATCCGGTTCGCGCAGGAGGGTGCGGACATCATCGGCGTCGACCTGCTTGAACCGGTGGCCGGATCGGTCTCGGACCCGGCGACGCAGGCGGACCTGGACGAGACGGTCCGCGCGGTCGAGGCGCTCGACCGGCGCATCGTCGCGACGAAGGCTGATGTCCGCGACTTCGCGGCGCTGAAGGCAGCGGTCGACGACGGCGTCGCGCAACTTGGGCGGCTCGACGTCGTGCTCGCCAATGCGGGCGTCTCGACCTTTATGGGCCCGGCGGAAGACCTCAGCGAGGAGGCGTTCACCGACATGGTGGACATCAACCTCACCGGTGTCTGGCGCACGGCAAAAGCGGCGATTCCGCACATCAAGGCGGGTGGCCGCGGCGGCGCGATTCTGCTGACGAGTTCGGCCGCGGGCCTGATCGGCTACGGGAACATCTCGCACTACGTTTCCGCCAAGCACGGCGTCGTCGGGCTCATGAAGACGCTGGCGCTCGAGCTCGCTCCGGACATGATCCGGGTCAACAGCGTGCACCCGACCACGGTGGACACTCCAATGGTCATGAACCAGGCGACGTATGACCTGTTCCGGCCCGATCTGGAAAACCCGGGGAAGGATGACTTGGCGGAGGCCGCAGTGACGATGAATGCGCTGCCGGTCCCGTGGCTCGAGGCGGTCGACATCTCGAACGCGCTGCTCTTCCTGGCCTCGGACGAGGCGCGCTACATCACCGGGGTTCCGCTGCCCGTCGACGCGGGCTGCGTCGTCAAATAACAGCACCATTTTCGGTAACCAGCACAGCAAAGAGCCCGGCCGCCCGGCCGGACTGCAGCAATCGGCGAAGGGGAACGCAATGGGACGTTTAGACGGCAAGGTCGCATTCATCACGGGCGCGGCACGGGGACAGGGGCGCAGCCACGCCATCCGGCTCGCGGAGGAAGGCGCGGACATCATCGCGATCGACGTGATGGAGCCGATCGACGGGGCGCCGTACAAGGGCGCCACCGAGGAGGATCTCGCCAGGACGGTGGAGGCCGTGGAGGCGCTGGACCGCCGCATCATCGCCACGAAGGCCGATGTCCGCAACTTCGGGCAGCTGAAGGACGCGGTCGACGACGGCGTCGCACAGCTCGGGCGGCTGGACATCGTGGTGGCGAACGCGGGGATCTTCACTTCGCCGGACACGGCGGAGAACATTTCGGAGGAAATCTTCCTCGACACCATCGACATCAACCTCACCGGGGTGTGGCGCACGGCCAAGGCCGCCATCCCGCACCTCAAGGCGGGCGGCCGCGGCGGCTCGATCATCATCACGAGTTCCACCGCCGGCCTGCAGGGCGGGCCGAACTTCGCGCACTACGTCGCGTCGAAGCACGGTGTGGTGGGGCTGATGCGCACCCTCGCGCTTGAGCTGGCGCCGGAGATGATCCGCGTGAACAGCATCCACCCCACGTGTGTGGAGACCGACATGATTCTCAACCAGGGCCTCTACGACCTCTTCCGGCCCGACCTCGAGCACCCCACCAAGGAGGACTTCGCAACCGCCGCGCTCACCATCAACGCCCTGCCGGTGCCCTGGGTGCAGCCCGTGGACATCAGCAACGCCGTGCTGTTCCTGGCCTCTGACGAGGCGCGCTACGTCACCGGCGTCACGCTGCCGGTCGACGCCGGCGCCACCACAAAGTAGCCGGCGCCACCACGAAGTACCCAACGTTCAGCAACGAAGGAGAAATCATGGGAATGCTTGAAGGCAAAGTCGCACTCATTACGGGTGGCTCCCGCGGCCAGGGCCGCGCCCACGCCGTCACCTGTGCGCGCGAGGGTGCCGACGTGATCATCGTCGACACCCTGGAACAGATCAAATCCGTGCAGTACCCGATGGCCCAGCAGGCGGACTTCGACGAGACCGTCCGGCAGGTCGAGGCCCTCGACCGCCGGATCGTCGCGGTGGAGGCTGACGTCCGCTCGCAGCAGGACCTCGACGCCGCCGTCGCCCGCGGCGTCGCCGAACTCGGCAAGATCGACATCCTGATCGCCAACGCCGGCATCTTCTCGCTCGGGCCGTCGTGGGAGCTCACCGACGAGGCCTGGGAAGACATGATGTCCGTCAACCTCACCGGCGTCTGGAAGTCGACCAAGGCCGTTATCCCGCACATGATCGAACGCGGCGAGGGGTCGATAATCATGACCTCCTCGATCAACGGGCTGGAGCCGGGCGTCAACTACGCGCATTACTGCTCGGCGAAGTTCGGCGTCGTCGGGCTGATGAAGACTCTCTCTGGAACTTGCCCCGCACGGCATCCGCGTGAACTCGATCCACCCGGGCGCGATCCTCACCCCGATGACGAGCTGGCAGGGCGCCTGGGACATGATGTCGGGCAAGCCCTCCGGTGAGGGCACCGAGGCGGACATGCTCGAGGCGGGTTACCACTTCCACGCGCTCAAAGGCAACGGGTTCCTCTCGCCGCAGCGCATCGCCGACACGGCGCTCTACCTCAACTCCGAGCTGGCGTCGTCGGTCACCGGCGTCACCATTCCGGTCGACGCCGGACACCTGCTCATCCCCGGGGTCAACATGTCCCCGGTGAAGTAGCCCACCCGGGCTAAAAAACCGCACCAACCGCACCCCCGCGCCCGCCACCCGAACCCGCAACGACAGAACAGGACTGAGCATTGACCAATCCAGACCTTGCCGAAAACCGGAATCGAGTGGCCGCGCACCTGGTCGGCCGCGAGCGTGAAATCGAACTCACGCTCGCGGCCGTCGCCGGGGGCCGGGACATCGTCCTCGAAGGGCCGCCGGGCACCAGCAAGACCACCATCCTGAAAGCGATCACCGAGGAGTGGGGCATCCCGCTGCTCTTCGTCGAAGGCAACGCCGACCTCACCCCGGCCAAACTCGTCGGGCACCACAACCCCGCCCGCGTGCTGCGCGAGGACTACAGCCCGGAGAACTTCGTCGCCGGCCCGCTCACTGAGGCCATGCAGCAGGGCGGCTTCCTTTACATCGAGGAATTCAACCGGGCCCCCGAAGACACCGTGAACACGCTGCTCACCGCCATGGCCGACCGTCGGATCACCATCCCGCGGGTGGGAACGGTGGTGGCCGCACCGACCTTCCGGGTGATCGCCTCGATGAACCCCTACGACAACGTCGGCACCACAAGACTCTCCTCCAGCGTGCATGACCGGCTCAACCGGCTCGCCGTCGACTACCAGGACGCCGAGGCCGAACACGGGATCGTCGCCCTCCGCACCCGGGTCACCGGACCGCTCGGTGACCGGCTGATGGACGACGCCGTCGCCGTCACCCGCGCCACGCGCAAGCACCCCGAGATTCGCCAGGGCAGCAGCGTGCGCGGCGCGATCGACCTCGTCCTGGTGGCCGAACAGCTCGCGAAGATGCGGGCGGTCAAGGACCCCGGCGCGGACGCCTACCCGCCGATGGTCTACGACGCGATGGTGGTCGCGCTCTCCGGCCGCATCCATCTCGACGACGCGATCGACGCCACCCCCGAGCAGGTCCTGCGGGAGATCTGGGAAGACCGCTTCATCCTGCAGCCGGCCATCGCGGAGCCCGGTTGAAGGGCGGTCGAGGCGGAGTCACCGGTCAGCCGGCCCGCGGGCGACCGGGCGCAGCACGCCACCCGCCCGCTGCGGCGCAAACCCAAACAACTCGACGAGGAGCCCGCCGTGTTTGAACCGTCCTCCGGCGGCAAAGGTGCGGTCTGGCGCGCCCAGCCGGGCCGCCCCGGGGCAGCTGCCGCCGCGAAACCCGGCGGCACGGCCCAGGGTTTCACCGACGAGACCGCCGAGCTGGTGCTCGCCGTCGGCGACCTCGCGGTCGACGCGTCGGTGCGGCGGCGGGCCCGGCAGATCGCGGCGCGCCTCGCCGTCGCCCGGCCACGGCGGGACATGTCCTCCCGCCGCGGCGTCGGCGAGCTGACCAGCCTGCCCTACCGCGGCGGCTCCGACGATATCGACCTGGACCTCACCCTGGCCCAGCTCACGGAACACCCGTTCCCCGAGGACGAGGACATCATCGTCCGCGAGCGCCTGCAGACGCGCCGGTCCGTGGTGCTGCTCGTCGACGTCTCCGGCTCGATGAAGGGGGAGCAGGTCAAGACGGCGGCCGCTACAGTGGGCGCGCTGGCCGGCGAGCTGCAGCACGACGCGCTCGCGGTGGTCGCCTTCTGGTCCGACGCCGCGATCCTGCTGCAGCTGGGCCAGCCGGTGCAGCCGATGGCGCTGCTGGATGACATGCTCCGGATCCCCGCCCGCGGGCTCACCAACGTGGCGTTCCCGCTGGAGCTCGCCGCCCGGCAGCTGGCGGGCGTCCCGCCGCACGAGGCCCGCGTCCTGCTGCTCTCCGACTGCGTGCACAACGCCGGGCCGGACCCGCGGCCCCTCGCCGCACGGCTGCCACGGCTGGACGTGCTGCTCGACGTCGGCGGTGAGCATGACAGCGAACTCGCCCGGGATCTCGCCCGCTTCGGACACGGCAAAGCCCGGCTGGTGCGCGGATACCGCGACGTCACCCCCGCCCTTAGCGTGTTGTTCCGGGACTAGCCGGGCAGGACAGAGAATGGCGGGACACAGAATTAGCCCAGGTCAAGAACAGAGAGAAGGTCAATCCAATGGCAAGAAACGCATGGTTCGAGACTGTGGCCGAGGCGCAGCGCCGCGCCAAGAAGCGGTTGCCCTCGTCCGTCTACGGCGCGCTCGTTGCCGGCTCCGAGAAGGGCCTGACCATCGATGACAACCTGGCGGCCTTCGGCGAACTGGGCTTCGCCCCGCATGTCGCCGGCCACCAGGCGGAGCGGGACCTGTCGACCACCGTGATGGGCATTCCGATCTCGCTGCCGGTGATCATCTCGCCGACCGGGGTGCAGGCCGTGCATCCCGACGGCGAAGTCGCCGTCGCGCGCGCCGCCGCCAACCGGGGAACCATCATGGGGCTGAGTTCCTTCGCCAGCAAGTCGGTCGAGGACGTCGGGGCGGCGAACCCCAACCTGTTCTTCCAGATGTACTGGAGCGGCACCCGCGAGGCCATGCTGCAGCGGATGGACCGCGCCCGGGCGGCCGGAGCGAAAGGACTCATCGCCACCCTCGACTGGTCGTTCTCCAACGGGCGGGACTGGGGGAGCCCCA
Source organism: Arthrobacter ginsengisoli (assembly GCF_031456935.1). Taxonomy (NCBI): domain Bacteria; kingdom Bacillati; phylum Actinomycetota; class Actinomycetes; order Micrococcales; family Micrococcaceae; genus Arthrobacter; species Arthrobacter ginsengisoli. The sequence continues at coordinate 154,385 of NZ_JAVDVQ010000009.1, read as the reverse complement.
CGATTCCCGAGAAAATGAGCCTCAAGACGATGCTCTCGTTCGCGCCCAATGTCCTGCCGCACCCCCAGTGGCTCTGGGACTTCGCCAAGGCCGGCCGCATCCCGGACCTCACGGCCCCGAACCTCACCCCGCCCGGAGGCGAGGCTCCCACGTTTTTCGGCGCCTACTATGAGTGGATGCAGACGCCGCCGCCGTCGTGGGAGGACGTCGAATGGCTGCGCCGGGAATGGGGCGGCCCGTTTATGCTCAAGGGGGTCACCCGGGTTGACGACGCCAGGCGCGCGGTCGACGCCGGCGTGACCGCCATCTCCGTCTCCAACCACGGGGGCAACAACCTCGACGGCACGCCCGCATCCATCCGGGTCCTGCAGTCCGTCGTGGAGGTCGTCAACGACCAGATCGAGATCGTGCTCGACGGCGGCATCCGCCGCGGCAGCGACGTCGCGAAGGCGCTCGCGCTCGGAGCGCGGGCCGTGATGATCGGCCGCGCCTACCTGTGGGGGCTCGCCGCCAACGGCCAGGCCGGGGTGGAGAACGTCCTGGACCTGATGCGCGGCGGGCTGGACTCCGCCGTCCTCGGGCTCGGCCATTCCTCGGTCCACGAGCTCTCGCCGGAGGATCTCTACATCCCGCCGACCTTCGCCCGGACGCTCGGAGCCCCCGTCCCGGTGAAGTTCCCCTAGCGTGACGGCTGAAAGCGGGTGGCGATGACCGGGGTGCTGGCCGAGACGGCCTGGCCCGCGATTTCCGATGACGTCGTCGTCCTGGTTCCGCTCGGCTCGACCGAGCAGCACGGGCCGCACCTGCCCTTCGCGACCGACAGCACCATCTCAGCGGAGGTGGCTCGCGGTGCCGCCGAACGGTGCCGCGGGCTGGACGGGTCCGCGCCGCTGATCGTCGCCCCGGCGCTGCCGTACGGTGCGAGCGGGGAGCACCAGGCGTTCCCCGGCACCGTTTCGATCGGGACCGAGGCGCTGCAGGTGGTGCTCATCGAGTTGGTTCGATCGCTGGCCACCTGGGCTGACGGGATCATCTTCGTCAACGGTCATGGCGGCAACATCCAGGCGCTCTCGACGGCGGTTCCGCAGCTGATCGCCGAACAGCACCGCGTCGCCTGGCTGCCGTGCGCCGTGCCGGACGGGGACGCCCACGCCGGACACACCGAGACTTCGCTGATGCTGCACCTCGCCCCGCAGCAGGTGGACATGTCCCTCGCGCGGGCGGGGAACGTGGCCCCGATGCGCGAGCTGCTGCCGGTCCTGGCGGCGAGCGGGACGCGGGCGGTGTCGCCGTCGGGCGTCCTGGGGGATCCCACCGGCGCGAGCGCCGCCGAGGGATCGGTGCTGCTCGGCTCCATGATCGATTCGGTGCTGCGGAGAATTGCCGGCGGGTCCGTCGACCAGCGCGGCTGCCTGCGCGATCCGGGTGCCGGCGGTGTCCGGTGATCCCGCCGCCGGCCCACCTTCCTGACGGGTTCGCGGTCCGGCTCAACCGGCAAGTGCAGGTGGCCGACGGCGGCCGCGCGCTCATCGGGGGAGCGCCGGCCCGCGTGCTCTATCTGGCCCAGGCGGCGCTCCGGATGATCGAGGACCGGGTGGTCACGGTCTCGGGCGCCGGGACGCGGACGCTCGCGGACCGCCTGCTCGAAGCGGGCCTGGCCGACCCCGTCCCGGCTTCCCTGCCCGACGCAGACGAGGCGGCGGTGACGTTTGTGGTGCCGGTCTTCGGCCGGCCGGCGGCCCTGGACCGCCTGCTCGCGAGCATCAGCCGTGGGCCCGCCGTGATTGTGGTCGACGACTGCTCTCCGGACCGCGGGGCGGTCATGGAGGTCGCCGCGGCGCACGGCGCCCGGTTCATTCCCCTCGCGGAGAACGGCGGCCCGGCCCGGGCCCGCAATGAGGGGCTCAAACACGTCACCACGGACTTTGTCGCGTTCGCCGACTCCGACATCGTGCTCGACCCGGGCGCCACCGCTGCGCTGCTGCGGCACTTCGCCGATCCGCGGGTCGCGCTGGCCGCGCCGCGCGTGCTCGGCCTGCCCGATGCCGCCGGGCTGAACTGGATCGGCCGCTATGAGGAGGCCAAATCGTCGCTGGACCTGGGAAGCCACCCGGCGACGGTCCGCCCCGGCTCGCCGGTGGCCTGGGTGCCGGCTGCCTTCCTTCTCGGCCGGGTCGCGGCATTGGGCGGGGGATTTAGCCCCGGGATGCGGGCCGGCGAAGACGTGGACCTCGTCTGGCGGCTTGCCGAACAGGGCTGGCGGATCCGTTTCGAGCCCGGGGCCCGGGTATGGCACGAGCACCGGCAGACGGCCCGGGACTGGCTCGCGCGCAAGGCCTTCTACGGCAGCTCCGCGCATCCGCTGTCGGTGCGCCATCCCCGGAACATCGCACCGGCCGTGTTCGCGCCGTGGAGCCTGGGCGTGGTCGCCGCGCTCCTGGCTCAGCGCCGCTGGTCGTTGCCGGTGGCGGTCGTCATTTGGGCTGCCGCCACCTGGCAGGTCGCGCGGAAACTCACCCGCAGTGAACGGCCGTTGCGGGTCAGCGCCGCGCTCACGGGTGCCGGGGTCCTCGCCTCACTGTCGCAGACCATGGCGCTGTTGGTCCGGCACTGGTGGCCCGTGGCAGTTGCCGCGAGCGTCTATTCCCGCCGCATCCGGCGGGCGGTGCTGCTGGCGGGCATCCTCGACGCCGCCCTCGAACACCGCCGCACCCGCCCGGACCTTGATCCGGTCCGGTTCGGACTTGCCCGCCGGCTGGACGACCTGGCCTACGGCGGCGGGGTCTGGTTCGGCGCACTGAAGGGCAGGTCCCTGCGGGCGCTGCTACCCCTCATCCGGCACCGCTACTAACCGATGCGGCCCCGGCCCGGGACCATCGATTGCTCCGTAGGTGCCCTTATCCGGGCTCAAAAGGGCCGTTACTCAGCAATCGATGGTGCCCCGCGCCGTGCCGCCGGGCAGGCGGGCGGCGAGGATCCGCGAACCGATTCCGAACCGGGCAGACTCCGGATGCTATTGACACCGTCCAGGACGAGGAACAGGATGCACGCGACGCCGTCTCGTTGCGGCCGCACCAACTCGAGGAAAGGCGTGCTCGTGACACACTTCAGGTTTGCGGTCCCGGTGGCGGCCTTGGGGCTGGTGCTGACGTCAGCCGGTGCATCGTCTGCGGCCGAACCAGTCAATTTTGGCCCGTTCGTAGAGAGTTACGCGTTCACGTTCAGCTGTGGGGACTTTGACGCGAGCATCACAGGAACCTCGACCACGAGTGCCCGGCGTTTCGTCGATGCAGACGGCAACAGGATCCGGATTCAGCGGTTCGTTTCGGCGCCAGCGGACGTCATGGTCAACCTGGATACCGGCAAGACGGTGACGGTCAACGCCCATTTCGTTCAGACCTACAACTGGGCAACGGGCACGGTCACCGTAACCGGCTTCCGCTATCTCGTTGCCGGGTCGGGTACGGGAGTGACGCTCAAGGACGCCGGCCGGATCATTTTCGCTGACGAGACCGAAGAAAGCGTTCTCTTCCAGGCTGGACGCCATGACACGGCGACGCCCGACCTCCTGGGGCCGGCACTCTGCGGCGCGGTGGCATAAGGAACGCCTACGGCGCGCGCATTTCGGCGGTCGGCGCTCATTCGGGCTCCTCTGAGGGGTCCCGTAGCGGCCATCCGTGACGATTGGGCAGGCCGCCGCCGCTCCCGCCCAGTTGCTTCGCGCCGCATCAGGCGCCGCCCCCGGGATCCCGTGGTTTCTGGTGGTTGAAACGGGCTGCGGCACCGGGCAACTGGGCTGGAGCGTCGTCACGGACAGAGCCCGGCGCGCCCCGCCTCACGCGACTATGTCAGCCCACCCTCTTCGCCAACCCGGACCCCGGAGCGCAGCGCCGCAACCACCCCTTGCTCGGTCGCTATTCAGTGTTACTATGTAGTGGTAGTCAGCATCACTGAGTAGCTTTGGAGGGTTCCATGGGCAAGCAGATGACCGAGATGCTCAAGGGCACGCTCGAGGGCATCGTCCTCGCGATCCTGGCCGCGCAGCCGGCGTACGGCTACGAGATCACGGCGCGGCTGCGCGAGCAGGGCTTCACCGACATCGTCGAGGGCACCGTTTACGCGCTGCTGGTCAGGATCGAGCAGCGCGGCCTCGTGGACGTGGTGAAGGTCCCGTCCGAGAAGGGGCCGCCGCGCAAGGTCTATTCGCTGAACGCACTGGGCGGCGAGTACCTCGAGGAGTTCTGGAGGTCCTGGAGCTTCCTCGAAAATCGGATCGAACAGCTCCGCCACGACATTGACCACCCGCAGGAAGAAGGAGAGTAATCATGGCCGCAGGATGGATCGAGCGGGTCACCGGCTCATTCGACGACAAGAAGCGCTGGCGCCGGTACAAGGCCCGCAAGGAACAGCTGCCCACGAGCTACCGGACCGCGATCGACGGACTCGAGCGCTACTTCATGTACGCCGGGTCGATCGTCAAGGGCGAGGTCCTCATGCAGATGCTCGAGGACCTCGCGGACCTGATCGAGCGGGCCGCTGTCGACGGCACCCCGATCCGCGACATCGTCGGGGACGACCCGGTGGAGTTCGCGGACACCTTCATCCGGAACTACTCGGACGGCCAGTGGATCAACAAGGAGCGCAAGCGCCTGACCGACGCCATTGACCAGGCTGCCGGCGACGACGCGTGAACGCGCCGGGAACGGAGACCGGACATGACCACTGACCAGGCCTTTGAACCCGCGATCCGGGTGCAGGGCATCGAGAAGTCCTTCAAGGACCTGCAGGTGCTGCGGGGCGTCGACTTCGACGTGAGGGCGGGCAGCATCTTCGCGTTGCTCGGCTCGAACGGTGCGGGCAAGACCACGCTGGTGCGGATCCTGTCGACGCTGCTGAAGGCGGACGCGGGCACCGCCACGGTCCTCGGCTTCGACGTCGCCGCGCAGCCCGGCGACGTGCGCGAGTCGATCAGTCTGACCGGCCAGTTCGCCGCGGTCGATGACGTGCTCACCGGCCGGGAGAACCTCGTGCTGGTCGCCAGGTTGCGTCACCTGAAGAACCCGGGCGCGATCGCCGACGGCCTGCTTGCCCGCTTCTCGCTCACCGAAGCGGGGAACCGCAAGGCCTCGACGCACTCGGGCGGCATGCGACGCCGACTCGACATCGCGATGAGCCTGATCGGGAACCCGCCGATCATCTTCCTCGATGAACCGACGGCGGGGCTCGACCCCCAGGCGCGCATCGAGGTGTGGCAGACCGTCAGGCAGCTTGCCGGTCAGGGCACGACGGTGCTGCTCACCACGCAGTACCTCGACGAGGCCGAACAGCTCGCCGACCGCATCGCGATCCTGCACAAGGGCACAATCATCCAGAACGGGACCCTGACCGAACTCAAGCAGCTCCTCCCGCCCGCCAAGGTCGAATACGTCGAAAAGCAGCCCTCCCTCGAGGACGTCTTCCTCGCCCTCGTCGGTGACACCGGCGAGACCAACGACGGCGCCGACCGCACCGACGACGCCGACCGCGGCGGCGCGGTCCCGGCACGAAAGGAACCCCAATGACCACCCAAGTCCTCGGCGACACCGGCGTCCTGACCGGCCGCTCGCTGCGCCACGTCCTCCGCAGCCCCGACACGATCATGACCACCGCGGTCACCCCGATCGCGCTGATGCTGCTGTTCGTCTACGTGTTCGGCGGCGCGATCAACACCGGATCCACAGAGTCGTACGTCAACTACATGCTCCCCGGCATCCTGCTCATCACGATCGCGTCCGGCGTCGCGTACACCGCATACCGGCTGTTCCTCGACATGCAGGGCGGCATCTTCGAGCGCTTTCAGTCCATGCCGATCGCGAGGTCGAGCGTGCTCTGGGCGCACGTGCTCACCTCCCTGGCTGCGAACCTGGTCTCGGTCGTGATCGTCATTGGCGTCGCGCTGATTATGGGGTTCCGCGCCGGAGCAACAGTGGCCGCCTGGCTCGCCGTCGCCGGCATTCTGATCCTGTTCACCCTCGCACTGACCTGGATCGCCGTAATCGCCGGGCTTTCGGCGAAGACCGTCGACGGCGCGAGCGCGTTCAGCTACCCGCTGATTTTCCTGCCGTTCATCAGCTCGGCGTTCGTGCCCACCGACTCGATGCCCGGCCCGGTGGCATGGTTCGCCGAGAACCAGCCCGTGACCTCCATCGTGGACAGCATCCGGGCCCTGCTCGCCCAGGAACCGGTCGGCAGTGACATCTGGACCGCCCTCGCCTGGCTCGTCGGCATCCTTGTGGTGGCCTACGCGTTCGCGATCGCTGCCTACCGTCGCAAGATCAGCTGAGGCCCGGGCCCGACGGCGCCGCCCGCCCCGTCCGGGCCCATCGATTGCTCCGTAGGTGCCCTTATCCGGGCTCAAAAGGGCCCTTGCTCAGCAATCGATGGTGCCTCGAGCCGGGGCGCGCGCTACTTAACCCCGGCGCCCGCCAGCAGCTCCGTGGCCTTCCATCTCGACCTTCATCACGATCGGCTCGCTGCCGGTGTTGAGTTCGCGCAGCCGCTGCACCCATTTGGCGGTGGATCCCGTCGGCTTCACGGTCCCGACCCATCCCCGCGGCGCCGGGCCGCGACGTGTTCGGCGGCCATGATGGTGGGGATGTTGGTGTTGGCCGAAAGCGGTCCGGGAATGATTGAGGCGTCGACGACCGAGAGACCCGGTACTCCGTGGACCCGTCCCGAGGTGTCGACGACGGCGCCGGCACCGGGGTCCGTTCCCATCGCACAGGTGCCGACCGGGTGGTGGTACGTCGTGGCGGTGGCCTTGATCCAGTCGCGGACGGCGGCGTCGTCGGCCAGGTCCTGTCGGGGCGCGGGCCGGGGCCCGCGGGTGAGCCGGGCCAGGTCGGGGTGGGCCACGGCAGCTTTCGCGATCTGCAGGCCCTCTGCAAGCCGGTCGACGTCGACCGGGTCACGGAAGTAACCGAGGTCGATGGCGGGTGCGGTGACCGGATCGAGTGCGAGCAGCCGGACCTGTCCGCGTGAGGCCGGCTTCAGCAGGGCTGCGGCCAGCAGGCAGTGGTAGCCGTTCTCCAGCCGGTAGGGTCCGCACACCATGAACTGGAGGTCCGGGGGATCGGCTGCGGAACTCCGGCTGCTCCGGGCTGTCGCCAGCACCTGGAAAATTGGAGGGTCTCCCTGCGGCTCGAGACAGGGCAGTTCAAGGGCCACCCACGGGTGGTCGGCGAGGTTGTTTCCCACACCGGGCAGGTCCATCGTCACGGACCTGCCCAGCGCGGTAATGTCCGCGGCGGGTCCGATGCCGGAGCGGATGAGCAGCGCGGGGGAATGGTAAGCGCCGGCGCAGACAATCACTTCATCGGCTGCAGTGATCTGGCCGTCCGTGGTCCGGACTCCCGACACGCGTCCGCCACCGACCACGATCTCGGCGACCGGTGAGTCCGCGCGGATCGTCAGATTGGGCCGGGAACGGACGGGATCCAGATAGGCCTGCGCGGTGCTGACGCGGAGACCACGCACACAGTTGACCGGCAGCCCTGACACCCCGACGGCGCCCGGGGCGTTGTGGTCCGGAATGCGCGGGATCCCCACGCTCGCTATGGCGCCCTCCATCGCGAGCGTGAGCTCGGAGCATTCATCACCCCGGTACCGGCGGATCGGCACCGGTCCATCGGTTCCGTGATAGGGCGAGGAACCGAAGTCCAGGTCATGTTCGAGGCGGCGGAAAGACGGCAGCACGTCCTCGAATGTCCATCCGGGCAGTGCCCAGCCGTCGTAGTCGGCAGGATGCCCGCGCACCGCGAAGGTGGCGTTGACGGCAGAGGATCCCCCGGTCACGCGCCCCTGCGGCAGGGCCAGCGGAGGGCCGCCGGCGACACCCGTCCCGTGGAGCCCCCAGTCGTGTGAGGCCGTGCTCGTGCCGTGGATGCCGTCAGCGAGATCGGGCGGAAGCATGCCCGGCAGGTAGTCCGGCCCGGCTTCGAACAGCACGACCTGGCGGGCTGCATCCTCGCTCAGCCGCGAAGCCAGCACGCAGCCTGCACTGCCCGCACCAACGATGGCCACGTCATACCGGCTCTTCATTTCCCTGCCTCGCTCCGCTCCAGCCCGGGCGGCCGGCCCGGTGTGGAGCGGCCGCCGACGTCGACGCCGATAATCTCGCCCCGGCGGACGTGGAAGGCCAGCGCGACATTGCAACGGTCATTGTCCTCAGGCAAGGTCAGGCCGGAGGTCTTGCCGTGTCATCTGAGGCTCCCTCCACACGGAAACCCCACCCACGCTCACAGTTTCCCGCCGGCCACAGTCGGCGTCAACAAGAAAAGCCGCTGTACTGCAGCGGTTGTGGCGCGGGACGGGAGCCTCACCGGAAACGGGAACCAGAGCATCGGCAACGACAGTCTTCACCGGTCCGCGAGCAGCGAATGGGCGAGCCGCCGCCGTTCCCGCCCAGTTGCTTCTCCCCGGGCCGGCACCAACCCCGGAATCCCGTGGTTTCTTGTGGTTGAACCGGGCTGCGGCATCGGGCAACTGGGCAGGAACGTCGTCACGATCGTCCCCTGCCGGCCACGCGGACCACCCGACCACTTCAGCCAGGCCCCGCGCTCGCGACTACTTAACCCCGGCGCCCGCACCATCCGCTGCTCCGTAACCGCCCTTATCCGGGCTCAAAAGGGAGGTTACGGAGCACTCGATCGAAGGAAGACTACTTAACCCCGGCGCCCGGCAGCAGCTCGGTGGCGCCCAGGGAGTCGGCGACGAAGGCGTAGTCCCAGGCGCGTTCCTTCCACTGCACGTAGCGGCCGGAGGCGCCGCCGTGGCCGCCTTCCATCTCGATCTTCATCACGATCGGCTCGCTGCCGGTGTTGAGTTCGCGCAGCCGCTGCACCCACTTCGCGGGCTCCACATAGAGCACCCGCGTGTCGTTAAACGAGGTGACCGCCGCGATCTTGGGGTATGCCACGGCGCGGACGTTCTCGTACGGCGTGTAGGACTTCATGTACTCGTACACGGCGCGGTCGGTGATCGGGTTGCCCCATTCCTCCCATTCCAGTGCCGAAAGCGGCAGTTCCGGATCCAGGATGGTGGTCAGGGCGTCGACGAACGGGACGGCGGCCACGATCGCCGCGTACTTCTCCGGTGCCAGGTTGGCGACGGCGCCCATCAGCAGGCCGCCGGCCGAGCCGCCCATGGCCGCGATCCGGGCCGGGTCCACCCAGCCGGACTGCGCCAGCCAGTCGGAGGCCGCGATGAAGTCTGTGAAGGTGTTCTTCTTCTGCAGCTTCTTGCCGGTGTCGTACCAGTGCCGGCCCAGTTCCCCGCCGCCGCGGATGTGGGCGATCACGAATACAATGCCCCGGTCCAGCAGGGACAGGCGCGGGATCCCGAAGCCGGGGTCCATGCTCAGCTCGTAGGAGCCGTAGCCGTACACCAGCCCGGCCGCCGTCGAATCCTGCTTCACCGAGGCGTGGCGCAGCACGGACAGCGGGATCCGGGTCCCGTCGGCCGCCTCGGCCCACTCGCGGGTGGCGACATAGTCCGCGGGGGAGTAGCCGCCGAGCACCGGGCTTTCCTTGCGCAGCAGCAGTTCGCCGGCGGGCCGTTCCGCGGTGGGCAGCACAAAGTCGTAGACCCGGGACGGCGTGAAGTAGGAGGTGTAGCCCATCCGGATCACGGGGGCCTCGTAGTCGGAACCGGCGACGCCCGCGGTGTAGAGCTCCTCCTCGAAGGCGGGCTCCACCGGCTCGCCCTGCTCCGGCGTTCCCAGCCCGGCCAGCGGCAGGACCTGCACGCGCTCGATCGTGTCCTTGCGGATGGAGACCACCAGATGCGTGGAGGTGACGCCGGCGCCGTTGACGCGCACCCGCTCGGAATGCTCGACGACGGTGGTCCAGTGCTGCTCGGCGAGCGGCTTGGTGAGCTCGGCCGGGTCCACCAGCGAGACCATGGAGTTGATGGCGTCCTTGTTGTGGGTCAGGACGATGGCCTCGGCCTGGGCCCCCGAGGCGTCCGCCAGCAGGAACGGCTCCGCCTCATAGAGGATGCGCTCGTCCCGGGAGATCACGGTGCGCAGTCCGGCGTCGAGCGCGTCGAAGCGCAGCAGCCGGGTCTCGCTGAACTCCGAGCAGCCGATGCCCAGGACCAGGTGGCGCCGGTCGCCAGAGAGCTCGAAGCCCAGCCACATGGCGACGTCGTCCTCCTGGTAGATCAGCTCGTCCTCCGCGACGGGTGTGCCGAGCACGTGGGCCTTGACCTGGTAGGGCCGCCAGGCGTCGTCCACCACGGTGTAGAAGATCCGGGTGCCGTCGGGGGAGAAGGAGATGCCGTAGAAGACGTTCTCGATCACGTCGGGCAGCAGTTCCCCGGTGCGCAGGTCCTTGATCCGCAGCGTGAACCGCTCGTCGCCGGCGTTGTCCACGGCGTAGGCGTAGAGGTTCCCGTCGATGGTCACGGCGGCGCCGCCGACGGCGAAGAACGGCTTGCCCTCGGCCTCGACGTTGCAGTCCAGCAGGATTTCCTCGGCCGGAATGTCGACGCCGACCTCGACGGCGGGCGGGGTCCAGTCGGCGACGCGGTCCCCGGTGTCCTGGGCGCGGACGCGGCACTGGATCCCGTATTCCTTGCCCTCCACCGAGCGGGTGTAGTACCACCAGCCGTCCTTGCGGTGCGGCACGGAGAGGTCCGTCTCCTGGGTGCGGCCCTTGATCTCCTGGAAGATGGCCTCGCGCAGCGGCGCCTGGTGCGCGGTCACCGCCTCCTGGTAGGCGTTCTCGGCCTTGAGCAGCTCCACGACCTCGGCGGATTCCTTGTCCCGCAGCCACTCGTAGTTGTCCTCGAAGGCATCACCGTGGTGCGTGCGGAGGGCGGGGATTTTCTTGGCCACGGGAGGCTGCGGGAACGGCTGCACAGGAGTCTGGGTCATGGCTCCAATCTACCGTCAGGGCAACGGGAGTAAGCCACCGGCCGGGCCGCGCCGTCGGCGGGCCTGTCACCGCCCGCGCGGCGCGTCAGTTGCCGTTCTGCAGCCCGTTCGCGGCGACGTAGTCGGGCAGGGACCCGGTGGACAGCGCGGCGGACACGGCGGCGGTGGCGGCGGGGTTCTGGAAGACCACCGACTGGCCGTACGCGGTGCCGGTGCCGGCGGTGGGAAGCGTGAAGAACACGGCGCTGCCGGGGGGCGTGCCGCGCAGGCTGAAGGCGAGGTGTTCCAGCGTCTCCAGGTTCAGCCCGGGGGACACCGTGACGTGGGGGAGGACTGTCGAGACCAGCTGCTTCACGGTGTTCTTGTCCGACAGAGCGCCTTCGGCCGCCAGCTTGGCCATCAGGGCCTTCAGGAAGGTCTGCTGGTTGCGGACCCGCTGGTAGTCGCCGTCGGCGAAGGCGTGGCGCTCGCGGACGAAGGCCAGGGCCTGCAGCCCGTTGAGCCGGTTCACGCCGGCGGGAAAATACACGTAGTCATCGACCGTGCCCTGAAAGGCCTGCTTGATGTCGACGTCGACCCCGCCGAGGGCGTCGGTCATGGCGGCGAAGCCCTGGAAGTCCAGCATCACGGTGTGGTCGATGTGCTGGCCCAGCAGGGCTTCCACGGTCTGCGTCATCAGGGGCACCCCGCCGAGTTCCAGCGCGGCGTTGACCTTGGCCCCGCCGTAGCCGGGGATGTTCACCCACAGGTCGCGCATGATGGAGATGCCGTAGACGCTCTGGCGGTCGGCCGGGAGATGGATGAAGACCAAGGCGTCCCCGCGCTGGTCGGAGGGTGCGCCGGAGGCCGCGGTGGCCCGGGCGTTGATCCGGCTGTCGCTGCCCACCAGCAGGATGTTCAGTGCGGTGGGCGGCGGATCAGGCGTCGGCGTCGGGGTGGGGGTGGGTTCGGGCGTGGCCGTCCCCGGCGCCGGGGCGGAGGTTTCCACCGGTGCCGCGGTTTCGGTGCGCGGCCGGTTCAGCAGGAAGGCCGCGGCGGCGACGGCGAGGACCACCAGCCCGGCAATGATGGCGACGGCGATTGTTCTGCGGCGGTGCATTCCGCCCGGTGCCGCGGCTGAGCCGGCGGCTGGTCCTACTGGTTCCGGCGACGTTCCCATGGCCGGACACTACCACCGCGCACGCTTAAAAGATGCTGCGGCGCAGAGCCCAGAAAATCAGCTGTGTTCGCGGGCGAACCGCAGGATGGTGAGGATGGCCGGGGCGAGCTCGTCCTCCATCTGGTGGTACAGCTCGGGCCCGCGCCGGTAGGGGTCCACCACGTCGTTGTCGGCGGCGTCCGGGGCCAGCGCCAGGTGCCGCACGGACCCCGCCCGGGCGGGCAGTTCCCGCCAGAACGCGGGAACGTCGACGACGGCGGCCGGCGCGTCGCGCTGTTCCAGGACTTGCAGCATCCGGGCAAATTCGCGGATCGTGAAGGTCCGTTTCAGCAGCGAGGCGTCCAGCTGCATCACGGCGCCGCGGTGTTTGGCGGTCATCGCCAGCACCAGGTCGGACTCCCGGAGGATCCGGGGCGTCAGCTGCCTGGCCGCGAAGCCGTCCGGGGTCCCGCCGAAGGTCCTGATGATGTCCGCTGAGAGCGGCTGGATTGGATCGCCCACCATGGCGTGCGTACCGGCGCTGCGCACCTCGAAGGCGCCGGGCTGCACCTGGTCCAGGCCCGCCTGCAGCAGGCGCTCGGCCACCGGGGAGCGGCAGATGTTGCCGGTGCAGACCGTCAGGATCCGGACGGGTCGGGGCGTTTCCAAGGTTTTTCCAACTTCCATGAGCGAGGCTCGTGCCGCGGCGTGGTTTCCGAGTCTAGCCGCGACGGCGCATTCACACCTCCGCGGCGAGATAGGCCCGGTTTCTGTCGTTCTCGAAAATAAAGCATCTTGATATTGAAGATTCATGCTTTTCTGCGTACAGTCGTCAGAGGTCGCCGAATGCGCGGCACGAGGTCACCCCGATTGGGTAAGCCTCCGCCGGATTAGAACTTGGGGAAAAGATGTCGGAGATCAAGACCTTGGCTGCGCCGAAGGCCAGTTTCGACCGCCGTGCCGTTGTTAAGGGCGCCGCGTGGAGTGTGCCCGTTATCGCGGCAGCTATTGCCGCGCCGGCCGCTGCGGCGTCCGAGCTGAAGGCGACGGCTGCGTTCACTTCAGCGACGGGCAAAATTAAGTACCACTTGCGCGGTAGCGAAGGATCTCCGTCCAACAATAAGAATGGAAATGGCCCGACGGGCTTCTCCATCAAGAACTCGGTTACTGGCTCCATCACGGGCGCAATCTCCGGCACAATAATCATCACGCCTTCGACTGGGGGTCCGGACCTCAGCGTCTACACGCTCACCAGCGCGGGGCTGCCGATCGCTCTTTTTGCCGACAGTGACAACACCACAGGCTATCGGGCCTCCTTCTTGACCAATTCGACTACGATCGCCCCCAATGGGTCGTTGGCCTTCGCCATGGCCTTCAACTTCGCGGCGTCCACGCCCAACGGCACGGGCTCCATGACGATCCTCCTCAAGTTTCCCGGCGGACGCGTACTGACCCTTGGCCCCACAACTCTTTCCTTGGGCTAAGAGGGAATGCTTGCCCGCCGGCGCACCGCTTCGGACTGCATTCCAGAAGTGATCTAATGGCCATGAGCGAATTACTGGGGATTGAGTTGGGAGTGACATGTCTGCGCGTGTCTCGAAGCGGACGTACTTACTGGCGGGCGGAATAAATCCCCGAGCGCATGCCGGAATTGGTGAAATCAATTGATCGTCTCGAGCGATCTGGACGTCGATGTGTTGGGCACCAGCTTCGCTGTTTACTGGGGTCCAGGAGTTACCACGGCCCAGCGGCAGTCAATGTCGAAGGCCTGGAGCCGTTGCCTCGGCGATCGTCGCCCCATTGCACCGGAAGCGGAACCTGGCACATCAAGTCTGCCCTTTACGGCGTCGCTCTACTTTCACTCGAAGCTGCCCAATGAGGGTGTGAGGCACCTTGGCTCGGATACGTTTGAGGGCTTGGCCGAAGCCGTGACCTCGGAAGTGACTATCGCTGCCATCCTCGAACGTGCCGGGGAGCTGACAATGCTCCATGCTTGTGGCGTCGCCGATCTGGAAGGTTCCGTCGTTGCCCTGGTGGCAAAATCCGGTACCGGCAAGACCACGGCTTCGTCGCAGCTCGCCCGGAAGTTCGGCTATATAACCGACGAAACCGTCGCGATCCGCGCTGATGGGACCGTTGTGCCCTATCCGAAGCCGCTGTCCGTCAAGCAGGCAGCGCCCGGCGCAGCCAAACTGCAAGTAGGCCCGGACGAGTTGGGCCTGCTGGACGCGCCTGCGAATCCCTGTCTCAGGGCCATCGCTCTGCTCGATAGGGTTGTCGGCGGGGACTACCAGCTGCCCGTCATTGAGCCGGTCCCTATGGTGGAGGCCGTCCTTGCACTCGTTCCGGACACATCCTCTCAGGCCGCCGTGGTCCAGCCGCTTCAGTCCCTCTGCCAGCTGATCGACAGCGTGGGCGGAGTGTTTCGTGTCAGCTATTCAGAAGCGGCTGACCTGAAGGACAGCCTGACGCCGCTCTTCTCGACGGAGCCGGTCACCCCTGCGGAATCCAGCAGGGCATGGTCGCCCGCAATGGTGGAACCGAAAGCGACGCCTGCATCTGAACCAATCCCCGCCGGCTGGCTGCAGGCAGTCGCGGCCGTTGACGCAGTAGCGATCGGTGAGGACCTGCTGGTCCTGACGGAAGCCGAACTCACCAGGCTCAGCGGCATCGGGCCCTTCATCTGGCAGTCGGCGCAGCGTCCAGTCTCGATGCAGACTTTGGCGGACCGGATCGAGGCCGTTCATGGACTGCCTGACGGCTATGAAGCGCTGCTGGATGCGGCCGTTGACGGCCTCGTCGGCCGGGGATTACTCGTCCGTGGCTAACGCGGTTAAATTTCACACCAACGCGGTCACCGTACCGTACAGTAAATTTTCGTGTGGGTCGCTGGGGCCAGGCACGGGGGAGAGGACCTTAGCGTGAGTGGTTTTGAAACGGCCGATAACAATGGGCAGGCGTCGGCGGGACTTGCGCTGGAGGACTACCTGCGCATTGCGCGGGCGCGCTGGAAGGGCATTCTGGCGTTCACCCTCGCCCTGACCGTGCTCGCTTTCTGTTGGACCCTCTTGCAGCCGAAGATTTACGCCGCACAGTCCACCGGGATAGTGGTGGCGGGCGGCTCGGATGACCTCAGCCTTTCCCTCATGAGCGAAAACCTGGCCCAGACCAAGGCCACGAAGTACGAGTCTGTGGCAAAGTCCAGGTTGGTGGCCGAACGGGTCGTCGCCTCACTCGGACTCTCATCCTCACCCGACGCCCTACTGGGGTCCGTCTCTGTGGTTGTGCCGAAGGAAAGCGCCCAGATTGCCGTCACCGCCACGTCCACGGATCCCGCCACCGCCCAACGCGTCGCGGATGCCTGGGTGAAGGGGCTGGCCGAGCAGGTCAAGGAGATGGAAAGTCTCCCCGCCGTCGAGGGCTCGGATGTCGTCCCCGTTCCGGTCATCCGCGTGGTTCCGCTGGGCGAAGCCCCCCTGCCGACGGCGCCGACCTCCCCGAACGTCAAGCTCACCCTCGCGATCGGAGCGCTGGCCGGACTGGCCTTGGGAATCCTCTACGCCATGCTCCGCCACCACCTGGACCGCCGGCTCCGCAGTGCAACCGCGATCGAACGCCGGTTTGGGGTGCCCGTGCTGGGTACACTCCCGGTGGATCACCGCCTCGACGGGAAAAGCACCGTGCTGGACGACGGGTTCAGCCCGCTCGCGTCCGGCGAAAGCTCGCATGCCATCACCGAAGCCCTGCGGGAGCTGCGGACAAATCTCCAGTATGTCGACGTCGACAATCCCCCGCGGATCATTGTGGTGACCAGCTCCGTTCCGGCCGAGGGCAAGTCAACGGTGACCGCCAACCTGGCCGTCACCATGGCTGCCGCCGGCGAGAACGTCGTGGTCGTCGACGGCGATCTGCGCCGCCCCACCCTGGTTGACGTTTTCAACCTGATCCCCGGTGTCGGTGTCACCGATGTCCTGAGCGGCCATGCCGAGCTGGAGGACGTGCTGCAGGAATGGAGTGCGATGCCCAACCTGCGCGTGCTCGGATCCGGCCGGATCCCGCCGAACCCCAGCGAGCTGCTGGGTTCGCAGGCCATGAAAACCCTGCTCAAAGCACTTGCCCAGGAAGCCATCGTGCTGGTCGACGCGCCGCCCTTGCTCCCCGTCACGGATGCCGCGGTCCTCACTCGAATTGCCGACGGAGCAATCGTCGTCGTCCGGGCCGGGAGGACCACTGACGAGGAGCTGGGCAAGTCCCTTGGCAACCTTGGTCGGGTCAACGGCAAGGTCCTGGGCACGATCCTCAACCGCGTGCCCACCACCGGCGCGGGCTCGTACCGCTACTACACCGAATATCAGTCCCGCGAGCAGGAGCCGGTGCCTGTCCGCTAGCAATGAAAATATCCCCTCGAAGCCGGCCGCTTCGAGGGGATATTTCTTTCATAAGAGGAAGTCAGCCCACGCCGCCAACGCGGTTCAGCGGCCAAAATCTTCCCGCCACCTGCCCGACGACGGCCGAGGACTCAATCGTCCGGACACAGTCCACGACCTCATCCGTGTAGCTTCGGCAGTTGATGGCGGAATCCACCGAGTTGGACCGGTGGTCGCCCAGCACTACCAGTTCGCCCTCGGGGACCGTGAAGTCGGGAACGCACCGGAGCGAGCGGGCGCTGGATTGGCAGTCGAGGCTGCCTGCCACAAACGGCAGATCCTCGAAAAGGTAAGGCTCGTCCAAGGGCTGGCCGTCGATCCGCACTTTGCCGTCGTCTCCGCAGCAGCTGATGGTTTGGCCGCCGCTCGCAACCACCCGCTTGACCAGGAACCGCTCGTTGGACGGGCCGATCCCGGTCACGTCGCCGAAGGAACGGGCCAGCGAGGCAATCCCGCCGCTGCGCGGCACTGCCGATTCCGCCTGCCAGCTCTCCGGCCGGGTGAACACCACGATGTCCCCGGTGCCCGGCCCGGAACCAAGATAGGCCAGCCGGTTCACCAGGATTCTGTCGCCGCCGTCCGCTGACCCCTGCAGGGTCGGCTCCATCGACCCGGACGGGATGCGGTAGGCCTTCACCAGGAACCCCTGGACCAGGGACACGGCTACCAGGGCGATGAGCATGTTCAGGGCCACGGAGGCCCAGAGGGGGAGCTTCCTGCCCGCGCCGATATTCACGAGTTCAAGCTACCACCGGCGATCCGCGCCCCCGCGCCGCATCTCGTCCCGGTGCTTGACGCATCTCCCGCCTTCCGCATATCCTGAACGAACGGTCGGTAATTATTTATCGGAAATGCATAGGAGCAACCATGGCAGCGCAGACCCTGCAGTCAGTGCCCGGAGAGCCAACATCGGCACGGCACGAACAGAGCCTCGAAGATGCGGCCCGGCGTGACGCTGAAGGCCAGGCATACTTCGACAAAGTCATGGCGGATGACTCGCGGATCGAACCCCGCGACTGGATGCCCCCGGCATACCGCAAGACCCTGCTGCGCCAGATCTCGCAGCACGCGCACTCGGAGATCATCGGCATGCAGCCGGAAGCCAACTGGATCTCCCGCGCCCCCAGCCTCAAGCGCAAGGCCATCCTGATGGCCAAGGTCCAGGACGAGGCCGGCCACGGGCTGTACCTGTACTCCGCCGCCGAGACCCTCGGCCAGCCGCGCGACCAGATGATGCAGGACCTGATGGACGGCAAGGCCAAGTACTCCTCCATCTTCAACTACCCCGCCCGCACATGGGCGGACATGGGCGCCATCGGCTGGATGGTCGACGGCGCCGCTATCGCCAACCAGGTGCCGCTCTGCCGCGCCTCTTTCGGCCCGTACGGCCGCGCCATGGTCCGCGTCTGCAAGGAAGAATCCTTCCACCAGCGCCAGGGCTTCGAGATCCTGCTGGAACTCTCCCACGGCACCCCCGAGCAGAAGCAGATGGCCCAGGACGCGGTGAACCGCTGGTACGCCCCGGCCCTGATGATGTTCGGCCCGCCGGATGACGACTCGCCCAACTCCAAGCAGTCCATGGCCTGGAACATCAAGCGCTTCAGCAACGACGAACTGCGCAACCGCTTCGTCGGCATGATGATGGAGCAGGTCAAGGTCCTTGAGCTCACCCTCCCGGACAAGGACATCCGCTTCAACGAAGACACCAAAAAATGGGAGCACGGTCCGCTGGACTGGGACGAATTCCACGAAGTCCTCGCCGGCCGCGGCCCCTGCAACGCCCAGCGCCTGGAACGGCGCCGCGAGGCACACCACAACGGCACCTGGGTCCGCGAAGCCGCCGCCGCCTACGCGGAAAAGCAGAGCCGCAAGCAAGCAGAAAAGGAATCCGCAGCATGACAACCCCCGAACCGCACGCAGGAAACGTCTGGCCCATCTGGGAAGTGTTTGTCCGCTCCAGCCGCGGTCTCTCCCACGTCCACGCCGGCTCCCTGCACGCACCGGACGCCGCCATGGCCCTGCGCAACGCCCGTGACCTCTACACCCGCCGCAATGAGGGTGTGTCCATCTGGGTTGTCCCGGCTGACGCGATCGCCTCGAGCGATCCGGACGCGAAGGGCTCGTTCTTCGAGTCGCCCCAGGGCAAGGATTACCGGCATGCGACGTATTACACCAAGAGCGAGGGCGTGAAGCACCTGTGAGCACCTCACCCGAAACTGCGGCGGCTACGGCCCCCGCAGCAGAAACGTCCGGCCACGGGGACCTCTCCGTCGGCGTCAAGGCAGCCAGCGGCAGCGGCGAGGCCACGGCCAGCGCCACCCGCATCACGCCCGGCAACGCGCTCCGCCCGGAGGACATCGCCCTGGCCGTCAGCCACGGCACCGCGAAGCCGAGCGAGGACGTCGCCGAGTTCGCCCTGCGCCTGGGCGATGACGCCCTGGTTCTCGCCCAGCGCCTGGGCCACTGGATCTCCCGCGCCCCGGAGCTCGAGGAGGACATCGCCCTCGGCAACATCGCCTTGGACCAGCTGGGCCACGCCCGCTCCTTCCTGAGCTACGCCGGGGGACTCGACGGCCGGAGCGAGGATGACCTCGCCTACTTCCGCCGCGAGCCCGAATTCCGTTCAGTCGAGATCTTCGAACTCCCCAATGGCGACTTTGCCGTCACCATCGCCCGCCAGTTCGTGGTGAGCTACTACCAGTTCGAGCTCTACCGCCGCCTGGTGGAGTCCACCGACGCCACTCTGGCCGGGATCGCCGCCAAGGCCGTCAAGGAAGTGGACTACCACCGCGACCACAGCGCGCAGTGGGTGCTGCGGCTGGCCCAGGGCACGGACGAGTCCCGCGAGAAGATGGTCCACGGCTTCAAGGTCATCTGGCCCTACGTGGACGAACTGTTCCGCGACGACGAACTCACCGCCCGCCTTGCCGCGGCCGGTGCCGCCGTCGAGCCCTCCAGCCTGCGTGCCGACTTCGATCGGCTGACCGGCGAGGTCCTCGCCGCAGCCGAACTTGACGTTCCCAAGGTCGCGCCCGCGCCCGGCGGCGGACGCAGGGGACTGCACTCCGAACACCTCGGCTACCTCCTCGCCGAAATGCAGGTGCTCGCCCGCGAGTACCCCGGAGCAAGCTGGTAACCATGCCTGAGATGGACACCAAGACGGCCGAGCAGCAGGCCTGGGACATCGCGGCCACGGTCTGCGATCCGGAAATCCCGGTCCTCACGGTGGCGGACCTGGGCATTCTCCGGAACGTCCAGCTGTTCGACGACGGCGGGGACGTTCCCGCGGTCCAGGTCACCATCACGCCGACCTACTCCGGCTGCCCCGCGATGGACGCCATCCGTGACGACCTCACGGCCGCGTTCCAGAATGCCGGCTACCCCCAAGTCCGCGTGGAACTGGTGCTCTCCCCGGCCTGGACCACGGACTGGATGACCGAGTCCGGCAAGGCCAAGCTGCAGGAGTACGGCATCGCCCCGCCCTCCGGCCACTCGGCCGCCGTCCGGCACGCCGGTCCGGTCCGGCTGTCCCTCGCCGTCAAATGCCCGCAGTGTTCCTCGCTGAACACCAAGGAACTCACCCGCTTCGGTTCCACCTCCTGCAAGGCGCTGTACGTCTGCCAGGACTGCAAGGAACCGTTCGACTACTTCAAAGTTTTGTAAGGAACAGGTGCTCCCATGACTGTTGTCCGCCAGACTGCCGCTGAAACGGCTGCAGCCACCGGCCGCCGCCGCGCGTCCTTCCACCCGCTGGCCGTGGACGAGGTCCGCCGGCTCACCGATGACGCGATCGAGGTGACCTTCGGCGTTCCGGCCGAGCTCGCCGGCCAGTTCGATTACCTCCCCGGCCAGTACGTCGCGCTGCGCACCACCCTGCCCGATGAGACCGGCGAGCCGAAGGAAATCCGGCGCAGCTACTCGATCTGCGCCGAACCGCGGAGCTTCGCCGACGGCAGCAGCGAGATCCGGGTCGCGATCAAGAAGGACCTGGGCGGCCAGTTCTCCACCTGGGCGAACGCCGAGCTCAAGGCAGGAGACGTCCTGGACGTGATGAGCCCCATGGGCGCGTTCGTGTCCAAGCACGGCCGGGACGGCAAAGAGCAGAACCTGATGAACTCGATGAACCATCCGGAAGAGCTGGCGGGGGAGCCCGGCTCCTTCGTCGCGATCGCCGCCGGTTCCGGCATCACCCCGGTCATCGCGATCGCCCGTACGCTGCTCGCGGCGCACCCGGAAACCCGCTTCGACCTCGTCTATGCCAACAAAGCTGCCATGGACGTGATGTTCCTCGAGGAACTCGCCGACCTGAAGGACAAGTACCCGGCACGGCTGGCCCTGCACCATGTGCTCTCCCGCGAACAGCGGATCGCCCCGCTGCTCAGCGGCCGGATCGACGCGGAGAAGCTGCAGGCCCTGCTGGGGACCGCCATCCACGCCGACGACGTCGACGAGTGGTTCCTGTGCGGCCCGTTCGAGCTCGTCCAGCTGTGCCGGGACACCCTGGCTGAGCGTGGCGTCAACCCGGACCACATCCGCTTCGAGCTGTTCACCACCGGCAAGCCGGACCGCCCCGAGGGCAACGCCGGCCGTCCCGTGATTGTGGACGAGTCCCAGGCCACGTACAAGATCACCTTCAAGCTGGACGGCCTCCAGGGCGAAGTGGCCAGCCCCACTCACGCCCGCGAATCGATCCTGAACGCGGCCCTGCGGGTCCGCCCGGACGTACCGTTCGCGTGTGCCGGCGGCGTCTGCGGCACCTGCCGCGCCAAGGTGGTCACCGGTGCCGTCACCATGGACGAGAACTACGCGCTGGAGCAGGACGAACTGGACAAGGGCTACGTGCTCACCTGCCAGTCCCACCCCACGACGCCGGAAGTCACCGTCGACTTCGACGTCTAGCAGCCCAACCCCGCTTCCCGCCACGAATTCAGGAGCCCCATGATTTCCCTCTCCATCGCCGACGGCGTCGCCGAGATCGTCCTTGACGCCCCGCACAAGCTCAACTCGCTGGACGAGCAGGCCCTGAAGGATTTGTCCCAGGCGTACGACGACGCCGCTGCCGCCGCCGCACGCGGGGAGGTCCGGGCGCTGTTGCTTAGGGGGGAAGGCCGGGCGTTCTGTGCGGGACGGGACATCGCCGGCGTGACGCCGGAGACGGACGACGTCCAGGCGTACCTGGGCGGACTCCTGCAGCCGCTGCTGAAGAAGATGACCGCGTTCCCCGCCCCCACCTTCGCCGCGGCCCAGGGGGCCTGCCTGGGCGTGGGGCTGGGGCTGCTGCTGGCCACCGACGTGGTCTACGTGGCGGAGAACGCCAAATTCGGCTCCCCGTTCGCGAACCTCGGTGCCACCCTCGATTCGGGCGGCCACTGGTACTTCACCGAGCGCCTCGGCATGCACCGGACCCTGGACCTGATCTACACGGCCGAGCTCATGAGCGGCGCGGACGCCGTGGCCCATGGGATGTTCAGCCGGGCCATGCCCGCGGCCGAGCTGCTGGAGACCACGCGCGTCATCGTGGCCAAGGCAGCCACCGGCGCCACCAGCGCCTTCAATGCCAGCAAGGAACTCGTGGCGCACATCCGGGACCAGCGGCTCGGCCTCTGGGCGTCCATGGAAGAGGAGAACGCCGAGCAGGCCCGGCTCTGCAAGACCGAGGACTACGCGGAGGGATTCCTGGCCTTCCAGGAGAAACGGAAGCCGGTTTTCAAGGGCTAGCAGCGCCGCAATACCGACTAAGCGAGACCAAGTTGTCTCGGTACTCGTCTTTGGTGGAAGCCATTCTCATTTCGAGGAGGCGCTTGTAGGGTTCGGTTATGACTTTGGGGAAACCAGTAACTAAAGCTGTCATTCCTGCTGCCGGACTGGGAACGCGCTTCCTGCCCGCCACCAAGGCAATGCCGAAGGAAATGCTGCCAGTCGTGGATCAGCCGGCCATCCAGTACGTGGTCGAGGAAGCAGTCCGTGCCGGCCTGACCGATTTGCTGATGATTACCGGCCGGCAGAAGCGTGCGCTCGAGGACCACTTTGACCGTGAACCCAGCCTGGAAAGTGCACTGGAACTCAAGGGCGATTTTGAGAAACTGGATGCCGTCCAGCACGCGTCCGCCCTCGGGCCCCTCCACTACGTCCGCCAGGGCGACCCCAAAGGGCTGGGACACGCCGTGCTCTGCGCCCGCCAGCACGTGGGCAACGAGCCGTTCGCCGTCCTGCTGGGCGATGACCTGATCGACGAGCAGGACGAGCTTTTGAGCACCATGATCGACGTGCAGGCCCGTACGGGAGGCTCTGTCATCGCCCTGATCGAAGTGGACCCCGCCGAGATCAGCGCGTACGGCTGCGCCAACGTTTCAGCCGTTGACGGTGATGTCCATGTCCGCGTCAACCGGCTGGTGGAAAAACCCTCAATCGCCGACGCGCCCTCCAACCTGGCCGTGATCGGACGGTATGTGCTCCACCCGGCGGTCTTTGATGTTCTGGAGGAAACAGAGCCCGGCCGCGGCGGCGAAATCCAGCTCACCGACGCCCTGCAGACCCTGGCCACTTCGGACGGCGAGGGCGGTGGTGTGTATGGCGTGGTCTTCAAGGGCCGCCGCTATGACACCGGCGACAAGCTGAGCTACCTGAAAGCAGTCATCTCCATCGCCTCGGAACGGGTGGAATTCGGCGAGGAGCTCAAGACCTGGATGAAGACCTTCGTCAGCTGACCGTCGCGCCCGTCTGCGGGCGGAGAAAGAGCGTTGCCAATAGGAATCCCACGAGGCATCCTGCGGTGTTCGTGACAAGGTCCAGCGGGCTGGGGAAGCGGCTGTGAAGAAAGAGCAGCTGGCCGAACTCCATGACGCCAGAGACCAGCAACCCAAAGGCACCGATCTGCCACCACGGTTTCTGCGGGAAGGCCAGTGCCGCCAGGACGCCGAGGGGTACAAAGAGCGCCACATTGGCGGACGCTTCAACGAACCCGTAACCAATCCACCCCGGTACACCGAGGGTGTGGATGAAAAACAGGAAACCGGCAACCTGTCCCTGCACTGGCTGGTCCACCGGGCTGGGCCAAAAGCCAACCAGCGCCAGGACGGCCAGAAAGCCTGCCAGCACAATTCGCCAGACGCGTGGCGTGGACATGGCCCTCATGTGCTCCTTAGGAACCTCATAGCAAAGGGTGGTGGTCCCCGGTATCCCGGAGACCACCACCCTATTGGATGCTTGTTGGCTGGCGCTTAGGCCGCGACGTCAGCCTTGGCGCGGCGACGAACGACTACAACGGAGGTAATGCCGGCGGCAAGAGCACCTGCACCCACCAGCGACCAGATCATCAGGTTGGAATCAGCACCGGTGTCCGCAAGTCCGCCGGTCGTGCTGGAGGCTGCATTTACGGCGGCACCCTGCACCGTGATGCTCGAGCTGGCGGTAACTCCGGACTCCAAACCGGTTGCGGTGAGGGTGTAAACGCCGGTCTCGCTGATCGTGACCGGGAATGAGAAGGCGCCACTGGTATCTGCGCTGGTGGACAACTCCTGCGGTGCCAGCGGCAGAGTGATCTTGGCGGAAACGCTCATGCCACGGCCGTTGACGCTGGCGCCGTTCGATGACGGCCTGCCGCCGGGTGTGACCTTGATGATGAGTCCTTCGCCGGCCTTGAAGCCATTGCCGCGGAAGACGAACCGCTCGCCCGGGCCCACGGTGCCATCAGAAACGGCGGAGTTGGCGGGCGGAGCCGGGTACCTGTTGTTGGTTGCCATGGCCGGAACTGCGCCGATTAGTGCGATGGAGCCCGCGAGTGTGATCGCTGCAAGTGTTTTCTTCATGTGTCCCCCTGAGACCGTATATACGAGTGTCACGCGATTGTGGAGATTTCCGGGTCCCCCGAGTGGCAGCAGGTTGAAATCTCATTTGATAAGCCCATGCAGACACTAGCACTCAAAACGCGTGTGACCAAAGTGAATCAAGTTGCTTTACGAACCGTTTGCTGAGGGTTTACTTTCACTAATCGCATGCTGCATTCGCGGTGGGAAGTACTACATCTTTGACAGGCTGGACAGTGGGTGTGACAACCAGGTTAGGTTCGCCGTGCTGAACAATTTTGCCGAAGGTCAGCTCTACGGTGCTGCTCTGGCCCGGTGCAAGGGTGACGGTTACTGTTCCCACGGGTCTATTGGCGTGGTGATGGGCGGCGAAGTCCGTCTTCCTGCCGTCCACCGAGGCTGTTTCCACGTTGGCCTGCGCCGGGCCGTAAGCAATTACGTTTGTTTGGACAGAGCCGGCTGCCACCCCGAATGCGCCACCGGCGGTGACATAGGAAGGTAAGGAAGTCGCAGCGTCTACCGGAGCCGTGTTAGTGCTCGTGACACGCACCTTGACCTGTCCGTACTCAGTGCCGGTGCATTCCTCGACGAGCTGAACTGTCCGCCGGACGTAATAGTCCATTTTGGCGCCAGTGCCGTCGTTGAAATAGGCTCCGAACTGGGCTGGCGCCACGCTCTCCCCGCTAATTGCCCCGCCAACGCCATATTTGCTGATTACATTTTGTTCGATCGGGTGTGCCGACCAAAGCAGAATCCGCCGACCATCGACGCCTTTACCTATCCCGTCAAAAAGGGCCTTGCGTTCACCTGAACCGCTGGCCAGTGAGGAGAACACCTCCTTGGCAACAGCAGCGAAGTAGGCGTCCTGATTGGATGTGTCGGGAATCTTCGCATAAACATCAGACATTAGTGTCTGCACAACGTTGCGGCCGGATAGCTCTGTCGGCATTTCGGGGGAGAAGCCCATGACGGTTTTGTCGTGAAGCGTCACCGGGCCGGTGCTATCCAAGATGAACCCCAGTGCGACGGGGTCCACAGATATGACACCATCCAGGGTGTCGCCCGTCTTCTCGCGCCAGATTTTGAGCGCGGTGCCAGCCGCAGTCGGAAAATCGGGCGTAAGGTTTACGTCCTGCATGAACCGGCCCATTCGCGTCGAATAGATACTTTCCTGCTCCTTGTCGACTGGCACAGATTCGCTCATACGGCCCAGAGCGTTCGCCGTAGTCTGATGATCCAGTTTCATTTTGCCTTGTTCTAGTGTGATGACAGCCAGTGCGGTTGGGATGCCACCGGATGCTCTCACCTCAGCATTATTCTGGATGAGCAGCAAGTAACGGCGCGGCTGGTCCGAGCCCATCATGACGGGGGCGAGCTCGGCCGCGTTTCCTGCCGCCCACAATGTTCCGCTCGCTGCCCGTAGTTGCGAACGGACGCGGACCAAGGGTTCCGAGACCTGGGGAATCAGCCCTTCGGTCTCGATCGATTCAAGCCGCGAGGCCGAAGCACTGACGGCATGGGCAGCCGAAACAACTTGGGGGGCAGCTTCCTTCAGCGGACCCAGATCCGTGCCCGCGTTGGTCGGCAGTAAGCCCGACCAGTCCAACGACTCGAATACTTCTACTAAAGGCCCCACGCCCAGAGTCACGACATCATCGGCCGATCGCGCGACCTCACTCGTTGCTGAGAAGCTGCGGCCAATCCAAGGAATAGCCGAAGCGAGTGTCCAGGCGGGATCGGCCGCGGCATTCCGGGCAGCCTCGGTCCGCGTTTTGAGTTTCCTGACACCTTCTGCGGCCTCGTGTGATTGATTATTCAGTACAGCTTCCTGAATTTCCGGCAGTAGACGGAGACCAGCCTCCAGCTCTTCCTTGATGACCGAGGCTCTTGAATCAATCCAAAAGAGAAGGCACACCAGCGTTACCGACGCCACCGCGAGGGTGGCGGATACTCTGAAGAATCGGCGGTGCCTTCGGGGAGCGTCCTGCCGAGCGGCGGAATTCTGTTCGCGCTGTTTTCGCTGGATGTTTCTGTGGTCATTCATGTCTGACGGGACCCCTCTGCGATTGTGGATCGATTAGCTACGTGCCAAGAGTCAGTAGGCACCGGTACGCCGGAAAACAGCCCGAATTGTTCGCAGGAGAACCAGAAAGTCGCCAGCCAATGACCAGTTCTCCACGTAATACAGATCCAGACGGACGGAATCTTCCCATGAGAGGAGCGACCGGCCACTTACTTGCCACAGCCCAGTCAGGCCAGGACGCACCAAGAGCCGACGATGTACATGGGCTTCGTATTTTTCGACTTCGGAGGGAAGAGGCGGTCGCGGTCCAACTAAGCTCATGGAGCCATTCAGCACGTTCAACAACTGAGGCAGTTCATCCAAGCTATAGCGTCGTATGAAGCGTCCGACACGCGTTACGCGGGGGTCGTTTTGCATCTTGAATAGGATTCCGTTGCCCTGATTCCTGGCACGTAGATCTCCTAAACGACTCTCCGCATCTACAACCATCGAGCGGAATTTGAGCATTTTAAACTTAGCGCCATGTGCCCCTACACGGTCCTGTTTGAACAGGGCAGGCCCGGGACTGTCGGTGCGCACCACCAACGCGAGGACCAGAAGGACAGGGGCCAACATGATGAGCAGCGCCGCCGCGCCTGCAAGATCAAAAACACGTTTTACGAAACGTTGACGAGGCGCAAGATTTGGGGTGGAAACATGGATAAGCGGCAGGCCGGCGACGGGCTGGGTGTGAATCCGCGGTCCTGCCACGTCCGTCAAAGCTGGCGCCATGATCATCCGAACATCCAGATCTGCAAGCGCCCAGCCCAACGCTCGGATAGTCTGCGGTGGCAATTGCACGCCGCCCGAAAGCGCTACTGCGTCTGGCCTGAACGCTTCTATTGTCCGAGCAATACTCTCGGCATCTGTGCTACGACCCAAGTTCGTCAGGCCCAGATCTGAGGACACCGTCGTTCCGGCCGCGGTTCCTGGCAAGTAGGTAGCGACAGGCAAGTAACCTGCCATGGGGTGAAGGGTCAACGACCTAGCGAGGTGCTCGGCACTACTCGCCCCACCAATTATAAGGACGCGCGCCGAACTTCTCCCAAGTCGTCGCTCAACTTGCAGTAGCTGGCGAACCAGGAAGCGAGCCAGGATGAGACTGAGAAGGCCGGCAGGCAGCGCTATGCCGACATACCCTCGAGCGGTTTCGAATTGGAAAGTGTAGGAAACTATGGCTATCAGTCCAAAGAACCATACGGATGCACCAACGACGCGTTTGTACTCTTCATGGCCATACCCGAGGATCCTCGAATCTCGGCTTCCCCAGACCGACAGCATAAGCCACCAGCTCGCCGCGAGAATCACGGCCACAAACAGGTCTGGAACTCCGGCCTTACTAATTACACTTTCGCTTTGAACAGTTCCGAATCTAACAATCAAGGCCCCTGCAGTCGCCCAAAGTACAACGAAAGCATCGACCGCAGCAATGCGCTTCTCGTAGTGGGCGCGCCAATTGAACTGCTCGATATCAGCCATGCTTCTAGTCCCCAACGGTTTTCAATTTAGAGAATTCTGAACGGTAGTCTGTCAGGCTCGGCTATCGCCGCGGACAAACGCCCTGCCGCGAGCCACAGTTGAGCTCATAGCCTCGCTCTGGCTTCTGGCGGGCTCTTCCATGCGCGAGGCGCTGATCGGAGGACGCGAAAGAGGCCTCTGAGAAGAGTCGTAGGAATAGTAACTGTAGGCGTAGGCGTCGGGACCCTTGGACGGCAAAAGGTTCAGGACAAGCCCCAGGAGGTCGGCCTCGACCATTTCCAAGGCCTCCAAGGATTTCTTCAGCTCGGGAGTTCTAACACGTGTCGCGCCCACCACGAGAACGACACCCCCGACTTGTTGGGCTAGCACTGCAGCATCAGTAACGGGCAAAAGTGGTGGAGCGTCGATGATGACTGCGTCAAATGCGGCTTCGAGTCGAACGATTAGGTCTTTCATCGCCTCGGACCCCAAGAGCTCACTCGGGTTGGGGGGCACTTGCCCGGAAGTGAGGACATAGAGGTTGTCTTCTCCCCAAGGCTGAAGAAGGTCGTTCACATCCGCTTCCCCAATGAGCGCCGTCGTCAGACCGGCTGTGCTGTCGAGGCCCAAGTAATCGCAAATACGAGGACGCCGGAGGTCCGCATCGATCAAGACCACAGTCTGGCCGGACTGAGCCATTGCAATGGCTAGATTGGTTGCCGTGGTGCTCTTTCCCTCTCCCGGAAGGGATGAAGTGACCAAGACGGCTTTCGAGCCATGGCTAACATGAGCGAACTGCAGGTTGGTGCGGATCTGACGGAACGACTCGGCCCGAGGGCTCTGAGCGGGGGCTTGCGTTAGCAGGGGCTTTTTGGTTGCGTCCGAATCGAATGAGATGCCGCCAAGGATCGGCTTGTCGGTCACTCGAAGCAGGTCCGCCTCCCCCCGGATCTTGGTATCCATGACAGTCTTAAGAACTGCGAGTCCGAGGCCAATCAAAAGTCCGCTCGCAAGCCCAAGCGCGAGGTTCAGGCGTGTATTGGGCGCTGACGGGGAAACTGGCGCGCTGGCTGGAGTGATTACAGACAACCGCACGGGGGACTTGCCACCCTCGGCTGGACTCTCGATTGCTTCGATGGCGTCAATCAAACTGCTTCCGACGGCCTGGGCAATTGCCGCAGCCTGGACTGGTGATGGATCCGCGGCCGAAATGGAGATAATGACCGTCTTCGAGTCCGACGAAGCGCTCACGTTCTTGCCGAGTTCGGCCGCCGAAACGTGCAAACCGAGCCTATCAATTACGGGTTGTAGGACCGACGGGGAGCCCACTGTTTCAACGTATGACTGGACTCGTGCCTGACTAAACGTGTTGCCCTGCTGAAGCTCGGAGACAGAGCCAGAGCTTTGAATGGCGACGAACAGCTGCGTCTTCGCGGTGTAAGTCGGTCTTATAGCCATCGAAGCTGCCCCGGCCACAGCCAGGCCGAGCATGGAAAACGCCGCAATCATTACCCAATGCCGCCGCAAGACGCGCAAATAGTCGCTTAGCTCCAAGATTGAGACCCCTCTGAACGCTTTTTCCATGCCCAACACAAGTTCCCAAGTGTATATGGTTGGCATCCGTCACCGTTCACACCGGGAACTCGTTCCGTCGTTCAGGTGTGCTCTGGGAAGTGAAGGCCGGCGCGTGTTGCGGAGTCATGAGAAAGGATTCTGCCGAAAACGAGAAAGGCGTAGTCAAACCATGTGTTCCCAACAACCTGTGCGGAAATTGAGGGAGCACCTTGCGCGGGCGACAGCCGGATCGGAGCACTTTTGGAGGACGCTCGGACCGCGGATCCTGAGTCGTTTCGTTCCGACTCAGAACCCGGCAAGACCCAAGATTTTACCGAGTGGCCTGGATCACGGGGCTCAATTCGTAAGCAAGCCAATCTGGTAGCATTTCGCGGTGTCCTCCAAGCGCACTTCGTTTCGTGCCCTTCCTCAAATCTATGCCGCAAAGGACGTCGGGCCCTGCCCATAAGGAATCGACAGCCCAACAGGAGCCTGGATGGGGAACATACAAGATGTGCGGGGGCACACGCCTGGGTTGGTGCCTTCGCCTCCAGATCGCATACTCAGCGCAGGACTATCGAGAATGGAAGCGCAATGTTGGGTAGAATCCGTGAAGCTGTTGCTCACAGCAGCCCTGCTGTCAGGGAGATTTTCGGCCTCGCATCATACTGGCTGCCGCCCCAGATTAGGCTTGGCTCAGAGTTCTTCACCGCCTCCGAAGGAATAAAAAGGAGTCGCGAGGACAAGGCCTGGGCCGAACAAGAACAGCGTGCCTTGCTCCGGCAGGTTATTGAGAAGGCTCTGAAGACTGGATACTACTCCCGCCACCAAGGCTATGTGTATTCGAATAATGAAGATGTTTATGAGCTGATCTCTAGCTTCCCGATACTGAGTCGCGAGGAATTGACGACTAATAGGGATCTCATGCTCGCGTCCCCTCGGGCTAAAGTCGATCTCGTCTCAACTAGCGGCTCGTCTGGCAAGCCTGCAGTCTTTTATCTGGACAAGATTCGGGGCGCTGGAGAGTGGGCCTATGTCTGTGATGCTTGGCGTCGTTCTGGCTACCGGCCAGAAGACTGGCGTGCCGTACTTCGCGGGCAGAAATTAGGGGCAGCCGGACGGCGGCATCTCGTGTCCCGGTCCACACGGGAACTTTTTCTGTCGCCGTTCGGTCTTGATTCCGCATCGGTTCAGGAGTATTGGCGCCTTATTAGCGCGCGGGGCATTGAATATATACACGGGTATCCTTCATCGCTTACCGCTGTTGCAAAAGCCGCCCAAACTCTAGACCCGTTGAAGCATCGTCAGCGCATAAAGGGCATTTTTCCTGTGTCTGAGCGCGTGACAAAGGACCAGGCCGAAGTCTTGGCAGAAGCTTTTCCACAGGCTGTAATTCTTCCGTTCTACGGACTGAGTGAACGTGTGGCCTTTGCGGAATATGATCCCACGACCGGGAACTATACGTTTTCCCCTCTTTACGGATATGTAGAGGTAGTCGATGAGACCGGGGCGCCTGTGGATATCGGAGACGAAGGAAGGCTGGTCGCGACTGGCCTGAGACTTACGGGGATGCCGATTCTCAGGTACGACACCGGGGATGTTGCCACATTGGCCGGTTATGCGGGACGGGGTGCGCCCATAGTGAATGGGCTCAAAGCGCGTCGTATTCAAGAACACCTCTTTACGGGCTCAGGTGCCGCGATTTCCACATCTGCGTTGAACCTTCATTCGGACGCCTATGTGAGAGTTCTTGCGTTTCGTTTTGTTCAGCGGACATACGGTTTGGTCGATATTTTGATTGTTTTGAATGATAATGGCAGTCAGGCCGACGCCCAAAGCTTTGCATCGGAAATGCAGCAAAACTGTGCTGGTCGCATATTATTCAACGCGGTTGTAGTAGACAATCTACCTGACACTACAAACGGGAAACAGCAACTTGTTGAAATGCGGATCTCGGCGAATCCTGAGCGATCCTGAATGTCTAAGGTTATCGTGATAGGTCCGCCGCCGGGATCTCCCGGAGGTATAGGGGTGATGATGCAACATCTCAAGTCCACTCTGGGTCCGGATGATTTGTATACATTCCTAGACAGCGGAACAACTGATCGTCGGTTGCGCTCTTTTCTAAGGGTGTTGGGCGTTGTTTTGACATACCGAGACAAGAACTCGATCTTCCATATCAATATCGCGTCCAGAGGCAGCACCTACCGCAAAGCGGTTATAGCGCTTATTCTTTCAGTTACAAAAAAGACGTATGTTCTGCATTTGCACGGTGCCGCCTACCGGGAGTTCTATCGGGACAGCAACCCAGTCGTTAAACTCCTCATTCGAACGATCTTCGGGCGGGCATCTCGGGTGCTTGTGTTGGGCAACGCATGGCGCAGTTTCGTCACACAGGGTCTGCGCGTCCCTGCCGCGCGTGTTGGTATTCTGCCGAACGCTGTGCCGGGACCGAACCGAGTACCGGACCGTTCTGTCTCCCCAGTCTCGATGCTATTTCTCGGCCGATCGGGAGTGCGTAAGGGAACACGCGAGATCCTCAAAGCCATTGAAGAACTGCACACAACGAGCTCTTGGAGGATGCGAGTGGCAGGAGATACTGAAAATGCCGCGACGCGTGATGAACTTGAAGCTGCAACCTCTGTGGAATACTCGGGCTGGTTGGGCCAAGAGGCGTTGTCAGGTCTACTCGGCGAAGCTTCCATTTTCGTTCTTCCGTCTCACGCTGAGGGCTTACCTCTCGCACTACTGGATGCGATGGCCTGGGGTCTAGCCCCGATTGTGACAAACGTTGGCTCAATTTCCGATGCTGTCGTGGACGGCACTAACGGATGTTTCGTGGAAGTGAGGGACCCGAAGGGGCTGAAAGACGCCATGCAATCGCTGATTGACAACGCGCCGTTGAGGTTGCGCCTCGGGCAGAATGCGCGAGCAACATGGGAGCAAGAGTTCAACGTGGCCAAGTACCGGAAACGCCTCGAGGCTGAGTATGCCACGCTGCTGGCGGAAGAAAGAAGTTCAGATGGTTGATTATCAAGAAGTCCAAACAGCGCTCTTGGCAGCCGAAAAATTCGCCACAACTAGAAATTACGTGGGTCCGGATCCATACGATGGGCTTTCTTCCCCGCTCGCTGCACTTCTACCTGGACGCATTCCGAGGCAGGCCTGGGTGCAACTCATAAAGCGGTCGAACGTCAAAGCACGCGAGGTCTTGGGAGTTCGCCCGCTTCGAATGGCCAAGGCAACGGCTCTGTTCGCTGAAGGCTACTGGCTGATCGGCCGGCAAGCCGAGGCAAAAGCCCTCGGAGACTACCTACTTGCGAGTCAGAATGGTGGGCCTTGGGGGTACGAATTTGATGTTCAGACGAGATGGGCTTACTACAAGGCTGGAACTCCTAACGTTATCGCGACAGCCTTCGTGGTCAGAGCGCTGGCTCGCCAAGGGCGTCTGCACGAAGTTAATCCGCAGACTCTGGAATGGCTATATTCCCTCATCGACCCGAGGGGTTACTTCCATTACACCAACGCTTCGAATGCCCTTATCCATAACGGGAACCTATTGGCGGCAGAGACAGTTGCGCAGCTGGGCGGAGACCTGCGGACCGTGGACAAGGCAGTTGGCATCACGCTTAGCCATCAAAATGCAGATGGATCCTGGCCGTACGGGGAGGGCGGCAACCTATCTTGGGTTGACAACTTCCACACGGTTTACGTTCTGGAGTCGCTAAAAAAGCTGCAGCAACTTGAGATCGAATCGGAGGAAGCATTATCGCGTGGAGTGCGGTATTGGGAAGAAAAATTGTTTACCGAAAAAAGCCTTCCCCTCTATTTCGCAACTGACACCACGGCGAGTACGGACGTACACAACATAGCTACGATTGTGGGCGGGCTATCCACGCTCGGGATTGGACAATCTCAACCGGCAATCGACCATCCCGCTGTAAAGCTTCTTCTGGATCATCAAGGCTCCGACGGTGGTTTTAGAGACCGGGAGAACAGCGTTCCATTCATGAGATGGAACCAAGCACATGCGTTTAGTGCTCTTTCAAAACTAGTTGCTACATCGGACAAGGTCTAGATGACTACAAAAATTGACTTCTTGGGCATTCAGATTGACTCGCTAACAATGGACGAGTCAGTGGATAAGGCAATGGCGTTGATTGAAGACGGCGGCGTCCATCAGCACGTGGTTGTGAACGCGGCCAAAGTGGTGGCCGCAATTCAAGATGCGTCATTGGGCAAGACAATTTCTGATTGTGCAATGGTGAATGCTGATGGACAATCCGTCGTCTGGGCTAGCCGCATGCTGGGTAAAGGGCTCCCCGAAAGGGTGGCTGGAGTAGACTTCATGGACCGCCTGTTGACTGCCGCAGCTGCTCGATCGCATTCTGTTTACCTATTGGGAGCCTCAGCAGACGTTGTTTCAAAGGTTGCCAGCTTAGTTAGAGCCAGGGGCGTTACGGTTGCTGGCTTCAATGACGGCTTTTGGCGCAAGCACATGAGTGACGACGAGATGGCCGCAAGCATACGCGCCACTAATCCGGATCTGGTATTCGTCGCACTGCCATCACCCTTCAAGGAGAATTTTCTTCGAGACAACCTGGACGCTATGAACGCGCGACTGTGTGTGGGTGTTGGGGGGACTTTCGACGTGATGGCGGGAGTAACCACAAGGGCGCCAAAATGGATGCAGAAGATGGGCCTGGAGTGGTTACACCGGTTGGCTCAAGAGCCGAAACGAATGTTCATGCGGTATTTGGTAGGAAATTCTAAGTTCATATATTACGTCGGTAGGGGTTACTGGCGAAAGATCAAGGAGAACTCCTGAATGTCCCTTGTTTTCTATCGTGTTGGACACTTTTTTCATCGCATGGGTGTCCCACTTCTGCCAAGAGTATTTACTTTGATGGGCCGGATTGTCTTTGGGGCCTACATTCCGTCTGAATGCCAAATTGGGAAACGCTGCAAGATTGCGTACGGGGGATCTGGATTAGTGATCCATCCCAAAACCATCATCGGTGATGATTGCTTGATATCGCCTGGTGTAGTGATTGGTGGACGAGCCGGAAGTCCCGTCTTGCCGAGGATCGGTAATAACGTGGCGATCTATCCCGGCGCAGCTGTTCTGGGTGATCTTACGATAGGGGATAAGGCCATAATCGGCGCAAATGCTGTGGTAATCGAGAATGTGCCGCCTGGTGGGCGCGTCGTCGCACCCAAATCTCGTCTCCTAGAGTCACCGGCTGAAGTATGAGAAGCACATTCGAAAGGTACGCGCCGGCGTGAGCACTCGGCGGCGACCAAGGAAGCAAAAACTGGCGGACGTGCCCGTCGGTCCACTTATGACCGGCCTCGCAATCGTTGTCACCATCGTGGTTAGCGTAAGCACGGGAATTTCATCAAATATTGCATTGGCCGTTCTTGCCGTGGCGTTTGGCGGGCTCCTAGTCTGGAGACTGGGCTTAGATCGCGCATTTATCTGGGCATTGCTGATTCCTTGGCAGTTCCTGCCGTTCATTAAGGCGAACATTCTCTTGAACCCATGGATTTGGATCGCTCTCCTGAGACTCCTGTCCAAGACGAAACCTCACGACTCGCGACCGCCGGCATGGACAATCGTCATGTTGGTTTTCTTGGCCCCGTCGGCATATCTAGGCTCCTCGCTTTTATTCGGAATCGATGAAACCAGCCTACTCATGTGGGTAATCCCGGCAGTAATTGTGGGCTTTAGTTTCCTCTTGCGGCCCCCTGATTCAACTCTGATGAGACGGCAGATCGTACTGGTTGGCGGCGTTTACACGCTGCTGACCATAGTCGAGTTCATAACGGATATTAGTTTTAACAACCTTTTGGCAGATGTTCCTGGGGTAAGTGACTATCTCCGAAGCTCGCGGTCCCTTGGTCCGGCGGGAAATCCTCTCTTTAGTAGTGCAGTCTTACTTGTGGTTTTTTTTGCTATTCCACGAAGCATGCGATTTGCAAATACGATGCGTGCGCTGGTCATTCTGGCCATAGTCATGACGGGCTCAAAGAGTGCACTTATCGGACTTGCCGTTGCCTTGCCGGTGGCCGTATTTTCTCTTGGTATACGGAGATCGTTTGGCCTCATCGCCAGTTCGGCACTGGGCGCAGTCCTAATTCTGACCACACTTCCAACGGCTGCAACGGCCTTGTTAGATAGATTCTCGGTCTTTGAGAACTTACAAGAGTCCGATCCTGATAGAGCCTTCACAACGGACTTTGTGTTGGGGAGTATCCTAGAAAATCCGCTGGGCGGCATCCCGATTGGCAGTGTGCTGGTTGAAAAGCAGTTGCGGAGCCCCGTAGAAAACGGCGACCGCTTTGGTATCGAATCAACTTGGTTGGCCCTGATGTCTGATGTGGGCGTATTCGTGTTCATATTGATTGCAGTATCCGTCGCGTACCGGCTGATAGAAAACTTCAAGCAATGGGAATCTGTTGGTATTTTGGCTCTCTTCGTTAGTCTGTTCTTCTGGAACGGATGGTATGGGGCTTGGGTTATAATTCCGCTTTGGTCTTGTCTTGTCTTCTCTAACTCTGCATCTGAAAATTCCTCGGCCGTGCCAGGGCCGTACCCTGTCGGCAGGACCGCACTACCGATCGGATCACGGTGATGCTCTGGCGGGCTTCGATCGCCGGTGCCCTGCTCCTTATACTGGGTCGCGTTTTCGGCTTTGCCAGGGAGTTTATGCTGGCCCGCGAGGTTGGACCTACTGCCGAGATGGCAAGTTACGTTCTTGCCTCCACGGTCCTTCTAGCCGTTGCTGGCCTAGTTTCTGGGGTCGCATCGGCCCTCGTGATACGAAACTCGGGATCTGTCAAGACAATTGGCGTTATTGGCTTCGTTGCAAGTGGGCTCCCGTTAGTCGGCGTGACATTCATGCTCTGGCTAAGCGACCAGGGAAGCGCGATTGTTTTCCTTCTGTTTGCGCTTTCCGTGCCTATGTACGCTATTTATGGCGTTGCCAACGGTCGGTTGATGCGAGCCGGGAGAAGTTTTCTTGGGATGCTAGCCTCGGCCATTCCGGCTTTCCTTAGTTTTGTCTTTTTGGCGCTCCCCATAGGAAATTTCTTGGAAAGAGCGGCATGGGGCAATTTAGTCGGGGCAATTGTTATGGCATTTGTCACAAGCCAGTTTTCCCGACACATTCTCGACCAGTCACCCGTTGTTCCTGTAGGGAAAGTCGTTGTTCAAGCGATAGCAATATTTGCTGTTTCTGCGATAAATATCGCATCTCCGATAATTGATAGATTTTTTGCCAACGCTTTCGGCCCAGAGGAACTAGTGCTCCTGAACCTCGGGGCGATTCTTTATATCGGGGCGGTGACTTCGCTTGGCATGGCGATGGGTAATGCGGCAGTCAGCCGGGCGAGCGTCAACGGGAATGAATTTTCGACCGGAGCGATCACGACGATTCCCCTGATCGTTGGGGCTGCCTTCTTTGGCGTCACTCCGATTTTCGTAAGTATGGTTTTGGCTGGAGGTGGCTATGGCGAGAATGGGTCCGGAGTACTAACGGCCGTCTGCTTTGTCTACGCAATTTCTACGCCATGCGCCATACTCAATCAGGTGTATATGCGTCTGTGGAATAGAGTTGCGCCCGCTCGATCTATGATTGTTATTGCTGTCTTACTGCTTGTTCTCAATGTGGCGGGCAATTGGTTCTTCGTTTTGAAGTTTGGAGTTGTGGGTATCGCTGTGTCGACGCTTTTTGTGCAGGTCATACAATCCATTGTTTTAGGAGTTCTTCGAAAGAACCGTACCCCGGTTCTCATGGTTGTGCTTTGCACGACAGTGGCTGGGGGTGTTCTGATTGCCACGTCCTAACGGCGGCTGGGACTTCATCAGCGACGCATTTTATCCCGACTGGGTAGGCGGGCTCCAACGTTATGCCTCGGAGTTAGCGACGACAATTTCAGGAAGTGAAGGGCCAGTAACGATCCAGACAAGGATATGGTCTGATTCTGGCAGGAGTTTGTTGGCGGACTCACTTCCGAAAATTGGGGTACGCGAGTTATTCCCAAAGCTGCCCCGGCGAATAAGGGGTTCGCTGATTACTTCACTGTCATTGCTGAATTTGCCTTTGCATAAATTACTGGTGGGAAGCGTTCGGGTAGCTCACACTTCGATCATGGGCAATCTTTTTTTTGCCCGCAGGAGTGATGCGCTGCAGGTTTATGTTTTCCATGCGAGCCCCGCGCTGGAGCTTCGGACGAAAGCCGTGCAATCGGACTCCTTTAATCTTCCCGTGCGTTTTCGCGTATGGGTCCTGCGTGAGCTCGAGCGGAGATGCCTTAGCAAGGCAGATTCTGTTGTAGTCCTAAGTGAGTTCTCAAAGAGAATTCTGCTGCAGGAGTATTCATGGTTAGAGGAGTCAGACATCACCGTCCTCCCTGGCGGTTCGGACGTCGCCGGTATTGATGCGAAAACGCGCCGGCCGGGTACTAGTAAGAGGCTGATCGCGTTGCGTCGACTTGAATGGAGGACGGGCGTCGACCTGCTATTGCAGGCATTTTCCGACTCGGGAATTGCAGAACAGGGATGGGAGCTCGACGTAATTGGATCGGGTTCACTGGCTGACGAGCTCCAAGAACGTTCAAAAAGTCTTGGAATTGACGCAGCGGTGACATTTCATGGCCTCGTTTCGGAAGAAGGGAAGTCGGATTTGCTGTCGAAGGCCCAATTGTTTGTGCTTCCCACCAGAGCCTTTGAAGGTTTCGGATTGGCTACGGTTGAGGCCATGGCCCACGGTTTGGTACCAATTGTGACTTCTGCAGGTGCGTCTCCGGAGATAGTTGGAGACATTGACCCCGAATTGGTCTGTGAACCGACTGTGAGTAGTCTGACAACCGCATTGCAACTCTGGACTAGCATTGAATACCAAGACAAGATTGCAGAGGTCAGTACGAGGTCATCGAAAGTAGCTGCTGCTTATGATTGGTCAAGCGTCGGGGCCCGATATCTCGAACTTGTCGACACCCTAGCGGCTAAGAAAATGGGCTAGCCCTCCGGCTTCGCTGGTTCCGGCGCTGAAGAGAGACCAAGAAGCCCTCTAACTCAGAGGTTTCCAAGTTTACTCGTCGCCGCCACATCCTCGTCATCGCGAAAGAAGTGTCTCCCGTTTACGCGCTCTTCAAGGTTCGTGGGGAAATGGATTCCTGGATGAGTGTCATGCCGCCGTCCGGGCGGCACTTCTCATGAGAATAACTGATTTGTAATTGCCGGCGTTCCGGTAGCCGCGTGCGGTGCGTTTGATGTGCTTGATGCCGGTGTTGTTGGCTTCGACCTTGCCGGTGGTGCCGCCGGTGACGATGAGGACTTCGATCTCGTTCCACCAGCGGCAGATCGTGCGGTAGAGCTTGTTTGTCTCGGGCCGTGCGGCCGCTTCCACGAGGACCTTGAGGTCCTCTTTCGCCGCTGCCGCGTCGGCCAGGGAATTGGTGCGCAGCAGAACCCTGAGCTGTTCCTTGACTTTCCACACGGCTTGCAGCTTGCCTGTCGGGTCGTCGGCGGCGAAGACCTCAGCCAGCCGGTGTGCTGCCTTGTCGGAGAGCGTGTCACCGGCCCGAAGGAGCAGCATCCGGTGGGCCCAGGCCTTGTCCACGCCTCGGCCGCGGCGGCCCTTGACCTGCTGGGACAAGTTCTGCCTGGCCTCGGTCATGGCCTGGTTGCCGAGGGAGACCAGATGGAAATGATCGACCGCGACAGCGGTGCGTGGGAGCCACATCCTCAACGCTTTCCGGAACGCAGCTGACGGGTCGATCGCGACGACCTGCACGCCCAGACGCCACTCGAGCGGCCGGGCGAAGAGCCAGTCCCCGACGCCCTTGTGGTCCCGACCGTCGACCACGCCCAGAACCTGCCCGGTGTCCAGGTCCACGATGGTCGTCATCCACGGCTCGTGCCGGATCCAGGACGTGGATTCAGGGTCTCGGAAGAATCGCACGGATCGGAATCGGTGGTCATCGATGCCCAGCATCCGGGGTCTGAGCTCGTCCACCTCGGGCAGGGTGAGGAAGCAGGCTTCGGTCAGCGCGGCACGGACCAGCCACCAGGAAACCGCGAACGCGGCGGCGGTCTCGGACACGGCGCGGCCGGAGTTGATGACTGCGTCAACGACGTGGTCCCGGAGCCGGCCGGTGGAGCGGGCACGGCGCGGGACCTGGGCGGTGGATTCAAAGAACGAGAGCCGCGGGCAGGCCGGCTCCTCGCAGTGCCAGCGGTACTTGGACCAGAGGACCTCCACGGCGCCGGCGACGGGAATGTCGCGGATCCGCTGGAAGCGGCGTTCCTTCCGCCGCGTCGCCACGACACCGCAGCTGGGACAGCGCGGTGGCTGATCGGTTTCGACAATGACCTGGCGCCGACCATCGTCCAGGATGGTGGCGGCGATAACGCGGTAGTCGGGCAGGTTGAAGATGCTGGTGGCAGCGTCGGCCGCCGCACCGGTAGGCTCAATCAAGGCTCGTGGTCCTGTTCCTGGTTGAATGCTAGACACACTCATCCCAGCAGGGCCACGGGCCCCTTTTTGCTATGACACGAAATCAATTCCCCACGAACCACGAAGAGCCGACAAAGCCGCCGGACTCAGGCCACCACGGGATGAACCGGCCGAACACGGCGGATACGTGCGCGGCGCCGAATACTACGCAGGTGGTGCCAAGTGAGCGGGATCGATATCGAAACCAAACGCAAGCTCCGTGAAAATGGGTGCCGCCCCGATGCTGGAGGCGCTCGAGGCTCAGGACGAGACGCTCGTGCTCGGCATGGCCTTCGAGGAACGACTGCGACTGATCGTTGACGAGGCCCACTCCGGGTTCAACCACGACAAGGTTGAGGGACTGATCCGGCGCGCCGGGCTACGCTACCCGGGCGCGGATCTGCGCCGACTCGACCTCGTGGACGAGCGTGGTCTGGACCGGAACGTGATCGCCCAGCTCGGCACGTGCTCGTTCATCGAACGGCAGCAGAACGTCGTGTTCCAGGGATTCACCGGATCCGGGAAGTCGTACCTGGGGTGCGCGCTGGCCAAGCAAGCCTGCCAGCACCGGATCCGGGCCCACTACGTCCGCATGCCCGACCTTGAGGAAGCCTGGGCGCTGGCGAAGGACAAGCCACAGGGACAAACCAAATTCCTGAACAAGTACGCGGCCTTCACCCTCCTCGTGATCGACGAATGGCTTCTCGACCACCCCGACGAGGGCATGCGCAGCATGCTGCTGGAACTGCTGGAGCGCCGGTACGACACAGCATCGACCGTGTTCTGCACCCAGTACGCCAAGAAGGACTGGCACCAGCGGCTCGGCTCCGGGGTCCACGCCGATGCGATCATGGACCGCATCGTGCACAACACCATCTGGGTCGATACCGGCAACCACAACATGCGCGAACACGCCACCATGAAGCAGTAAGAAAACGTCGGTGGGGGCCGGTGGCCCCCACAACCTCGGCCACTGGCCCCCACCGGCAATATCAATGGCCCCGAAAGGCAATATCGGGTGGCCTCCAAACCTTCAAATACTCATCAGGAGAAGTGCCGTCCGGATGGCGGCATGAAACTCATCCGGGAATCCCGTTCCTCATAAACCTTGAAGGGCCTTCGAACGTGACGCGCCAGCCAACTGGGACGACGCCGAAGAACGGATACTAAAAGAGCGGTCCAGGACCAATCAGTCCCGGACCGCTAACCCTTGCCCTCTTGGCAAGAACCCCTACTTATCAGCTGCAGCGGTGTTTAGGGGCAGACAGCCAGAGTGACTGGCCGCGTGCAACCAGTCATCGCCAGACACCTTTTGTGTCTATGACGATCTTCTCGTTTAACAGGTTCCTCGCGAAATCTTTGTTTTGGGTGTGGTCCACCAACAGTACGACGATGTCCGCATCATCAACAGCAGAATGCAGGTCGCGGAGCGACACGTTGGGTAGCGCCTCTAGTTCCGGCGGCAGCTTCTGCACATGGGGTTCGACTGCAAAGATGGATGCAGTCGGCAGCTTCAGTGCTAAGTCGTTTACGATTTCTCGTGCCGGGGACTCCCGGAGATCGTCGATGTCTGGTTTGAAAGCCAGCCCCAGAACGGCAATTCGGGGTTCCAGGAACCTTTGTGCTTTGTCCATGACTCGTTTGGTTACATATGCCGGTTTTGAATCATTGACTTGTCGCGCCGCACGTATCAAGTTGGCCCGTTCAGGTGCTGCCGCGACAATGAACCACGGGTCCACTGCAATGCAATGGCCTCCAACGCCAGGGCCGGGCTGGAGGATATTCACGCGCGGATGGTGGTTGGCCAGTTCAATTAACCTCCAGACATCTATGTTCAAGTCATCTGAAATCATTGACAATTCGTTAGCAAATGCAATGTTCACATCACGATATGAATTTTCGACCAACTTTGCCATTTCGGCCGTCAAGGAATCCGTGAGATGGATGGCACCTTTGCAGAACCGGCTATACAGTTCCTTAGCCCTTTGCGACGACTCTCCATTGAGCCCGCCGATGATTCTGTCATTTGTCACCAGTTCAATCATTACGCGGCCGGGGAGCACGCGTTCGGGGCAGTGCGCCACGTATATCGACTCGGCCCGATTGGGCTCCAGCGTGAGATCTGGTCGTAGGCGAAGGATCAGGTCACTCATCATCCGCGTTGCTCCCGGGGGCGATGTGGACTCAAGAACAATGAGTTCACCGCCCTTCAGGACGGGGGCAATTGACTCTGCAGCAGCCCGGATATAACTCAAATCTGCCTCGTGGTGATCGCCGAACGGCGTCGGAACCGCAACGATGAAGGCGTCGGCGGAAGGCGTCAATGTCGTGGCCTGGAGCCGCCCCTGCTGGACCGCCCCGGCCACATGTACCTCGAGATCCGGCTCTACAAAGGGGACTGCCCCGCGGTTGACGGCTTCGACGGTGTTTGAGTTCACGTCGACGCCGGTGACGTCAAGACCGTGAGTGGCAAGTATCGCTGCGGTGGGCAAACCTATGTATCCTAGGCCCACGACTACTACTGACTGAATTGCAGTCATATTAATTATTGTCCTTCACTGAAACAACATCCACGGGGTGCTCCGGATTCGAAACCGCGCGCAATCTATCTGACTCGAAGTCTGCCATACGCTTGCCAACGCCGAACAATTCAGCGATCGCTGCCACTGTTCGTTCCGCTGCGCGCCCGTCTCCATAGGGATTGACCGCATTCGCCATTTGCGAGAAGGCTTGAGAGTTGTTAAAGAGAGTGGCGACTTCACGGACAATATTCTGGGGGTCCGTGCCGATCAGTTTCACTGTACCGGCGTGAACAGCTTCGGGACGTTCTGTGTTTTCTCGCATGACGAGAACTGGCTTACCCAGGCTAGGGGCTTCCTCTTGCACCCCCCCCGAGTCAGTGAGAACAATAGTGGACATTGCCATCAATCGGGTAAATTCGCCATAGCTGAGCGGCTCCGTCACGATCACGTTAGTCAGCCCTTCCAGCGGCGGTAGAACGGCTTCGCGAACGATTGGGTTCTTGTGGACCGGCAAGACAATCGTGACGGCGGGCTCTCTACGGGCGATTTCCGCGATGGCCTGGCCGACCCCTCTCATCGCGTCACCTTGGTTCTCGCGTCGATGAGTCGTTACGAGAAGGATCTTGCTATCCGGGGCCGAGAGTTGTTCGAGGCGTAGGTCTTCGAAGAGGACCTTTTTATCCAAGGTGGCAAGCAATGCGTCGATCACGGTGTTTCCCGTTACAACGACATCGAAGGGGCTGATCCCTTCGCGGATGAGATTATCTTTGCTCAGCGCTGTCGGCGCTAGGTGCAACTTCGTAATCTGAGAGGTGACTTTCCTATTTCCCTCTTCAGGGAAAGGGGAAGCAATGTCGCCGCTCCGCAGACCTGCCTCCACATGAATTACGGGAATACCGTGATTGAAAGCCGCGATGGCGCCGGCCGTTGAGGTTGTGGTGTCCCCCTGAACCACGACGGCGTCAGGCCTGTGGATCGAAAGGATGTTGTCAATGCCATCAAGCGTGCGCGCCATGATGCCGTTGAGGGACTGCTTTGCTTTGTGAATATTGAGATCAAAATCAGGAATTACTCCGAAGAGTTCGTTGACTTGGTCTAGCATCATGCGATGCTGTCCGGTTACTGCCACAAGGCACTCGAAGTGAGCAGATGAGCGCAAAGCGCTGACAATCGGCACCATCTTAATGGCTTCAGGCCGAGTGCCATATATGGGCATGATTGTTAGCATTGATCCCCCTGGACCGCTCGTGGCTCGTCAGCGACAACCCTACCAATCCCTCTCTGAATGTCGGACATTGTTAAAATGTGTTGATTATCTCCACGTTCTGCGGCACGTGGCCCGACCCGTCGGAGGTAGCGCTATGCTCTTGATCGAGCGGGAGACCGGGGTTCGCTGGCAGAAAGTGGCATGTGTGGCCTGGAGTAGAAGGCGTCGCCGCGCGTGAAGGGTCGACGGATACCGATGGCATCGAGATGCTGCCCGTGCCCATTTCCTTTGGTATCGAGTCTTCGATGCTGAATAGTGTCCGCTGACGATCCAGGCGGACCTTAACATCACGTTCTTGAACTCCTGCTTACTCACGCGCGCGGGAAGTTCGGCCTTGGCCGGGGTCTCGGATCACTAAGTCACCGGGAAAACGCAGGCATTGGCGGCAAGATGCCCGGCGAAAGTTGGATCTGGGCCTCTTTTCTGCGGTCTTGATGCCGACTGTCTCGGCATGGACATCAAGACCGTAGCTTCGGGTCGCAATCGAGGAGTTTTCGACTTCGTCGGGCACGGTGGTTCGGTTGTCGTTGAGGTGCCTAATTTTCGTCGCAATGCGGAGGGCAGCAAGTTCGACAGCAGAGCCGCAGTCTCCGCCACGGCTAGTGACAGTGCGCGCCGACGGTTTGTGGCTGGTTGGCGATCACCATCGCTGCGTTCACGGCTGCAGCCCGGGGATTATCTGGCAGCGGTGCCTGGTCCCGAGGCGACGATTATCCAAGACCCGGCCGCCGGTGGCACTCAACGCGACGGGGTGAGGCCGGGCGTTGCCGACACCGAGTCCGGTGTTCATCTCCTATCCTCAGTCCGGCCGAGACTTTGTTGTGCCTTTGTCACCAGTCAACATGTGCCTCCGAACCGGCAGCAACGCCTCCTATCGTAAATAACAGGGCGAGAACTTCCTGTCCGGTCCAGCGAGCGTGTCCCCGCCGATCTGGGGCTCAATAATCTTGCGGTATGCGGTATGCGGTATGCGGTATGCGGTATGCGGTATGCGGTATGCGGTATGCGGTATGCGGTATGCGGTATGCGGTATGTGGCACAAGTCGTGCCTGAGATTCTTTCGCGCTGGAAGGCGACTCGAGGGCCTTCTGAACATAATCCGAGGCGGCCGGCTAGCGGGTATCCAGATCCTCAAACACCAAAAACGTCTGCGTGTCCAGCACACCGGGCATGGACTGCAGTTGGTCGAAGATCACCCGGCGCAGATCGATATTGTCCACGGCACGTACGAGCAGGATGACATCGAAGTCCCCGCC
This sequence comes from Arthrobacter ginsengisoli, assembly GCF_031456935.1. Taxonomy (NCBI): domain Bacteria; kingdom Bacillati; phylum Actinomycetota; class Actinomycetes; order Micrococcales; family Micrococcaceae; genus Arthrobacter; species Arthrobacter ginsengisoli. The sequence continues at coordinate 109,479 of NZ_JAVDVQ010000009.1, read as the reverse complement.
CACCAGGGCGACGTGGTGCACCTCCGGGATGGCACGCAGCAACTCGCGGAGCTCCCGCCAGGAATGCTGCCGCACCTTTAAGGTCACATAGGCAGACGACTTCAGGCCGGCCTTGATCGGATCCACCAGTGCCGTGAACTTGGTCAGCACACCCTCGCCAGTCAGCCGGGCAATCCGTGTGTAGGCGTGGGCGCGTGAGATGTGGACATTCTCCGCGACCTGCGTGACGGACATCCGGCCGTCCCGGGTCAGCTCGGCAATGATGTTCCGGTCCACATCATCCAGCGGCACCGCCGTCTGGTCCGCGTCGGCTTCTGCCATTTGTCCACAACCCCCGCCGGTAATCCAGCTCACACTTACGATTCGTCTTCCAGACTAGGACATTTATTTGGTCTTCTCCATGATTCTCAACGGAGCTGGATACGAAACATCGTCCAGCGCCATACTTGAAAGGAATAGTGGCTACAGAAGGACGGACCCATGACGATCTCCGCAGACCACACTGCGCAGCACCCGGCGGCCGGGAACCAGACACCCGGCGCTGCGGCACCGGGCAATGCGCCGGAAGACGCCGCCAGCGAGGCGGTCCGCAAATTCGGCATCACGGTCGAGGACTACATGCTGCCGGCCCGGCACCAGATCCAGATGGTGGGCCCGGACGGCACCCTGAACCCGCGCACCGAGCAGGGCGCCCAGCCCGGTCACGAATACACTCTCCCCGGCGATGAGGAACTGCTGGCCGCCTACGAGCAGCTGGTCGTCGGACGCCGCGTCAATGACCAGAACTCCGCCCTGGTCCGGCAGGGCCGCATGGCCGTCTACCCCTCCAGCCACGGCCAGGAGGCCTGCCAGGTCGCCGCCGCACTCTGCCTGGCCGACAGCGACTGGATGTTCCCCACCTACCGCGACTCCGTGGCCGTGATGGCCCGCGGCGTGGATCCCGTCCAGACCATGACGCTCTTCCGCGGCGACTGGCACGGCGGCTACGACCCCGCCAAGCACAAGGTCGGCATCCAGTGCACGCCGCTGACCACCCAGCTGCTGCACGGCGTCGGCGTGGCCCACGCCGCCAAACTGCGCGGCGAGGACACCGTCGTCCTGGCCATGTGCGGCGACGGCGCCACGAGTGAGGGCGACTTCCACGAGGCCCTGAACTTCGCCGCGGTGTTCCACCTGCCGGTCGTGTTCTTCGTCCAGAACAACCAGTACGCGATCTCCGTGCCGCTGGCGCACCAGTCCGTCGCGCCGTCGCTCGCCCACAAGGCCGTGGGCTACGGCATGGCCGGCGAACGCGTGGACGGCAACGACATCGTCGCCCTCCTCGCCGTGCTGGGTCGCGCCGTCCGGCTCGCCCGCGAAGGCTCCGGACCGCTGCTGGTGGAGGCCCACACCTACCGGATGCAGGCCCACACCAACGCCGACGACGCCACCCGCTACCGCCAGGACAGCGAAGTCGCCGAATGGGTGGCCAAGGACCCGCTGAGCCGGATGAAGACCTACCTCACGGAGCGCGGACTGCTTGACGAGAACCGCGCCGCCGGGATCGCCGAAAAGGCCGAAGCCGTGGCCACCCAGCTCCGCGAAGGCCTGGGCGAGGACGTCCCCGTGGAACCGCAGGACCTCTTCAAATACGTCTTCTCCACCCCCACGCCCCAGCTCCAGGAACAGTCCGCCCTGCTCGCCGACGAACTCGCCCGCGACGCCGCAACCAATACGGAGGCCGTGAAATGAGCCCCACCATCACCACCTCGTCCGAGGCGAACGGCAACGTCAGCGCCGCCACCGCCCGCGCGGCCGCCAGCGCAGCCGCCGCGTCCGAGCAAAAGGCAGCGCAGACCGGCCCGCAGATTATCACCCTCGCCAAGGCCCTGAACACCGCCATGGCCGACGCCATGCACGCGGACCCCTCGGTCCTGGTCTTCGGCGAGGACGTCGGCATGCTCGGCGGCGTCTTCCGGATCACTGACGGGCTCACCAAGACCTTCGGCCAGAGCCGCTGCTTCGACACCCCGCTCGCCGAGTCCGGCATCGTCGGCATGGCCGTCGGCATGGCCATGAACGGCATGCGCCCGGTCATCGAGATGCAGTTCGACGCCTTCGCCTACCCGGCCTTTGAACAGATCGTCAGCCACGTCGCCAAGATGCACAACCGCACTAAGGGCGCCGTGAAGCTGCCGATGGTCATCCGGGTCCCGTACGCCGGCGGGATCGGGGGAGTGGAGCACCACTGCGACTCCTCCGAGGCCTACTACGCCCACACCGCCGGCCTGAAGGTCTTCACCCCGGCCACCGTCGCGGACGGCTACCGGATGCTCCGCGAGGCCATCGACTCCGACGATCCCGTGATGTTCATGGAGCCCAAGAAGCTCTACTGGTCCAAGGACCAGGTGGACCTGGCCGCCCTGCGCGCCGAACATTCGGAGAACACCGAACGCGGCACGTCCTCCGAGGGCCGCGCCGCCGTGGCCCGCCCCGGCACCGACGCGACACTGATCGCGTACGGGCCGTCCGTCCCCACCGCACTGGCAGCGGCAGCGGCGGCCGCCGAGGAGGGCCGCTCGCTCGAAGTAATCGACGTCCGCTCGATCGTGCCGTTCGACGACGAGACCGTCTGTGCCTCGGTCCGCAAGACCGGCCGCGCCGTGGTCATCGCCGAGGCCCACGGCTTCGCCTCCGTGTCCTCCGAGATCGTCGCCCGGGTCCAGGAACGCTGTTTCCACCACCTGGCCGCGCCGATCCGCCGCGTCACCGGATTCGACGTCCCGTACCCGGCGCCGAAACTCGAGCACTACTACCTGCCCGGCGTGGACCGCATCCTCGACGCCGTAGACGACCTCCAGTGGGAAGACTGACCATGAGCGAACCGAAAGTATTCCTCCTCCCGGACCTGGGCGAGGGCCTCACCGAAGCCGAACTCGTGAACTGGCTCGTGGCCGTGGGCGACGAAATCCGCGTCGACCAGCCGATCGCCGAGGTCGAGACGGCCAAGTCCATGGTGGAGGTGCCCTCCCCGTACGCCGGCACCGTCGCCGTGCTGCACGGCGAACCGGGCCAGACCCTCGACGTCGGCAAACCGCTGATCTCCGTTACGCCGGCCGGTGCCACAGCGGTTGCGCCGGCCGCCGCCCCGGCGGTTGAGCCTGCCGAAACTGCTGAAGTTGCGGCCGAAGTGTACCGCGAGGAAGAGAAAGCCGGGTCCGGCAATGTCCTGATCGGGTACGGGACTCCGGGCGGGCACGGCGTGGCCAGGCGGACCCGGCCCCGGAAGTCTGCGGCCGGGACCGCGGTGGCCGAGCCGACGGCCCCGGTGTCTGCGGCTGAGAAGGCCGCGGATGACCTGGTGCTGATGCGGACCCGGGTGCCCGGGAAGCTGGGGGCTGTGATTTCCCCGCTGGTCCGAAGGATGGCCCGCGACCATGGCGTTGATCTGGGCGAACTCCAGGGGTCCGGGGCCAGCGGGCTCATCATGCGGCGCGATGTCGAGGCGGTCATCAAGCCCTCGGTGCTTGAACGCCCGGTAGCTGCGCCGGTCGAAACCACGCCGGTACCACCGATCACCGGCGCCGGCGCCGGTGACACCGACACCCGCACCGGACTGGGCATCACCGGGCGCACCGCCGTCCGCGGCGTCCGGAAGGCCGTCGCGGCGAACATGACGCGCAGCCGGTCGGAGATCCCGGAAGCCACCGTGTGGGTGGATGTGGACGCCACCGCTCTCGTGGAGATGCGTGCTGCGCTGAAGAAGGCCGACCCGCACCACACCCCGGGCCTGCTGGCGTTCATCGCACGCTTCGTCACCGCCGGGCTGAAGAAGTTCCCGGAACTGAACACCCGGATCGTCACCACCGAGGACACCAGCGGCGGGTCATCCCAGGAGATTGTCGCCTTCGACGGTGTCAACCTCGGCTTCGCGGCCCAAACCGACCGCGGCCTGATGGTGCCCTCAGTACGCAACGCGGACAAACTCAGCGCCCGCGAACTGGATGCCGAAATCCGCCGGCTCACCGCCGTGGTCCGCGACGGCAAGGCCAGCCCCGCGGAACTGGGCAGCGGCACCTTCACGCTGAACAACTACGGCGTGTTCGGGGTGGACGGCTCCGCCGCCATCATCAACCACCCCGAAGTCGGAATCCTCGGCGTCGGGCGCATCATCGACAAGCCCTGGGTGGTCAACGGCGAACTGGCCGTCCGCAAGGTCACCGAACTGACCCTCACTTTCGACCACCGCGTCTGCGACGGCGGAACCGCTGGCGGCTTCCTGCGCTACGTGGCCGACGCTATCGAGAATCCGGGGTCGGTGATGGCTGATATGTGAGTTAAGGCAATGCCCCTAATTCGCAGTTTAGGGGGAAGCCATTTGTCAATGACCCATGCGCGGCGTCAGCCTGGGGCAGAATTCCCAAGCCCGTCGTTGTTGAGCCCTGACAGCGCAACGGATGGGACCCGGAAAACTTAAACTGCGTTTCTAGTTCGGCAAGGCCGTTCTATTTTGCGATTCCTGTCTGGAATGGACTGCGCGAGCTGAGATTACCCCAAGTCGCCATTCTGGACAGCGGCCTGTTGGAGATCGATTCGCTTAGTGATGAGTCGCTCGCGGACGATGGATTCGCCTAGTGCACGGCAGGCCTCGGCATATGCTTCTTCCAGGCTGACTTCCATTATTTTGGTTTCCATCCCGTTGGTGTGATGTTGCCTGATTCTTTTACGAACAGCGATGGCCCTTGTCCACTATCCGTTCGAAGAAACAGCGAGCCTTGGGGCGCGGCGACGGTCCCTTCGGGGTTGCCGGTGCCGGCCAGTATGCTCACGGTTTTTCCTTGGATCGACGTGATTGCTCCTGCTGCTGAAACTGTGAAGATGGGGTTGATAGTATTGCGTATTTCCAGCGCATTGCCGAGACCATCCTGCCGAATCTGGAGACAAGGGCCTGTTCCGAAATTCACAATTTTGAGTGCGGCGCCCAAACCCGATCCCGACTTCACGATGTCCATAGTGTCACCGTTGTATGTTCCCGCTGTTTGTACCGAAAATGCCTTGGCTGCCGTGTGAATGACTGTGAGCGTCTTGGGTCCAGCAAGGCGCACGACAAGGTCCTTGTCCAGCCTAAATATGGCGTTATTGTGGTCACGCAGTAGAAGGTAGTCTCCAATACCGTCTGATCCAGGATTGAGCACATCATTCCGCGTGTTGTTGATCTCTATAGCTGGCTTCGCGCCGGTGTTATCGATAATTACTGCCCGCTCGACAGAGGAATATTGGTGAATTACTAAGGCGGACTTAGCTCCGGGGTAGTTATGGATGTCCAACCCGTATGTCTGGCCGGGCGACACCTGATTACCCGTTCCATCTCCTCGGTGATCGATATTGAGTATTGAACCCTTCGCGGACTGATTATCATTGAAGTTGAGCCGACGCCCAACATTTTGAAATGTGTCCCCAGCATCTCTGGTAGCGCAGACGAATGCTTCGATAGGATCGGCGGCTGCGGCCGGCTGAATCGACGCAGCCACAAAACCAACGCTAGCGGCGGCGGTTCCCCACCTGAGAAAATTGAGTCTGCTTGGCTCGCTTGACGGTTTGGGTATCGCGGTATCATTTTTCATTCCTACATTCCCCAACCGAACGTCACGTAGGCCGTGGCTTCTCCAGGCGTAGTGCCCGAGCTATCCTGAATCGAAATTTCGACTTCGGTATCAGCAGGAAGCACCGTCGAAAGGAGGTACTCGGATGATTCCCTTCGGTCTGTTCCCCCTCGAACATTGACCAAGGTAGTAGTCATGATCACTGCCAGTGTGTCTTTGCGAATCACCCGGAGACGGGACTTGCCAGAAAGCGACCTAACACCGGCGCCGAAGATGAATAGTTGTCGCCCGCGCAGCGGCGCCTTGGTATATCCGAGGACGTAGGAACCCGCCGCGCCGTATGCGCCGCGCCCTGAGATCGTCTCCCATCCGTAGGTCATGGGTGCCGTATCGGGCGGGGGTATTGGAGCTGCGCCACGCGACATTTGCGCCTTGAATTGCCGGTCGCGTGCCCCGTTCTGGTCAAGACCACGAGTACCGAACCACAGCACATCGTCGTGGAGCTCCGCTTGCCCAATGGCTACCGGAGCACTATAGGGCTGTCCTGCCGCCGGTATTGTCCCCACCTCCCAGACGGTGGCGCCTTCATCGGTGACGGCGTAGAGGTGCATGGCGCGGTCTAGCGGGGCCCCTTCCTGTTCGGCTGAACCGCACAGGAGCCACGTCGTCCCGTCCAGAGATGCCTTGACAGTGCCCCAGCCACCCGATGAAAGCCGATAAATTGCCTCAACTTTTGGGATGGATTTACCGATCTCGGAACGGGCCATTCTCATAAGATAGCTGCCCCCGGCTTGGTCTTCACCCCATGCAATGTAGTTCGGAAACCACATGATGTTAATAACCGATCCCCAATTGGAGAGACCTTGGGCAGCCAGCATTCGCCTGTCCAAGACGACCTCCAGCCCGCCGCCATCTGCCGTGATCCTATAGATACCGGCTGCGGAATCTTCATCCCCTACCATGACATAAACGCGCCCACTTATCGCGTCGTATTGAACCCCGTGGATATGCCGTATGGACTGAGGGGAGGACGACGATGGCCCAGGAAAGGAATAGAACAATTGAAACGAAATACCGTCGTCGACTGATCGGTACACATTGACCACCGAAAAACTGCTGTCATTAGTGTGGTATTCACCAAAATAGACGTAGCCGGATGTCGGGTCCTGACACCATGATTGTGAAGTTAACATGATTGCCAAGTTCCGAAATGTAAAGCCAGTGTTTGCCCATGTCGCGCCATCGTCTAAAGATCGAAATATATCGAGTGGATCATTGTTTCGGACTGTTAATAAGACACCGGAGGCAAGCTTGAGAAAGCAACCACGAAATCCAAGTTCGCTGCTAAAATTGGACGTCCTCACTACCCAAGTTGCCCCGCCGTCTGAAGATTTTCGAACCGTGCCATCTCTACCCTGCGCATAGACCACGTCTCCTTGCGCCCAGAGAATTCTGTGATCTGTTCGTGCATTCGGAAATTGGCGAACCACGGTCATAGTTGGAGCGCGTACGGCCTTTGGTATGTACCAATTAAGATCCGTCTTCTGCGTTGTTTCTGCCAAGATTTGGGCGGAGATATCCGATGTGGCTGTCGACACAAGGCTTTCCAGGCCATTCGGGAGCGGTTGCACAGACGCATGTGTCCGGCTAGCGGCGAGAACCGATAATGTGGATGCACCAGTTATTGCCGCTGCGACAGCTCCGCATCTTAGAGCCGTTCGACGTTTGATGCCGTCATCTTCAAGATTCTTGGAGCTCCCTACTGCGCTCATCTCCGTGGTCATGGCACGATCCAAGAAATACATGCCCGTTTATTCCCGCGTATTTCGAAAATGTTATGTGATTTCAGACGGACAAGATCGGCCTTTGCCAAAGCGCACCCACTCGGATTACGCCAATCCTCTTGGCCGGCGGAATGATCCCCCGCAGCTAAAAAATACATCATTTTGTCCCCCGAAGCGTAAGACTTCATTCCCCACAAACTAAGCGCCGCAAGGGAGAACGAACACGAGTAGGAGGTACCCGTTTTAGCGGAAATATCTACTTGGTTGATTGCTTGGCCAAGCGTTCATGCGATGAGAACAGCTTTGGCAATCTTTGACCGCCAACCTCACCCGACTTCGGGAAGTCGAGGGAGAATTTTTTCTTGCCAGTAAGGCAACCGGCTTGCCTCCGATTATGCCTATCTTCGTCGATGCGAGGATTTTCAATGAGGAATGCCAGCTATGATCCGGTGACGGATGCGGAAGCCCTCCAAGGCGATGCTGGAAAGATCGCGGCTTTGTACCGCTGAGGGTCCTCGTTCGCGCGATGTCGAACACGCGATGTCGAACAAGGGCGACGGAAGACATTGCTGAGGTAGGCACTTATGCAAGGCACCAATGGCGACCGGCGGCTCCCTAGCGAAGTCCGCCGAACCATCGTGGTTACTCCCTCAAACGGAGGTGCCGAATGTCAACGGAATCCCCCGACTTCATGGGCGGTTCAAACGGTGTGCGCCCAGGTTAGACCGCGGTCCGTTCGAAGCCATGCTGCCGAAATCGGTCTTTAGGCTGCTGCCGGTGCGGGCATTCCCCACCACCCTGTCAGCTCTGGTGGGTAGAATCGAGGTCACAACATCGCCACAACAACGCCGGAATACGGAGATTTAATGTCACGATGGCTCGAGGTCGGCCCGGACAACTACGTCCTGACCACCCAAGGTTCCCTCCTCAACACCGGCCTGGTTGTAGGTGCCGAACGCGCCCTGGTGATCGACACCGGCGGCGGGCCCCGGCAGGGACGCGAGATCCTTGACGCCGTGCGGGAAAAGACTCCGTTGCCGCTCGTTGTCGTCAACACCCATGCCCACTACGACCACTTCTTCGGCAACGCGGTGTTTGCCGACGCGGGCGTCACCGAGTTCTGGGCGCACGAGAACTGCGCCGCGGAGATCGACCAGAACGGCGACACTCAGCGCCGCTCAGTTGGGGACGATGAGCCAGAAATGGCAGCAGGCGAAGGCGGCGACACCGAACTCGTGGTGCCGAACGCCATTGTGAAGGACCAGCCCGTGCTGTTGGATCTCGGCGGGCAAACTGTCACGCTCTTTTACCTCGGCCACGGACATACCGACGGCGATCTCCTGGTGGGCACGGCCACCACCCTCTACGCTGGCGACCTGGTGGAGCAGGGCTCGCACCCGTCCTTCGAGGATTCCTACCCCGAAGAATGGGCAGACGTCCTTCGGCATGTCTCGGCACTCCGCCACCGGTACGAATTCCTGATTCCCGGGCACGGCGAACCCTGCAGCGACCAGTTCGTAAAGACCATGGCCAACACCATGACCACGGCGGTGCGGCAGGCCACCCAGGCGACGCGGGAGACCCCGGACGACGCCACCAAGGCCATCCCGATCCTGCCCTATGGACCGGAGCAGTCCCGCTGGTTCATCAAGCGCCTGCAGGAGACCCGCGCCCACCACTGATTCGCAGGGAACGCCGCGGCGCGTCACGTAGACAACGCCGACGGTCCGTGAGTCGCCTCGTGGAGGACCCTCAACCCAGGGTTCGATCCCGCGGGCGCTCAGCTCGCCCGGAGATGGGGATCCCTAGGCGGGCGTCACTGATGTCGCTGCTCTCAGAAGGTTTCACCTGTGACTCTGCCTGGCTACATTCTCGCCCTGTGCTTCTGTTGGGAAGCCTCGTGCTTCTCTCCGCCGTTTCCTAACCGGTCCTTCGCCTCAATTGCAGACGGCAAGCGTCCGACTTTCAACGACAGGTGCCTTAGCCTTGATCCACCGATGAGGCTTGGTGGTCTCCGGCGTAATAAACACGAGTGGCCGTCTTTTCGGGGCAAATTGGACTTGCGACAGAACAATTTTGCTGAAGAAGAGGAGCATCCAGCAGATGCAAGTTTTCCATAATCCGGCCGCGGTGTCAGCATTCCTTCGACGAGGCGAATCTTGTGTCCTCGGCCGGGCTGTTGCCGGTGATGACGTTGGCCCGGGCCCCCGGGCTGCACGAACTGGCCGACGAACGGCTCACGGTGCCGACGGACAAGGGCGCGAATGCCGGGCTAAAGCTCGCATCCCTGGCGGCCGGGATGGTCGCTGGCGCGGACTCGATCGAAGACATGTCCATGTTGCGCCACAGGGGAGTGAAGCGGCTCTTCACAGCTTGTTACGCGCCATCGACGCTGGGCTCGTTCCTGCGGTCCTTCACGTTCGGGCATGCCGCCAGCTGGACGCGGTCGCGTCCCGCTTCCTGGGAAACCTGGCCGGCCGGGCACCTTTGCTGGGCGCACCCTCCGCCAGTGACTTCGTATTCGTGGATGTCGATGACACGATCATCGAGGTCCACGGATACGCCAAGCAGGGCTCCGGCTACGGATACGCAGGGGTCCGGGGCCTGAAGGCACCCCCGAACAGGAATAATGCCTACCATGCCGCCCGACGACGTCGACAGCCCACCGGCGCGGACAGTCCGCAGCGGCTCCTAGGCCGAAGCGGCCACCGCGGCCGATGCCCCATCGGTGCCGAGCCGGGCTCCGCTGGACAGCGCTCCCATAACCTCGGCCCCAGCTGATGAACTCACTTCCGCCGCGGTCCCGACCGCCTCCCACGCGAGCGGCCGTGCCCGCCGCCCCCGAGACGCGCCCTCCGTCCCGCCGATGCCGGTCCGGTCCAGCCTGTCTGAAAGCCGTGCAGCGGCTCTCGCCGCCCCCGGCCCGGCTTCATGAGCTCACCCGGGCTCTTTGTCCGCGAGCAGAAGCCCCGCCCCGTCGGCGGTTTCCGCGCTGCGCTCTACAAGATGACCGGCGGCGGGCTGAACTTGGGCCCGAACGCCCGGCAGCGCGAGGAAGACGAACTGGGCCGGCGCATCTCCCGCCAGCTCCATGGCAGCTATAACACCGCTGTGCTGGGCCTCAAGGTCGGCATCGGCAAGACCTCCACGACGGTCGGCGTCGGGCTGACACTGGCCGAATACCGAGGCGACCCGCCCTGCGCGATCGACGCGAATCCGGACTCCGGCGACCTCATGGAGCGCGCTCTTGGCGAGAGTATCTACCAGCAGCAGAGCCCCCGCACCATCTCGGACCTGCTCAAGAACATTGAATCCATCGATTCGCTTACCGCCCTGGCGCGGTACATGCACCACTCGGGCCGACTTCACCTGATCGCCGGTGAACAGGATCCCGAGGTCTCGGACTCCCTGACGGCCGAGGAGTACCTGCGCATCCGCAAGCTCATCTCCGGCCATTATTCGGTGGCCCTCACCGACTGCGGAACCGGGGTCACGCACAATGCCATGAGCGGCATCCTGCAGTCCGCGGACAACCTCATCATCGCCGCTGGCTACGCCGTCAGCGGCGCCAAACGGGCCCGCAGCACCCTCCACTGGCTGGCCAGCCACGGCTATGAGGAACTGGCCCGCAAAGCGGTCGTGGTCATCAAGGACAAGGACGAGGTCTCCTCGCGAGTGGACAAGGACGCGATCGAGGACCACCTGTCCGGCATCTGCCGCCAGTTGATCGTCGTCCCGCACGACCGCGGTGTGGCCGACGCCGACCAGGTCACCCTTGATGTACTTCGCCCGGAAACCCGGCGCGCCTACAAGGAGATTGCCGCGGCGATCGTGGACGGGTATGTGGATGGCGTGTCTCCGCTGATGTAGCCCGATAATGACTGCGGGTGAAGAACTCCGGCGTGATACGCCAGGGCGAGTTTTTCGTACCGGTGTCCATGGCTTTCCAGAGTCTGCAGAAAATTGAAGGATTTTCGACACTGTAACGCCTTCTTGTAAGCATCGGCGTCGGAGTTCACGGCGCGTCCACCGCGTAAACCACGGCGATTGCGGTGCCCTATCTGGTCCAAGGGTGCGGGGATGAAGGCCCTGAAATTCGGGTTGGAAACCGCAGCCCTGTAACGAACGGCCCTTGCCGCGACGCCCGTAACTACGGATCGTGCCGGTACGTCCAGCTTAGCCACGGCGTTGGGCGCGGGTGCAAATGCCAGCGTCGGAAGTCACGCCAGCAAGGACCGCGGACGATCCACACATCATCTCCGATATCGGCCTAGCCGACACCGACGACTTGTGTCCTTTTAGGGGATGCCCTAGAGGCATTCGTTGTGCGAGTCCGTGGTGCAGTCGTCGCAAAACACGGACTCCGCGAGTTCCCCGCAGCATTGGCATCGGTGTTCGAGTGCTTTAGCTTCAGTAATATACGTGGCCATGACGACATGCTCCTCCTGTCGCCAGAAGGTATGGAACAGTAGTGACTACCTGATTTATTTTGGTGTCGCCATCTCTAATACTTACGGCCCATGTGACCGGATAGTAACCCTACCGAGACAGCCCCGTGCTCATCTCGGAGGGCGGGGCCCTGTTGCGTCCGATTTTGGTGGCGGCACTCGCCCTCTACGGCGAGACGTGTGACTGTTTCAGTCCTGACCCAGCTCCCACAAGGAGGCCAAGCCATGGACACGCGCAGGTGTTCAAACAACCTTGCCATGCTTCTCTGGACACCGCGACGACCGTCGACTAGTACGTTTTCCCCCGGCGAGTCACGCCAGCTAATCGCGGACCGGCACCGGTACCGGCAAATGATTCCCCCATCACCTTGGCGGAGCCGCGGAGCGGACGCCTCGCCGCCCACCCTAACTTGGTAGCCAAGTCTCGATCCGGCACTGATCATTACTCAGCCAAGATGTACGAGGCACCACACAAGCAGTCCAGCCATCACGCTCTGAAGTTAGGAGACATGCCTTACGTGCGGATATCTATCGGCAGCGTCTAGCCCGGATCTTCCGGGCTGCTGTTGGAATGCCAGCCGCTCCGCGGCGCCAGCGCGCAAGGTGCGCCCTGAGAAGCCCCCTCGCCGAGTCGTCCAGATGGAGATCGCGCTCCCGCAGCGTGCTCCGCGACGGAAAGATCGCGCGAGCGAGCACCCTAGGCTTGGCTCGCCACGGACTTTCCATGAACTCGACCAGATAGGCCGTCCCCGTGCCCTGTACAGAAGTACGGTGGAGCCACTCCTCGCTGACGGTTCCCTGCGGGGCCGCCAGATCTGAGAGGCCCAGGTCCTCCAAGAGCGGCTTCAGTGCCGCCGTCGCTTCTAGCTCCACGCTGAGATTCACGATGTCCTGGTGCATGCTGTTATCGACCCGCTGCAGCAGGCCTGAGTACTCCCGCTGATGCCGCGGTTCATCCATGGCCCGAAGGCTGTGCAGTGCCTGGAATAATACCGCCGCAGGTACGGAAGGAACGGGCACACTTCTACTCGCCATGACCAGGTACTGCCTGTCACGCCAGAGGGTTTCGAAGGCACTGCCGGGGGAGGCCTCCATCCCGGGAAACCTGTCATGGACATCGATATCGCAGTTCCATCGCGGGTGGTACAGCGTCCGGGAGTGCGAGTAACGGCGAACGATCGAAACGCCGGACGGCCGTTCGATCCAGCCTCTTCCGACTAGGAGGTCGACCATTTTGTCCAGCTGTTCCGGGCGGATCAGGACATCCACATCGGCGGAAACATGGTTTTCACGCAGCCCCATCATGGTGGCCGCGGGACCTTTGATGAACAGCGCCGGGAGACCGGCTGACGCTGCCACGTAGTCCACGAGGGCAGTGGCCAGGAGGACGGCTTCATTTTGGTGCAGGGGCTCTATGGCGTCCATCAGCTGGCAACCCTGTCATGGGGAGACGAAGTAATCAGTCCGCTGGTGCTCAGAGAGTGGATCAGGCCCTTTACGTCCGCGTTGATGGCGCTGGCATCAGTGCCGTAGTCGCGGGCAAGCTCTTCGATGAGCTCGGTCTCGGTCCTGGTTCCGTCCAACGAATTCCAGACGGACGCTGCTGTTCCCACAAGGATGAACGGCACGTCCTGCTCAAGGTGCAGCGCGGCGACACGGCCGCCGTCGGGACTCCGGACACAGGCGACGTCGGCACTGACGCGCCACACCCGTTCCGTCATAAGACCTCCACCGATACTAGAGAGGCCGTACAGCATCGTGCGGGGCCTTCGCAAGGCTTATGCTACCGCGCGGCCGGCAAGTTGTTTCGCGCCGGGGACCGACTTAGATTTAGGCATGACCAACAACGCCGGGGACGAAGCCGCCCTGCAACTGCAGGACCTCCTGATGGGAACCGAGAACGTCGAGGACTTCCTCGGCCAGCTCTCGGAATTCTCGGCGGCCACGCTCAGCCACGCCGCCGGCGGCGAGATCGAATGCGGCGTGACGCTGCAGCGCCGGAGGAAGACCATGACCGTGGCGGGGAGCAGCCCGCGGGCCGTCATCCTGGACCGCATCGAGCAAAGCCTCGGCGAAGGCCCGTGCATCGAGGCGCTGCGGACCAAGTCCGTCATCCTGCTGGCTGACGTCGGCACCGATCCGCGCTGGCCGGCGTACCAGCAGCAGCTCGCGGCGCAGGGGGTCCGCAGCACCCTCGGCGTGCCCCTGGAAATCGGCGAGAACGCGGCCGCCGCCCTGAACTTCTTCGCCCCCGGCACCGGGATCTTCACCCAGGACATCATCGCCGAGGCCGCCGGCTTCGCCGACCTGGCAGGCCGCTCCCTCCGTCTGGCCGTCCGGATCGGCACGGAACAGTCCCGGGCCGAGGACCTCCAGGCCGCCATGGAGCACCGCACTTCGATCGACTTGGCCTGCGGCATTGTGATGGCGCAGAACCGCTGCTCCCAGGAGGAGGCCATGCGCATCCTCACCCGCGTGTCCAGCAACCGGAACCAGAAGCTCCGCGACGTCGCCGCCGACGTCCTGCGGAATCTCAGCGACGGGGCCGTCCGGACGCACTTCGAGGCTTGAGCGCGACGCGATCGAGAACCTGGGCTCCGCGCGATATGTAAGGCCCGAGACCCGCGTCGGAGTATCGATGCAACGGTCGGACTCGGATGCGGGCAGTCCGCTCGGCTGGTCCACTGAACGAAGCAACAAGTAGTCGGCGGTGCGAAGACAAGTACTCTCCACTCTGTCTCAGCCCCTTCCCAATCTCGCAGGCTTAGTCGCGTGGGTGAGAAGCCTGCGCAGCCGAAGACGGCTGTGACGCTGAGTCTGGGGAGACCAAATGAGCACTAGCAACGACTTGTATGCACGTGAGGAACTGGGCTCCTCGAAGCGACGTGCTCGGAGATTGGCGCAGCTTTCTGGGCTGGCTGTCCTCGCTGCCGTAACGTTCACGGTTGTTTACCTCGCTCTAACCCGTCAGTTCTAGGTCCGACAACTCGGGTTATCCAGCTCCTGGATGACCCGAGTTTTTCGCTGACCACGAGTGCCCTGAGAGGCCCGTCGCCTCGCCCGTCCTAGGATGAAGGGGATGACCACCACACACCAAGCCCCCTTCAGCCTCCGCAGCATCGCCGTCCCCGCCTTCGGCCCGGCCCTGCTGTTCAGCATCGGCGAGGGCGCCATCCTGCCCGTGGTGGCCCTTACCGCCCGCGACCTCGGCGCCTCGGTCGCCGTCGCCGCCCTGGTGGTCACCGTGATCGGCCTCGGCTCCTGGTTCTTCAACCTGCCCGCCTCGCTCATCACCCTGAAGTTCGGCGAACGCTGGGCCATGGTCGGCGCCGCGGCGGCCAGTGCCCTCGCCCTCGCCGCCGTGGCCCTGGCACCGCTGCTGCCCGGGGGACTCTGGCTGCTCGCCGCGGCGATGCTCGTCGTCGGGATGGCCGCGAGCGTCTTCAGCCTGGCCCGGCAGAAGTACCTGACCGAGGCCGTGCCGGTGATCCTCCGGGCCCGGGCGCTGTCCACACTCGGCGGCGTCACCCGGATCGGCATCTTCATCGGCCCCTTCATCGGCGCCGCCGTGATGCAGTCCGCCGGCATCACCGGCGCCTACTGGGTGGGCGTGGCCGCCATGGTGGCCGCCGCGGCCCTGTCCGTGACCATCCCGGACCTCATGGCGAAGCCCGCGGCGGACGACGGCGCCCCGGTCCGGCAGGCGACCCTGCGCAGCGTCGCCGCCTCCCACGCCGGGGTCTTCCTGAGTGTGGGCATGGGGGTGCTGCTGCTCAGCGCGCTGCGCGCGTCCCGGCAGGTGGTGATCCCGCTCTGGGCCGAGCACCTCGGGATGGACGCGACGCAGGCCTCGCTGATCTACGGGCTCTCCGGCGCCATCGACATGCTGGTCTTCTACCCGGCCGGCAAGCTGATGGACCGCAAAGGCCGGCAGTGGGTGGCCATCCCGTCGACCCTCATCATGGGCACGGCCATGCTGCTGATCCCGCTCAGCGCCGGATTTGTGGGTCTGCTGCTCGGGGCGCTGCTGATCGGCTTCGGCAACGGCATCAGCTCCGGCCTGAACATGACCCTGGGCGCCGACTTCTCACCCGACAACGGCCGCAGCCAGTTCTTAGGGCTCTGGCGGTTCCTGGCCGACGCAGGGGCCACCGGCGGGCCGGTATTGCTCTCAGCCGTGACCGCCGCGGCCTCGCTCGGGGCCGGGGTGGCCGCCACCGGAGTGCTCGGCTTCGCGGCCGCCGCGGTCTTCGCCGTCACCATTCCCAGGCTGAAGCACCGGCGCAACTACTGAGGGTCCCGGCACGCGCTTTGCTATTTGTTGGACGACGTACGCCGCGTCCCGGCCCACGCCGCCGATCAGGCCCGAGGTGAGGGCGTACTGGAACGGCATACCGACGAAGTACAGTCCCGGCGTGCCGGGGACGGCGCCGCGCCGGGTTTCCGGCCAGCCCGACGGTGCCGGTGTCAGCCCATCGATCCAGTCCAGGTCCGGGCGGTAGCCGGTGGCCCAGATGACGGTCCCCACGGTGGCGGAGCTGCCGCCGTCGAAGGCCGGCTGGCCGTCCGTGGTGCCGGTCAGCCGGGGCACCCGGGCGACGCCGGCGCGGTCGAGGTCCTGCATGGAGATCCGGATCAGGGGTGCGCCGCGCTCGTGGAAGCCCGCCGCGACCTTGCGCCCGACCGGGGTGCGCAGCGTCAGGACCGAGTGAACGAACCGCCAGTAGGCCCCGCCGGCGTAGCGGAGCACGGGGTCGGGAATGTGCGGGGTGGGCCGGCCGGACAGGAGCACCCGGTGGCCGGCGGAGAGTTCCAGGGCAATTTCGGCGCCGGACGTTCCGGCGCCCACCACGAGGACGTCGCCGTCGGGGATGTCCGCCGGGCTGCGGTACCGGGAGCTGTGCAGCTGCTGGATGCCGGCGTCCAGCCCGGCGGCGGCGTCCGGGATGCGGGGGAGGGCGTTTGCCCCGGTGGCCACGATGACGTTGCGCGTCCGCACGGCGCCGGCGGGGGTGTCGACGGCGAAGCCCCCGCCGGCCGGGCGGACGCCCTCGACACGGACGCCCGTCCGCACCGGCAGGCGGAAACGCGCCGCGTAACGCTCGAGGTAGGCGGCGAATTCCTCCTTGCCCGGGAAGGTGTTCCGTGCCGCGGGGAAGGGCAGGCCGGGGAGGCCGTCGTGCTGGGCGGGGGTGAACAGCTGCAGCGAGTCCCAGCGGCCGCGCCAGCAATCGCCCACCCGCGGGGCGCCCTCCAGGATCTCGAACCGCAGGTTCGTCCGGGCGAGGTGGTAGCCGGAGGCCAGGCCGGCCTGCCCCGCGCCAATCACGACGACGTCAAGCTGACTGTTCTGATTCATGGCGGGCTCCTTAGTTAGAGCGTTCCCTGTTTCATAATTAGAATATCGTTCTAGTGACTGGAGCGGTAGTCTAAATTCATGTCCAGACTGACGAGGCGCGAGATCCAGGCGGCCGGCACCCGCGACGTCATCGTCGAGGCGGCCGGCCGGCTGTTCGCCGCCGACGGGTACGTCCGCACCACCATCGACCAGATCGCCGCGGAGAGCGGGGTGGCCGTCCAGACGGTCTATAACTCGGTGGGGAACAAGGCCGCACTGCTCTCGGCTGTGCTGGACCGTGCCGCCGCCGGACCCGGCGCGCATGCCGGGGTGCTGGACTTCATGCGGGAACGCACCCGGCAGGCCGCCGACTTCGACGCCCTGATCACCGTGCTGGCGGACTGGTTTGTCGAAGTGCATCCGCGCACCGCCGGGATCAACGCCGTCATCGCCCGGGCCGCGGCCGTGGACGACACCGCCTCCCAGCTGGAACGGGACCGCGGGCAGCAGCGGCTCCGGCGCTACGAGGAGGCCGCCGCCGCAGCCCGGGCCCGCGGCGGCCTCAGCTCCGGGATGTCCGACGCGGAGGGGGCCGCCGCCATCTGGTCGCTGGGCCATCCCCAGGTCTACCGGGCCCTGGTGCAGGACGCCGGCTGGTCCGTGGCGGCTTACCGGGAGTGGATCGCCGGGGCCTTGGCCGCGGCGCTCGCCTAACAATTCCGTCCGCAAGGGCGTGCGCCGGGGTCGCATCCCGACGATCACTGCCCCCGCCGTGGAGGAAACGGCTAGGTATTCGTTTCATGAACGGTACGAGGGACTGAAACGGCGCAGTCGATCACCACCTTCGGCAGGGAAGCCCAGGCTGTGACGAGCAGTCCTCTTTCGCGGATTGGCAATCCTTCGCCGCTGAACCTTGGTTCGAGATCGCGCAGATGCTCCTTGCGGGGCCTGGGCGCGCACAGCATCAGCCCGAAGCAGTGCACCTGGGGTGCGTAGCGGTGCGCGGCGGGTCTCCGTCGTAGCGGAAGCAGGTCTTGCGGGTGACGCAGGCCATCGTCGCTGCCATCCCAAGCGAGCAAGGTGTAAACGGCAGACCGGCCACCCTGGTCCTCATGGAAGCCGACAACGCGCAGGAGAAACTGCGACCCTGATTCGATATGGCTGAAGAGCTGATGCTGGCCGATCTCAAGAGCAGTCGTCGCGACCGGTCGGGGTCGAAGCTTGCGGGGTGGGGGAGGCGCCGTCCGCAACGTCTCCCTCAGCCTGGTCAGGGCCCTGAGCCGGCCCTTTCTGTCCCCGGGCGCCCACCGTTCAAGCTCCTGGGGCGATTCGGCGATGGCCAGGGCCCGATCAATCACCTCCGGCACGATGTGGCCGGTCTTGTGCTGTGTTGCCGCCAGACCCAGCCACAAGTCATTGTTGTCCGGGTCCCCGAGTATTCCGACGCCGTATTCGGCCAGGATCTTCTCCGTGGCTTCAGCTGGTGTAGCCCCCTTGGCCACCAGATCGCGGAAGTCCTCGCGCCCGTCCGGAGCAGTGTCGTTGCTGAAAATCGCCGGTCCCCAAGTACCCATGGGCCGAGTATCACACAACCGGACTCACTCCCCACCCGGCGCCGGGTGGCGGGCCGGCGCGGCGTGTCAGTGCCGCGGCACGCCGCCGCCCGTGGGCTGGATCGCGGCGGCGAGGACCGGCAGGGCGCGCTGGATCATCTCCTCGGACGCCGTGAGGGAGATCCGGAAATAGCCCGGCGTCTCGAACAGGGTGCCCGGCAGCACAAAGACGCCCTGGTCCGCGAGGGCGGCGGTGAACTGCTCGTCGTCGCCGGCCGGGGTGCGGACAAACAGGTAGAACGACCCCTCCGGCCGCGTCAGCCGGTAGCCCATCCCGGTCAGCGCCGCCACCATCAGGTCGCGTTTGCGCTGCAGCTCCCCGACGTCGACCGAGAACTCCTCCAGCCGCGGCAGCGCATGTTGCAGCAGGGCATTGGGGTAGATCCAGCCCAGCGCCATCTGCAGCGCGGTGATCGCCTCCCGCAGTGGAACACGGTCCGGCATGCCGGGCGGCAGCGCGAGGTAGCCGATCCGCTGCCCGGGCGCCAGATGGGTCTTGCCGTACGAGTATGCCAGCAGCGTGTACGGATAGTATTCGGCCGGGCTGTGGAACCGGGCGCCGTCGTAGACGATCCGGTTGTAGGCCTCGTCGGAGAGCAGGTACACGCGCCGGCCGTTGCTGCGCGAGGCCCCTTCGAGCATATCGGCCAGGTCCTTCAGCAGCTTGGGCGGGTAGATCCGGCCGGTCGGGTTGTTGGGCGTGTTCACGATCACCACCCGGGTGCGCGGCGTGATGGCCGCGCCCAGCGCCGCCAGGTCGACGTCGAACGTCTCTGCGTCGCAGCGGATCTTCACCGGCACCAGCCCGGCCTCGATCACCAGCGGCTCATAGAAGAACCAGGGCGGCAGGGTGAAAATGACCTCGTCGCCCGGGTCGGCGACCGCCTTCAGCGCCAGCGGGATCGCCGTGAAGCCGCCCGTGGTGAGGTGGATGTCCGCCGGTTCGAAGGGCAGCCCGATCAGGCGCTGCAGCGATGCGGCCGCAGCGGCCTGCGCCTCCGGTTCGTTGGTTTTGTACGCAAACCAGAGCTCGTTCCGGGGCGTCAGCGCATCCGCCAGGGCCTCGACGTAGGCGGCCGTCGGCATCTGGTGCGGGTTGCCGAGGGCCAGGTCGCAGATCCCCGGCTCGTGCTGGCGCCGGGCGTAGACGGAATCGCGGAGGAAGGTGTTGATCCGCTGTTGCGACGGGACCGACGCGAGTGTGGTGGCGCGCCGTGAAACCGGAGAAAAATCAGCTCTCATGACAGTCCCTCGACAGGTGGCAGCTTGACCGTATGGACGGATGGGGCCAACGCGCTGCTGAGCCAGTGGCTGGGCGGGACTAATTCTGGCCCTCGGCGGGCCGGATGTAAACGGGCTTGGGCAGTGCCGGTCAGCGGCGGGGCGCGCTCCGCCGTCGTGCCGCATGCCCGAACAGCCACACTCCGGCGGCCGTGGCGAGGTAGCCGGCGATGACGATCAGCGAGGTCCCGGCCCAGAAGTAGTAGGTGGTGTTGCCCGCCTGGCCCATGCCGGCGGCGGCACCCAGCAGCGAAAACGCGGCCACCGCCGCGGCGGCGAGTGCTGCCAGCAGCGGCAGCGCCAGCCACAGCCGGGCGGAGGCCCAGTGGGCCCCGTAGCCGTCCCAGACGTTCCAGCGCGCCCCCTTGCGGTTGATCAGCCAGCCCGCGGGGAGCATAAACACCGCCACGACCAGGAACGCCGCGACGACGTCGGCGGGCCGGTGCCACTGGTTGATCAGCGTGGACACCCCGGTGGCGACGGCGAAGCTGCCGCCCAGGAACCCGGCGAGCGGACGCCAGCGCGGGGAGACCATCAGGAACACCGCCGCCGCGGCCGAGGCCGCGAGGGTGGTGTGGCCGGAGGGGAGCGAGTTCAGCTCGAGGGTCTCGATCCCGCGGTAGGGCCGGACCGGGACGATGTCCTTGAGGATCTGGGTGGCCACGTTGGCGCCCACGCAGGCCGCCACGGCGATCCCCGCCGCGGCCCAGCGCCGCTTCAGCACGGTGACGAAGAGGACCACCACGGTGGCGATCAGCAGGGACACCGCGGGCAGCCAGTCGAGCAGCTTGTTGGCGGCCTTGCCGGCGGCGCCGTGGATTTCAACCGCCTCCACGAGGGCGGATTCGTCAATGAACTGGCCTGTGGTGGTGCGGACGAAGAAGAAGTAGGTTCCGGCCAGCGCCGCCATGCTGACGAGGGTGGCCAGCAGGAACAGGATCCCGGTGCCGCGGCCCTGGCGGGCTTCAGGCGCGCGGGACGGCGGCTGCGGGTACTCCGAAGCCGGCTGCATGGTGGGGTGCTCCTGCCGAAAAATCATCGATCTCAGGTTCCCACAGAACCCTGCGAAGTTTCTGAGGGCGTCCCGCCGCCGCGCGGGTAGTGTTTTGGCCATGGACACCGCGGCGCGACATCCGGACCGAGCCTTTCCCCGCTTCCACCCGCGGCCCGCGAACGGCTGGATCAACGATCCCAACGGCCTGAGCTACGCCGGCGGCCGCTACCACGTGTTCTTCCAGTTCAACCCGGAGTCGGCCCGGCACCGGGGCATCTGCTGGGGGCACCTGAGTTCCCCGGACCTGGTGCACTGGGACGAGGAACCGGTGGCGCTCCGGCCCCAGCCCGGCGGGCCGGACGCGCTCGGCTGCTGGTCTGGCGTCGTGACCGACGACGGCGGCGTCCCCACCGCCGCGTACTCCGGCGTCGACACCGTGGGCGGCCACTCCCGGGTGGTCCTGGCCCGGGCGGATAAGGCGCTGCGCAGCTGGGCCCAGGAGGGGCACGTTGCGGCCGAGGTGCCCCCGGATCCGCAGGTCACCGCCGTCCGCGACCCGTTCCTCTTTCACTTCCAGGGCCGCCGCTTCGCCCTCCAGGGTGCCGGGCTCGCCTCGGGCCACGCCGCCGTGCTGCTCTACAGCGTGGAGGAGCTGCGGACGTGGCGGTACGAGGGGATCTGGTTCAGCACGGAGGACCCGCACGCCGCCCGGCACCTGCCCGCCGAGATCTGGGAGTGCCCGCAGCTGGTCCGGGTCCCGGATTCCTCCGGCGCGGACACCTGGGTGCTGATGGCCTCGCTGTGGCTCGCGGCGGACCAGCACGACCACCCCAACGGCGTCGGCTACGTCCTGGGCACGCTGGTGCCGAACGCTTTCGGGCTGCCGGTGTTCACGCCGGCGTCGGGCGGGAAGGCCGACCTGGGACGGGAGTTCTACGCCCCGCAGCTCCTCGCGCTGCCGGACCGGGCGCTGCTCTGGGGCTGGTCCGGTGAAGCGGAGGACGCTGAGGGCCGCCCCGGCCGCAGCCAGGACGAGATCGACGACGCGGGCTGGGCCGGGATCCTGACCTTCCCGCGCCAGCTGTCCGTGCACGGCGGGGTCCTCGCCGTCGAGCCCGCCCCCGAACTCGGTGCCTACCGCGGCGACCGGCTGCACCACGGCGCCGCCGGCACCCTGACGCTGCCGCCGGAGGCGGAGGTCCGGGTCGCCCGGGGGGAGGGCACCCTCCGGCTGGTCCTCGTCGCGGCGGGGCAGCGCCGGACCGTGTTCGCCGACACCGTGGCCGGCGGCGATGAGCTGCGGATCTTCATCGACGCCTCCATCGTGGAGGTCTACCGCCACGGCTCCGTGCCCACCACCCTGCGCGCCTACCCCGGACCCGGCGAGGAGTGGCAGCTCGAACTGCCGCACGGCGCTGCGGCCGACGTCTGGGAACTCCGGCACCCGGATTGGTCGGAAACAAACCTGTAGACAAGGTCTTCACCAGGTCCCACCCGCCGTCGTGCGCGGTTCGCTGACATCGTTCGGCGATACTCGATTCATGGTTATCAACATCAGGCTCAGCGACCGAACGACTGCCACCAGCGATGATCCGCTTGGACGTGATTGGTACGGCTATGACCCTGGGGCAACACCGGAGCAGCTCTGGGCTAACAATCGCGGAGACTGGTTCCTGGACAAGAAGCGCATCGCGAGTGAGCGTTGGGCAGCACTCAACTACCTAGGCGAGATCGTGCTGGTCGCTGAACTCAACGACCCGGCTCACGAGATCGTGACAGGTACTGACACAGGGAGACCAAAGAAGGCTCTCATCGGCCGCGTCCTGGCAGACGGACATTCCATTCACCAAGTCCTGATGGGAACGCAGGTCGAATACCCGCCCGGCAGCAGGAACTCAATCCTGTATCGCCCGGACCCTGAGACTGCCGTCGCGGCAAACGCCGGCCCAGCTGAGGCGCGGGATCTAGCCGGTGCAGGGGGCCAAGGGCTGCAAATGGACGCCGACGTCCGCAGAGCGATTGAGAACGCTGCACAGGATCGTTTGATGCGCCACTACCGAGACCGTGGCTGGACCGTTACAGACACCCGGCAAAATCGTCCCTACGACGCCGTCGCGGTCAGGGATACCGAGCGGATCTACCTTGAAGCGAAAGGCACCCAGAGCAAAGGGGACTCGGTCATCGTCACGCGCAATGAAGTCGGTCACGCCCGCCAGCATCCGGGACTCTGCATGATGGGCGTGTGGTCCGGAATGCGGCTCGTGGATGGCGAAGTGGACCCTAGGGCGGGGGACTTCAGGATTATCGACTTCGATCCAGAAGACCGCCAACTACGTCCTCGTGACTTTGATTGGCGATGGGTTGACCCGTGATGCCCCGCGCACGAGAATGCGAACCATGAGTGATCATCGCAGCCTTTCCGAGCCGGCTCCGTTCACCGCCGATGACTTCGCCGAGCGGTTGCGGCGAGCAGCCCACGCCGCCCAGGACGCCGGGCTCGACGGCATCCTGGTCACTCCCGGACCGGACCTGCTGTACCTCACCGGGTATGCACCCGTGGCCATCACTGAACGCATCACCATGCTCGTGATCCCCGTCGACGCGGAGCCCGCCATGATCGTTCCGAGGCTCGAGAGGCCCGACGCGGAAGCGGCCGCCGGCGCCTCGATTCTGCGGATCACCGACTGGACCGACGGGAGCGACCCCTACACGGAGTCTGCGACGCTGATGGCCGGCACCGGACGTTATGCCGTTTCTGACTCGGCCTGGGCCATGCACCTCCTCGGCCTGCAGGATCGACTGCCCAAGTCGTCCTACGTCTCGATGACGACCGCCCTGCCGATGCTTCGGGCGATCAAGGATGACGACGAGATCGAGCGGCTGGCGGCGGCCGGCGCGGCCGCCGACCAGGTGTACGAGGAGATCGTCACCGTGCGCTTCGCCGGGCGCAGCGAGACCGACGTCGGCGCTGATCTCGCCGACCTGCTTCGCCAATTCGGTCATTCGCAGGTGGACTTCACCGTCGTCGGTTCGGGTCCGAATGGAGCCAACCCTCACCACGAGATCGGCCCGCGGATCATCGAGGACGGAGACATGGTGGTGCTCGACTTCGGCGGCCTCAAACACGGCTACGGATCGGACACAACGCGGACCGTGCACGTCGGCGAACCCACCGCCGAGGAGCGCGAGGTTCACGACGTCGTCAGACACGCACAGCAGGCCGGGTTCGAGGCCGTGCGGCCAGGCGTCGAGTGCCAGGAGATCGATCGCGTGTCCCGGGCGGTGATCACTGAAGCCGGCTACGGCGACTACTTCATTCACCGCGTCGGGCACGGAATCGGACTGACGACTCATGAGCCGCCGTACATGGTCGAGGGCGAAACCCAGATCCTCCACCCCGGCATGTGTTTCTCGATCGAACCCGGAATCTACCTGCCGGGCAGGTTCGGCGTACGGATCGAGGACATCGTGACGGTGGTTCCCGACGGCGGACGGCGACTCAATCAGACCTCGCACGAGATGAGAATAGTCCACTAGTTAGCATTGGCCAGGCTGAGCGCGATCCATCGTCCTCCGACGGAAAACGAACGGCAGCCGACATGGCTTGTGGCCTGCCGTTCACTGGTGTGTCGAGAGCGTGACTCCAACTGTCAACTAAGACGACAGTCCCGTAAGTTGGGGAGTGTCAGCGCTTGGGGGGCTTGCGGATACCTGGGAGGGTCCGCTGGGTGAACCGGGCAAGTAATTCCACTTCATCGGTTCTAAGACAAGGTCTCAGTAATGAAAACTCCTTCTGCGCGTACCCGTAAGATCGCCACCTTTGCCGCTGCCCCACTGGCTGTCCTGATCGCCGGGGGCATGGTCTGGCAGGGCTCCCAAGCCGCCTTCACGGCATCCACCCGCAACGCCGGCAGCTCATGGAGCACCGGAAACGTGGTCCTCACCGACGACGACCTGGGTGCAGCCGCGTTCACCGTGGAGAACATCGTCCCGGGCCAGACCAGCGAGAAGTGCATCGTCGTCACCTCCGGGTCCAATGTTCCGGGGGAAGTGCGGGCCTACACGCAGAACCTGATCTCTGCCAAGGGCCTGGAGAACCGGATCTACTTCGACCTGGAGCAGGGCACGGGCGGCTCCTTCAATAACTGCGACGGATTCGAGCCCACCGCCAACACAGTCCCGGAAATGACCATCGCCGCACTGTCCGCGGCCAACCGAGATTTCGCCACCGGCGGCGCCTCCTGGCACACCGCGGGCACACCGGGCGAAACGCAGAGCTACCGCGGTATCTGGCGCTTCGACACGACGGGTCTGAGCCAGGACGAGGTCAATGCCCTGCAGGGAGCCCGCGTGGGCATCGACCTGGTGTGGGAGCTCCAGTCGGACGAATCCCCCGTAATCCCGTAGCCCGGAGGATTCGGCAAAAGCACAACCGTGAACCGGGAGGAACCCTGGTCCGCCCGGGTGTCCTCCCGGCTAGGCCCGCTGTTTTCCGCCGACGGCTGGGCGCTGTTTCTGGCATCGCTCGCGTCGCGGCTGTATCTGGGCGTGCTGTTGAGCCTTGCCCTGATTGCGGTGCTGCCCGCGCTGCTGGGCTGGCACGGCACCGTGGTGCAGAGCGGATCCATGGAGCCGCACATCAGCGCCGGCGACGTGGTGCTCGCCGCCGGTTTCGACGCCGCCCAGAAGGTCCCGGTGGGCGGCGTCGTGGAGTTCACCAGCCCGGCCGAAGCAGAGCCGGGCGGGGTGGAAAAGACCCGGCTTCACCGGATCGTTGGCGAAAACCCGGACGGCACCTTCGTGACAGCCGGGGACGCCAACGCCGAGGTGGACAGCACCCCGCTGGAGCGCGGGCAGATCACCGGCCAGGCCAGGCTCCTGGTCCCCACGGTCGGGCTCCCCGGCCTCTGGCTGAACAGCGGTAACCTCCCCGCGCTGGCCTGGTGGAGCG
Organism: Arthrobacter ginsengisoli; assembly: GCF_031456935.1. Taxonomy (NCBI): domain Bacteria; kingdom Bacillati; phylum Actinomycetota; class Actinomycetes; order Micrococcales; family Micrococcaceae; genus Arthrobacter; species Arthrobacter ginsengisoli. The sequence continues at coordinate 83,488 of NZ_JAVDVQ010000009.1, read as the reverse complement.
TGCTGACGCTGCTCACCGTCGTCGTGGCCGTGTTCGGCGCCAAACCCACCGAAGAAGAGGACAAAGAAGAGGACGACGGCGGCCCGCCCCCGGTTCCCCCCGGCACGGGCTCTCGGCGCCTGCAGGCCAGCGCCGCCGTCGGCATCGTGGCAGCCCTGGCGGTCCTGGTCATTGCGACGTCCACCGCGTTCTCCTCAGCCGCGTTCACGGCCGCTACAGCGAACGCCGCCAACACGTTCAGTACGGCAGCGGACTGGGCGCCGCCGTCGGTCACCTTGGCCAGTCCCGGGACCACGGTACGGGCCAACGTGACGCTGATTGCGGAAGCGAGCGACGCCGAAACGGGCATCCGCAACGTCGCCATCCAGTACCAGGCGCCCAACGGTGCCTGGACCACGCTGTGCACGGTAGTGGTCGCGCCCTATTCGTGCGTGTGGAACACCCAGGGAATGCCGGACGGTGCGTACAGCCTCCGGGCCGCGGCCACAGACAACTCGGGCCTCACCAGCACCTCCGCCGCGGTACAGACCACAGTGGCCAACAGCTTCGCGGTGGTCCTCAACGATCCCGGCGAATTTCAGCGCGGCACCGTCAACCTCAGCGCCACGCTCTACAGCCCGGGCAGCACCCAATACACCGTACGGGTGGAATACTCCCTGGCCGGAACCAACAAGTGGAACACGCTGTGCCAGAACCTGGCGGCCCCGTACAACTGCACCTGGTCCACGGGCACGTTCGCCGACGGATACTACGACCTCCGTGCCGTGGCCACCTCCGGGACGCCCACCTACTCGGAAACCATCACCGACGTGCTGGTGGACAACCGCGCGCCCACGGTGACCATGAGCGACCCCGGCACCCCGCTGCAGGGCGTCGCCACCTTTGCGGCCGCCGCTTCGGACGCGCATTCCGGCGTGGCCCAGGTGCAGATCCAGTACACCCGCTCCGGCACCACCACGTGGTTGCCGCTTTGCACCGTGACCGAGGAGCCGTATTCCTGCCGGTTCGACACCACCGCCCTCGCCAACGTCTCCTACAGTTTCCGCGCCCTCGCCACCGATGAGGCAGGTAACAGCACGACGTCGTCCGCGGTCACCAACAGGGTGGTGGACAACACAGTGTCCTCAGTGTCCCTAGAGGATCCCGGCGCCTACCTGACCGGTAACACCACGCTCAGCGCAGTTGCGAACTCAACGGCGGGCGTGGGCAATGTGCGGATCCAGACGGCACTGGCCGGAACCGGCAGCTGGACCACGCGCTGCACCCTGGCCGCGTCGCCTTACTCCTGTGCGTGGGACACGCGGACCGTGGCCGACTGGCAGTATGATCTCCGTGCCATCCTGATCGACGGCGCTGGCAAGGAAACCATCTCCGCCATCGTCGCCGGGCGGCGGGTGGACAACAGCCCCCTGCGCGGGGCAGACGTTCAGGCCGCCAACGGCACCGGCATCCAGGGCAGGCTCGACGCCGCCGACACCCTGAGCTTCACCTACAGCCAGCAGGTCAACCTTGCCTCCGTCACTCCGGGGTGGACCGGAGCCGCGCTGCCCGTGACCCTTCGGCTGCGCGACGGCAACATTCTGGGCACGGGCAACAACGGAGACGCCTTGGATGTCCAGCGGCCGGGCAGCACCGTGAATCTGGGGGCGGTCAACACCAAAGCCAACTTCGCCAAGAACCGGAAGACCGTCACTTACAACGCCACCATGACAGCCGCCACGGTGACCGTGGCTGGTGTGCCCAGCACTGTGGTCACCGTGACGCTGGGCAGCGTGGCGAGCGGCAGCGGCAGTATCCGCACCTCCAGCACGGCTGCCGCGATGGTGTGGACGCCGACGTCGTCCGTCACCGGCACAGCCGGCGCCGCGAGCTCCCTCGCCCCCGCAACCGAAACCGGCACAATCGACAGAGACTTCTAGCCAAAACCACGCGAAAAGGATCTGATAGGTGCCATCCATGCGGTGTAAGGCCGGAAGCCACGACTCGTGGCGACCCCGAAGCATCGTCTAATGGTCCGGCCCCCAACTTGAGTAGATGCGCTGCGGTCGAGGACCAGCCCGGCGCTTCCTTTTTCGGCGAGGTCGGGCTCAGCCCTCGGCCTCTGCTTCAAGCTCTGCCTCGGCCACTGCGATGGCGAAACCTAGTGCGCTGGCGAGGTTGCCGGCTGCCGCCACGATCCGGGGAGTCCCGACGACCGGAGCAACGGCGATGAGGATGCCCTGGACGTCCTCCAGGGTGATGCCGACGTCCATTGCCGTACCGGCGTTGAGCAGGTAGGAGCCGGCCGGGGCGTCGACGGCTGCGAGGGCCGCGATCCGGGCCAGCATCAGTTCGCGGGGCTCGAGGGTGGAGCGTTCGAGCGACACGGCGGTGATGTCGGCGAGGGCGTCGAGGACGGGAGTTTCTTCTTCGGCCATGGTCATGTCTCCATCTGGTTGCGGGGTTGTGTGCCGAGCGGGGCGGCGCGAGCGGGGAACCCCACCCGCCTGCAAGGTAACCCGATACGGCCCAGGAAGACATCACCCGAACGGGATGAACCGATCGCCTGCCATCGGACTCCGTAACAGACCGGCCTCGAGCCCAAAGGCCTTCATCTACGGAAACGGATTGACGTGGAACACCGTCAATGCCGCCGTCGGTCGGACGGTCGCTCTTGGCCAGGCGTCGAAACCGGTTGGGGCCGCGGCCATCATACTTTCCGCATCTCATGCAGTGCCGGCGGAAACTACCGTCCGGATCCGCCTCGGCCAACCAGTGATGCCCCAGGTTCACCTTGCAAAGCAGCGTCGTGAGCATAATGCGTCCCATCCTGAGGGCCAGGCCGTTGGCGCTCAGACCCGCAGTACAGCCGCTTGTATTCTACTGCGGGGCACGTCCGTGAGCGGAGCCGAAGCACGTCATCCGCGCCGGGGAGCCGGTCCCGGTATGGGAGGATGTTCCGGTGACTGCCCCTGCCCCCGCCCCGCTCCGCCGCCCAAGCGGCCGACGACGCGCGGGGCTGGCCGCTCTGGTCCTGCCCCTCGTGCTCGGGATGGCGGCGTGTTCGACCCCTGCCCCCAGGGTTTCCCCCAGCGCAGCCGGTTCAGCCGGCGCGGCCAGCGAAACGCCGGCGCCGGAGGGACAGGCAATTCCCGCCGCCCCCGCGGCCGTCACGGCCGCTCCGTCCGCCGTTTCCCAGTCCGTAACCGCTGCCCTGCAGGCGCTGGTGGTGTCCTCGCCGCAGCCCAGCACGGCGCAAGTCCGCGAGAGCCTTGCCGCGGCGGGGTTCGCCCCGGCCGCCGTCGAGGTTTCGGCGTCGCGCACCCCCACTGGACTGGCCGCCGACGCCGTCGAGGTAGGCGTGCTGGACGACAACGAGTGTGTGATGGCGCAGCTCCGGTCCGGAACCGTGGCAACGTCGGTCTTGCCGGTTCTTCCGAACGGTCGATGCTTCGTCGGCAGCGTCCAGCGGTAGGCAACAGGAGTGGCATGTCGAACGTACTGAACCGCCGCGCCGTCGTTGCGCGGGAAAACCACCGCGCCCGCCGGGGGCGCTCGCTGATGGCTGTCCAGGTGGTCGGCGAGCTGCTCATCACCCTCGGCGTGATTGCCGGCCTCTTCGTCGCCTGGCAGTTGTGGTGGACAAACGTCGAAGCGGACGCGGCCCAGGGGGCTGCCGTGAAGCAGTTCGTCCAGGAGCACCAGGCGCCCATTCCGAACGACCCGTCCGGCACAGCGCCCGCGCCGGCGGTCCCAGCGGACCCCGCGGCCACACCGGTCGGCACCGCGCCGGCCCACGGCGAGGCGATCGGCGTCATCTACATTCCCCGCTTCGGCGCCAATTACAGCAGGCCGCTCATCGAGGGCACCAGCAGCGACGTCATCGACACGCTCGGCCTCGGCCGCTACGCGGGCACGGCGATGCCGGGCGCCGTCGGGAACTTTGTGGTCGCCGGCCACCGCCAGACCCACGGCGCGGTGCTGGACAACATCCACACGCTCGTGCCGGGCGACAAAATCTACGTCCAGACCGCCGACGGCTTCTACACCTACGTCTTCCGGAACCAGGAGATCGTCCTGCCGGACCGGACGGACGTCATCCTGCCGGTGCCGGCCCAGCCCGGTGTTGCGCCGGACCAGCGGCTCCTGACCATGACCAGCTGCAATCCGCGGTTCGGGTCCGAGGAGCGCATCATCGCCTACTCGGTGTTCGAGTCCTGGCAGCCGCTCAGCGCCGGGCCCCCGGCACCGATCGCGCAGCAGCTCGCCGCGCTGCAGGGGAAGGACTAGACCATGTACCTTTGGCTTTTTCGTCAGCTTCCCGGACCGCTCTGGCTCAGGATCCTGCTCTCGGCGGTGATCCTCGCGGGCGTACTGTTCCTGCTGGCCGACGTGGTGTTTCCGTGGCTTGCCGACGTCACCAATCTGACCGACGCGACGGTGGGCTGACCGGTGCCCACAAGCCCGCGCCTGCCGCCGCTGGAGGAGCTTCTCGCCGTCGCGCACGTGGTGAGCCTGCCGATGCGGGTTAAGTTCCGCGGCATCCTGCAGCGCGAAGCCCTGCTGCTGGAGGGCCCGCTGGGCTGGGGCGAATTCTGCCCCTTCCCGGAGTACGGCGACCCGGAAGCCTCCCGCTGGCTCGCCGCCGCCGTCGAGGCCGGCTGGCACGGATTCCCGGCGCCGCTCCGTTCGCTGATCCCGGTCAACGCCACGGTTCCCGCGATCGCCGCGGACCGGGTCCCGGAGATCCTGGCCCGCTTCGGCCGGGTGGACGCCGTCAAGATCAAGGTGGCCGAGCCCGGGCAGACGCTCGACGACGACGCCGCCCGGGTCGCCGCGGTCCGCGCGGCGCTCCCGGACGCCGCGGTGCGGGTCGACGCGAACGGCGGCTGGAACGTCCCCGCCGCCGTCGAGGCACTGACCCGGCTGTCCGGCGTCGGGCTCGAATACGCCGAACAGCCGGTGCCGGACATCGCCGGGCTCGCCGAGGTCCGACGCCGGCTGCGCGCCGCCGGCGTCCCGGTGCTGATCGCCGCGGACGAAAGCGTGCGCAAGGAGGACGACCCGCTCAAGGTCGCCCGCGCCGGCGCCGCTGACCTGATCGTGGTGAAGGTGGCGCCGCTCGGGGGAGTGCGGCGCGCCCTGGACATCGTCGCGCAGGCCGGGCTCCCCGCCGTCGTCAGCTCCGCGCTGGATACGTCGGTGGGGATCCGCGCCGGGCTGGCGCTCGCCGCCGCGCTGCCCGAACTGCCGTACGCCTGCGGGCTGGGGACTGTGTCGCTGCTTGCCGCCGATGTTACCCGGGACTCTTTGGTGCCCGACGACGGCGCCATCCGGGTCCGCGATGTCGCCGCCGATCCCGGCCTGCTGGGGGAATACGCGGCCGCGCCGGAGCGCCGCGACTGGTGGCTGGAGCGCCTGCGCCGGGTCCACGCCGTGCTCTCTGCAGGCCGGTGATACGGGTTGCGAGTAATGTGAATCGTTGCGCGGCGACGTGGCCGTGGAAAATAGTTTCGGATCGGAAAATTACTACATGTACATCCAGAAGTCCCGGGAAGTTGACGACGCGGCTCTTGCAGAGCTGGAGAAGGGCATGGATATGACCCACAAGGACGGGCTGCTCCGCATTGTGCAGGGCCTGCGGCGGGTCGATACCGGGACCTACGCGCTCCGCATCCGGCTGGCCGAGAAGCTGGGGATCGGCACCATCGACATCAACGCGATGGCGTTCGTGGGCGAGGTGGACGGCCTCACCCCGAAGGATCTCGGCAAGGCGCTCAACATCACCACTGGTTCGGTCACGGCCATGGTGGACCGGCTGGAAACCAAGGGCTTTATGGTCCGGAAGCCCAACCCCACGGACCGCCGCAGCGTGCTGCTGCACCTGAGCCCGGAGGGGACCGACGCGATGCAGTGGGCCAACGACCACTTCGCCGCCGCGGCCGTCGCGCTGCTCAAGGATTCCTCCGAGGAAAGCCTCACGGACATCGCCGAATTCCTCGAAGGCATCGGCCAGCGGCTGATGGCCGCCGCCAATGCCCCGGAGGACGCGGACAGCTAAGCCGGGCCGGCGCCGGGAGTTCACCCGGACTTCATCTGAGAGTCGACTTCGCGTTGTCCGCGGCTGGAACGGTGGGGAGGCCCCCAACCCACCCCGTGGAAGGTCTCTTCATGTCTGTCTCCTCCGGACGCAAATTCTCCCTGCTCCCCATGCTTGGCCACACCAAAGGCAAGCGGAGCCCCGTCACCTGCGCGCTCAAGTGCGACAACGCCTGCACGGGCGAGGTCTGCAACACCAGCTCGAACAGCTACTTCCGCGACATCGCCTCCGCCACGATGTCCCGCCGCGCCGCCCTGGGCTTCGGCGCCGCCGGTGCCCTCGCCGTCGCGTTCGGCAGTGCCCTGACCTCGCCGGAGTCCGCAGTGGCCGGCGGCCCCGGGCTGTCCGCGGCAGCCAAGAACGGCTACGGCACCTCCAAGCTCAAGTTCACGGCCATCGCTCCGGTGGACGCCGCCGTCGACGCTTTCACCGTGCCGGAAGGCTTCACCTGGCAGCCCGTGATCCGCTGGGGTGACCCGATCTTCAACGACGCGCCGGAGTTTGACCTGGGCAAGCAGACCGCGGCCGCGCAGGAGCGCCAGTTCGGCTACAACAACGACTACACGGACATCCTCGAGATCCCCGGCAGCAAGGGCCGCCGCGCGGTGCTCTTCGCCAACCACGAATACACCAACGAGGGCATCATGTTCCCGACGGCGATGCCCGCCGCCGACGTCCGGAAGATCGGCGCCGCCGCGCACGGGCTCACCGTCGTCGAGCTGGAGCGCCGCAACAAGAACACGCCGTGGTCCTACGTCAAGGGTGCCGGGCTGAACCGCCGCTTCCTGAACGACACTCCGTACGAGCTCACCGGTCCGGTGGCCGGCTCGCCGCTGGTCCAGACGAAGGCGGACCCGGCCGGCCGCACCATTCTCGGCACGCTGGGCAACTGCGCCGGCGGCACCACCCCCTGGGGCACCATCCTCTCGGGCGAGGAAAACTTCAACGGGTACTTCGTCGCGCCCGGCACGTCGGATAAGGACAAGCGCTACGGGCTGACCAGCAAGCCGACGGCGCGGCAGTGGGAACTCGACGATCCCCGCTTTGACACCCGCAACGCCGACTCCGCCAACGAGGCCAACCGCTTCGGCTGGATTGTGGAAGTCGACCCCTTCGACCCCACCTCCACCCCGAAGAAGCACTCCGCGCTGGGCCGCTTCAAGCACGAGGGCGCCAACGTGATCGTGGCCGAGTCCGGGCACGTGGTGGCTTACTCGGGCGACGACGAGCGCTTCGATTACCTCTACAAGTTCGTCTCGAAGGACAAGTACATTGAGGGCGACCGCAAGCACAACATGACCCTGCTCTCCGCGGGCGACCTCTACGTGGCCCGGTTCACCGGCAGCGCCCCGGCCGCCGAGATCACCGGCACCGGTGCCGTACCGTCCGACGGCGGCTTCGACGGCACCGGCGAATGGCTGCCGCTGGTGGTCGGTGGAGTCTCACAGGTGCGTGACATGTCGGTGGAGGAGGTTCTCGTCTACACCCGCGTCGCCGCGGACAAGGTCGGCCCGACCAAGATGGACCGCTGCGAGGATGTCGAGCCCAGCCTGCACACCGGCAAGGTCTACGTCGCCTGCACCAACAACTCGGACCGCGGCAAGGCCGGCAAGGAAGGCGCCACCGAGATCAACCCGCGCAACGAAAACCGCGACGGCCACATCGTGGAAATCATCGAGACCGGCGACCAGACCTCCACGAAGTTCACCTGGAACCTGCTGATGGTCTGCGGCGATCCCGCGCAGGGCGACGTCACCTACTTCTCCGGCTACCCGGTGGACAAAGTCTCGCCGATCTCCTGCCCGGACAACCTGGCGTTCGACTCGGTCGGCAACCTCTGGATCTCCACCGACGGCGCCCCCTCCGGCATCAAGAAGGCCGACGGGCTGTTCAAGGTCACCCTCGAGGGCGCCGAGCGCGGCCGGGTGGAGCAGTTCCTCGCCGTCCCGCGCGACGGCGAAACCTGCGGGCCGATCATCCACGACGAGGAACGCACCGTGTTCGTCGCCGTGCAGCACCCGGGCGAGGACGGCACGTTCGACGCGCCGCTGTCCTTCTTCCCGGACTACGTCCCGGCCGGCACCGCCCCGGCCCGGGGCCAGGCCCGCGCCCCCCGCCCGTCCGTCATCCAGGTCTTCCGCACCGACGACTAGGTCCTCCGCTTTGTCGGGGTGAGGACAGACGCTCCCTCACGTTCCGCCGTTCGACGGCGGGACGTGGGGGAGCGTCTGCGTTTAGGGGCCGGGATGGGAGGAGCGTCTGCCGGGCACTGTGACCGCACAAGTCTGCCCGGACTTGACTGATACCCCCTAGGGGTATATTTTCATGAGTACCGGAAAGAGTCGTCACGGCCCCCGCCCAGGGAAGGCCCGAACGCGTTGAAGGTCTTCCTCCGCGGTTCAGCGGAGCGCCATCTCGGGTGACCTGACGCTTCCGGACTCCACGGAATTCCCATATCCGTGTTGAGGAGACCCGCTTAATCATGACCGAGCATGCACACCACCACCATGGCGCCGGAACGGCCGAACAGGTCAAGGACCCCGTCTGCGGGATGACCGTCGACCCGCACGCCACCGGACACCACACCGAACACCAGGGCCAGCAGTACTACTTCTGTTCGGCCGGATGCCTGGCCAAGTTCGTGGCGGATCCGGCCCGGTATCTGCCCGGCACCGGTGAGTCAGCCGCCGTCGCACCCGCCGCCGTCGCGCCGGCAATGGATGAGGAGCTCGAGTACACCTGCCCGATGCACCCTGAAATCCGGCAGGCGGGGCCCGGTTCCTGCCCGATCTGCGGCATGGCCCTGGAGCCGGTGGTCATCACGGCCGACAGCGGACCGAACCCCGAGCTGGCCTACATGAGCCGGCGCTTCTGGGTGGGCCTGGCCCTGACCATCCCGGTTGTCATCCTCGAAATGGGCGGGCACCTGTTCCCCGAGCTGCACCACATCGTGCCGCCCACGCTCTCCGCCTGGATCCAGTTCTTCCTGGCCACGCCGGTCGTCCTGTGGGCCGGCTGGCCATTCTTCGTCCGCGGCTGGGCCTCGCTCCGGACCATGCAACTGAACATGTTCACGCTGATCGCCATCGGCACCGGGGTCGCCTGGCTCTACAGTGTGGCCGCCGTCTTCGTGCCCTCCGCCTTTCCCGAGGCGTTCCGGGCCATGGACGGCAGCGTCGATGTCTACTTCGAGGCCGCCGCGGTCATTGTGGTCCTGGTCCTGCTCGGCCAGGTGCTCGAGCTGCGCGCCCGGGAGCAGACCTCCGGCGCCATCAAGGCCCTGCTGGACCTGACGCCCAAGACCGCGCGGCGGATCGGGGCCGACGGCGTCGAGCTGGAAGTCCCGCTCGGCGAGCTCCAGGTCGGCGACCGGGTCCGGGTCCGTCCCGGGGAGAAGGTCCCGGTCGACGGCGAGGTTGTGGACGGGCGATCCACGCTCGATGAATCCCTTGTCACCGGCGAATCGATGCCCGTGACCAAACAAACCGGGGACCACGTCGTTGGCGGCACGCTCAACCAGACGGGCGCGCTCGTCATCAGCGCACAGAAACTGGGCAGCGACTCCATGTTGGCACGCATCGTGGCCATGGTAGCCGCCGCCCAGCGGTCCCGGGCGCCGATCCAGGGCCTGGCCGACAAGGTTGCCGCCTGGTTCGTTCCCATTGTCATCGCCATCGCCGTGGCGTCCTTCATCATCTGGTCACTGGTTGGCCCGGAACCGCGGATGGCGCACGGCCTGATCGTGGCCGTGTCCGTGCTGATCATCGCCTGCCCGTGTGCCCTCGGCCTGGCCACGCCGATGTCGATCATGGTCGGCGTCGGGCGCGGTGCGGGAATGGGCGTGCTCATCAAGAACGCCGAAGCCCTCGAACGGATGGAAAAGGTCGACACGCTCGTCGTCGACAAGACCGGAACCCTGACCGAGGGGCGTCCCTCGGTCACCGGGATCGTTCCGGCCGACGGCATCGCGGAACACGACGTGCTGCGGCTGGCCGCCGCCGTCGAGCAGGCCTCCGAGCACCCGCTGGGCCTGGCCATCATCGAAGCCGCCCAGCGCGCCGGCATCACCATTCCGCCGGTGGAGGACTTCGACTCGCCGCTGGGCAAGGGTGTCTCCGGAACGGTGGAGGGACGGCGCGTGCTGCTGGGCAGTGCAAAGTTCCTGGCCTCCGAGGGCGTGCAGACCGATGCCCTGGCTGCCCGTGCCGAAGAGCTGCGGGCCGACGGCGCGACCGCCATCTTCGCCGCGATCGACGGACTGCCCGCCGCGGTGTTCGCCATCGCGGACCCGATCAAGGAAAGCACACCCGCCGCGCTGGACGCGCTGCGGCAGGAAGGCATCCGCGTCGTTATGCTCACCGGCGACAACCGCACCACGGCCGAAGCAGTCGCCCGGCGGCTGGGGATCACGGAGGTCGAGGCGGAGGTGCTGCCCGATCACAAGAGCGACGTCGTCGAGCGGCTGCGCGCCGAAGGCCGGGTCGTGGCCATGGCCGGCGACGGCGTCAACGACGCGCCCGCCCTGGCCGCGGCCGACGTCGGCATCGCCATGGGTTCCGGAACCGACGTGGCGATCGAAAGCGCCGGCATCACGCTGCCGAAGGGGGACCTGACCGGAATCGTGCGGGCCAGGAAACTCTCCGAGGCCACCATGGCCAACATCCGCCAGAACCTCGTGTTCGCGTTCATCTACAACGCGGCCGGGATCCCGCTCGCCGCCGGCATTCTCTACCCCGCGTTCGGCCTGCTGCTGTCCCCGATCGTCGCCGCCGCCGCGATGGCGCTGTCCTCCGTCAGCGTGATCACCAACGCGCTGCGGCTGCGCGCCACGAAGATCTGAGGGCCGCGGGGCTCCCTGCCCGCTGCCGAGCCGATGCGCGGGAGCGTTGGCTGATGCTCCCCTGGGGGTGGGGGGAGCGCCGGGGTGTGGCGGAACTGATAATTTGAACAGTGTGAATAATCCCGCCGAAATGGTTGTCCCCAGAGTCCAGGCAGCAATTGCCAGCGCGTTCGGCGAAGAGTACCGCGGCACGGATCCCGTGGTCCGGCCCTCGCAGTTCGCGGACATCCAGATCAACGCCGCCATGGCGCTGGCGAAGAAGGTCGGCATGCCGCCGCGGGACGCCGCCGCCCGGATCGTCGAGGCCCTGGACCTGGACGGGATCTGCACCGCGGCGGAGATCTCCGGGCCCGGCTTCATCAACCTCACCTTCGACGGGACCTGGATCGAGGAACTGCTCAACGCCGAGTCTCCCGGCGCCCCCGGTGTGCCGGCGGCGGAAGCCCAGCGCGTCGTCGTCGACTATTCCTCCCCAAACGTCGCCAAGGAAATGCACGTCGGCCACCTGCGGACCACGGTGGTGGGCGACAGCCTCGTGAAGGTCTTCGAGGCCCTCGGCGACACCGTCATCCGGCAGAACCACATCGGCGACTGGGGCACGCCGTTCGGCATGCTGATCGAGCACTGGCTGGAGATCGGCGAGGACTCCCCGGAGGCGGCGCTGCTGGTCGATGACCCCAGCGCCTTCTACCAGGCGGCCCGCGCGAAGTTCGACGCCTCCGCCACCGACGAGGACGGCTTCGCGACCCGCGCGCGGCTCCGGGTCGTGGCGCTGCAGGGCGGCGACGAGGAAACGTTCGCAGTCTGGCAGCGGCTCGTGGCCCAGTCCAAACGCTACTTCAACGCCATCTACTCGACGCTGGGCATCAGCCTCACCGACGACCACATCGCCGGCGAAAGCTCCTACGACGCGCATTTGGCACAGCTGTGCCAGGAACTCGAGGAGCGCGGCCTCGCCCGGATCAGCGACGGCGCCCTGTGCACCTTCCCGGCCGGCTTCAGCGGCCGCGACGGCCAGCCCATGCCGTTGATCATCCGCAAGTCCGACGGCGGCTACGGTTACGGCACCACGGACCTCGCCACGATCCGGTACCGGGTCCGCGAGCTCGAGGCGAACCGCGTCCTGTATGTTGTGGGCGCGCCGCAGAACATGCACCTGCGGATGGTCATGGCCACAGCCCGCGACGCCGGGTGGCTGCCGGACACGGTGGAGGCCGTGCACGTACAGATCGGCAACGTGCTGGGGGAGGACGGGAAGATCCTGAAGTCCCGCTCCGGCGCCCCGGTCAAGCTGATGGCCCTGCTGGAGGAGGCCGTGGACCGCGCCCGCGCCGTCATCGACGCCAGCCGGCCCGAGCTGACCGAGGCGGAACGCGCCGTGACCGCCCGGCAGGTGGGCATCGGCGCGGTCAAGTACGCCGACCTCTCCGTGGGGCACGACACCGAATACGTCTTTGACTTCGACCGGATGCTGGCCCTGAGCGGCAACACCGGGCCCTACGTGCAGTACGCCGCCGCGCGGATCCGCTCGATCCTGCGGAAGGCCGGCGTGCTGGAGCGGCACACGGCCGTTGAAGCGACCGGGACCGGGGTCGACGGCGGCACGCCGGGGACAACCGACGGGACCAGGATCGACGGCGGCACGCCAGCGACGACAGGGGGGACCGAAACTGCTGGGACCGGCATCGACGGCGGCACGCCGGCGACGCTGATCGCCGTCGTCGAACCCGCCGAACGCGCGCTGGCCCTGCACCTGCTCGAGTACGGCGCGACGCTGCACAAGGTGCGCGAGGTGCTGGAGCCGCACCGGCTGTGCACCTACCTGTTCGAACTGGCCCAGCTCTTCACGTCCTTCTACGACCAGTGCCCGGTGCTGAAGTCCGAGGATTCGGTCCGGGAGTCGCGACTCGCCCTGTGCTCGCTCGTGCTGCGCCGGCTGTCCGAGGGCCTGGACCTGCTCGGCATCGAGACGCCGGAGAACATGTGAGCCCGGAGGAACTGACCGCGGTCGACGCCGCACGGATCGCCGTCACCGCACTGCTGCTGGAAGGGGTGCGCTACGTCGTGGTGGCCCCCGGCTCGCGCTCCGCCCCGATGGCCTACGCCCTGGCCGAGGCCGACGCCATGGGACGGGTCGAACTGCTGGTCCGGATCGATGAGCGCGACGCCGGCTTCACCGCCCTCGGCCTGGCCCTCGCCACCGGCGCCCCCGCGGCCGTCCTCACCACCTCCGGGACCGCCGTCGGCAATCTCCTGCCGGCGGTGATGGAGGCCAACCACGCCGCCGTCCCGCTCGTGGTGATCTCGGCCGACCGCCCGGAGGAACTCCGCGGGACCGGCGCAAACCAGACCACGCTGCAGCTGGACCTGTTCGGTGAGCATGTCCGATTCGCCGCCGATGTGCCCGCCGGCAGCGACCCGCGGCGCGCCGTCGAGACCGCGCTCAGCGCCGCCACCGGCGCCTTCGAGGACACCCCGCCCGGGCCGGTGCAGCTCAACCTGGCCTTCCGCGACCCGCTCGTTCCCGCCCCCGGCGACAGGCTCCCGCCCGAGTCCGGCCGCCGCGTGTACCGCGCCCCCCGCGGCCCGCTGGCCCTCGATTTCCCGCCGGCCTCCGGGAGCCTGCCGGAACGGCGCACCGTGGTGCTGGCCGGACACGACGCCGGCCCGGTCGCCGAAGCCTTCGCCCGCGCCCACGGCCTGCCGCTGCTGGCCGAACCGTCCTCCAACGCGCGGTTCGGGCCGAACGCGGTGGGACCGTACCGGATTGTCCTGGACGCCTTCGGCCCGGACTCCGCCCAGCCGATCGAGCGCGTCGTGCTCTTTGGCCGGCCCACGCTCTCCCGGCCGGTGAGCAACCTGCTGGCCCGCGCCGACGTCCCCGCCGCCCTGTACCAGCCGGTCCCCGTGGCCTGGTACGAGCCGGGCCGCCGCACCGAACTCCCGCTCGACAACCTCGCGGACCTCGCGGACTTTGCCGGCCGGGGCTCGGCGGCCTGGCTGGATGCCTGGCTCCTGGCCGGGGCCGCCGCGCAGCACGCCGTCGACCTCGCCCTGTCCGGGCCCGCCGCTGTAACCGGGAGTGCCGCTGCTACGGGGACCGCTGCCTCCGGGCCCGCAGCGTTGACCGGGCCCGCCGTCGGCGCCCTGGTCTGGGAGCATTCGCGCGGACAGCTGGTGCTCGGTTCCTCCAACGGCATCCGCGATGTCGACCTCGCCGGTGCGCCCGCCCCTGAGCCGGCCACCACGGTCTTCGCCAACCGCGGCCTCTCCGGGATCGACGGGACCCTCGCCACGGCCACCGGCATCGCCCTGGGCGGCCGGCAGGAAACCACGGTGCTGCTGGGCGACGTCACCTTCCTGCACGACGCCGGCGGCCTGCTGCTCGGCGCCGGGGAAGAGGAGCCCGCCCTGCGGATCGTGGTCCTCAACGACGCCGGCGGGGCCATCTTCGGGCTGCTGGAACACGGCGCCGTCGAAGCCGCGGGCCGCTACGGAACCGCCGTCGAACGCCTCTTCGGCACCCCGCACACTGTGGACATTGCGGCACTCGCGGCGGCCTACGGCGTCGCGCACCGCTCGGTCAGCACGACTGCGGAGCTCGCCGCGGTGCTGGCGGAGCCATGGGACGGCCGCAGCATCATCGAGGTGCACACGGACCGGCGCGGGCTGCGGGATCTGCACACGCGCATCAGGGCCGCCGTCGGCGCCGCCGTGGCCGGCGTGCTCGCCGCAGAGTAGGGCCGCCGGCGCGTTTCCGCTGCGGTTTCGGACGACGGCGGCGCGGATAGGCACGGGGTAGGGCTTGCCGGCGTGTTTCCGCTACGGTTTCGGACGACGGCGGCGCGGATCCGCGGTGCCCTCGTCCGAAAACGTAGCGCTTGTCTGAAAGCGCCGCGAATGCGCTGCCAGTGTTTTCCACATCCGGGCGCCGGGCTGTTGTTGTGGCTCCGATGCGGGGGCCAGTATCGGTGTATGGACCTGCCTGCCCTGATTCTCAGCAGCGACCTGGCGCGTCTCGGCCGGGACTCACGCAGGCTTGCCCGGCAGGCCGAAGCCGGCGAACTCAGACGCCTCCGCCAGGGCGTGTATGTCCGGGCCGAGGCATGGGATGCACTGCAGCACTGGGAACGGTATACCCTGCTGATCCATGCCGCGGCATCCACCCTGCGAAGCCGGACAGTATTCTGCCGGCAGTCAGCGGCCGCGCTATCGGACATCCCGGTCCTCGGAAAGAGGCACCCTGTTCACGCGTGCACGTCCGACGCCGGCGGGGGCCGCTCAAGGGCGGGGGTGCGGCGGCACTTCGTCGATCCCGAATCCCTCCAGATCGAGGAACGCCAGGGTCTGCTGGTCACGTCCCGGGCCCGGACCGTGCTGGACTTGGCCGCCTTCGGATCCTTTGAGCAGGCCGTGGCAGCCGTCGACCACGTAATAAGGCCCGCACGGAATGGGCCGCCGGTGCTGAACCTTGAGTTGCTCGAAGCTGGCATCACCGGAAACTACACGGCCGCCGCAACCCGCAGGATCCTCACAGCGCTTGAGTTCGGCGACCCGGCGTCGGGTTCTCCGGGGGAATCTTTGAGCCGGGCGATGATGCATCGGCTGGGATTCAAGGCGCCCCTGCTCCAGCACGAGATTCGGGATGCCCGGGGACTCGTCGGCTTCACGGACTTTGAGTGGCCGGAGGATGGTCTGTCCGGCGAATTCGATGGGCTGGCGAAATACCGGGATTCGTCCTATCTCAACGGGCGGACGGCCGCCGATGTCGTGATTGAGGAGAAACGCCGTGAGGACCGGATCCGGGCCACCGGGCGGCGGGTCATCCGGTGGACCTGGTCGGAGCTCGCCAGCCTGGAGAGATTCGCGGCTTTCCTCGATGCGAAAGGCGTACCGCGGCGTGCGCCGGGAATCCGCGGCGGAAACGGACAGCCGCCACTTGGATCCGCGTAGCGGCTGTCTGAAAGCGGCGCGGGAATCGCGATGCGCGCGGGGCCGGCAGGGGACATCGGGACGGGCGCGGTGCCGGCGTGCACGGTGCGGGCGTGCGGGACGTCGGGGCGCGGTGCCGGCGTGCGGGGGCGGCGTCCGCGGTTCCGGATTCGGGCCAGTGGGCGAAGGGTCATCAGGTGGGCCTGGTCGGAGCTCGCGGGTACCGCGAATCCGCAACGGAAACGGACAGCCGCTACGTGGATCCACGTAGCGGCTGTCTGAACTCGGCGCGGAAATCGCGGCGCGGGCGGTGTGCCGGGGGGATTAGGCCGCGGCGGCCGTGCGGGATTCTTCCAGTGCGACGAAAACGCCCTTGATCTGCTCGACAACCTCGGCGTCGTCCTTCGGGTGGACCTCGGCGAAGCGGACCATGGAGCCGGGGACGGCGAGCTTGACGTCCTCGAGGACCGTGGCGCCGGCGATGCCGACAGCCTTGCGGGCCTCGTCCTGGGCCCAGACTCCGCCGAACTGGCCGAAGGCGGTGCCCACGACGGCGGTCGGCTTGCCGGTCAGGGCGCCGGCGCCGTAGGGGCGGGACAGCCAGTCGATGGCGTTCTTCAGCGAGGCCGGGACGGTGCCGTTGTGCTCCGGGGTGACCAGCAGGAGGGTGTCGGCGTCGTTGGCAGCGGCGCGCAGGGCGGCTGCAGCGGCGGGGACCTGGCCCTCGACGTCGATGTCCTCGTTGTAGAACGGGATGTTGCCGAGGGTTTCGTGGATGAGGACGTCAACGTGCTCGGGAGCGTTCAGCGCGATGGCTTCGGCGAGCTTCTGGTTGGTGGAGTCGGCGCGGAGGCTGCCGACCAGGGCGAGGACGGTGTTCTTGGACATGGGTACTCCTGGGTGTCGCGCCGCGGGTGACCCGCGGCTGGTGATGGTGCAGGCTGTGGACCGCTACTGGAACCCCGGGCTGAGACGCGGGGCCGGGGGTCCGGGGTGTTTGGATTAGCTGGCGGGAAGCACGAAGGCTGAGTCGATGGTGATGGTGACCTTGTCGCCGACCAGCACGCCGCCGGCTTCGAGGGCGGTGTTCCAGGTGATGCCGAAGGCCTTGCGGGAGATCTGCGCCGTGGCGGAGAACCCGGCGCGGGTGGCGCCGAAGGGGTCCACGGCCATGCCGCCGAATTCGACGTCGAAGGCCACCGGCAGGGTGGTGTCCTTGATGGTCAGGTCACCGGTGAGCTTGAAGTTTTCCGGGTTGCCCTGGGCCTGGGTGGCGTTGAACTTCATGTGGGGGTATTCCTCGACGTTGAAGAAGTCCGCCCCCTTGACGTGAGCGTCGCGGTTGTCGTCATTGGAATCAAAGGAGGCGGTCTGCACGGTGGCCTCGACCGAGGAGGTCTCCAGGGTTTCGCCGACCACCAGGGTGGCGTACGCCTCGGTGAACTGGCCGCGGACCTTGCTGATGCCGGCGTGCCGGACCGAGAAACCGACTTCGGTGTGGGCCTGGTCGAGGGTCCAGGTGCCGGGGGTGAGTTCGATCGTCATGGGTTTTTTCTCCTGGGTCTAGGTAAGCAAGCTGGAATGTTCATGCATATGCATATAAGTCTGACAACGATTGGTTGACTTGTCAACCTTCGGGCGGGCATGCGGGTGCGCGGGGCCGTGGCGCGGGCGCCGCTCAGTCTTCGGGGTAGGCGGGTGTGAACAGCAGCGTCAGGCCCTCGGCCATGGTCGGGTGCGTGATGATGGCGTCGCGGACGGCGGTGTACTCCAACCCGGCGAGCATCGCCATCTGGATGACCGCGATGCTTTCGCTAGCTTGGGTGCCGAGCAGCAGGGCGGCGCCGAGGATCCGGTTGGTCTCGCGGTCGTTGTGCACGTTCGGCTCGGTGACAGCGGCGCGCAGTCCCGGCCGCGGGTGAGCCCCGCCGTCGTGCCCGCCCACGAACCTGGAGGCGTCAGCCGGGAATCCGCTGCGGAAACGGACAGCCGCCACGCGGATCCACGTAGCGGCTGTCTGAAATCGGCGCGGAAATCGCGATGCGGCGCGGAATCCGCGCGCGGGGAGCTACTCCGCGATGTCGATGCGGGTCGGGTCGGGTCGGGTCGAGCACCCGGCGCAGGAGTTCCTTGGTACGGGGCGCTGAGGCCGCGGGTGAGCCCCGCCGTCGTGCCCGCCCGCGAGCCTGGAGGCGTCCGCCGGGAATCCGCTGCGGAAACGGACAGCCGCCACGCGGATCCACGTAGCGGCTGTCTGACATCGGCGCGGAAATCGCGATGCGGCGCGGAATCCGCGCGCGGGGAGCCACTCCGCGATGTCGATGCGGGACGGGTCGAGCACCCGGCGCAGGAGTTCCTTGGTACGGGGCGCTGAGGCCGCGGGTGAGCCCCGCCGTCGTGCACGTTCGGCTCGGTGACAGCGGCGCGCAGTCCCCGGCCGCGGGTGCGCCCCGCCCGCGAGCCTGGAGGGGTCCGCCGGGAATCCGCTGCGGAAACGGACAGCCGCCACGCGGATCCACGTAGCGGCTGTCTGAAATCGGCGCGGAAACCCCGACGCGACGCGGCGAGCACCCGCATCCGCGCGCGGGGAGCTACTCCGCGATGTCGATGTGGGTCGGGTCGAGCACCCGGCGGAGGAATTCCTTGGTGCGGGCGTGCGCGGGGGCGCTGATGACGCGTTCGGCCACCCCTTCCTCCACGACGACGCCGCCGTCCATGAAGACCACGCGGTCGGCGACTTCGCGGGCGAAGCCCATCTCGTGGGTCACCACCAGCATGGTCATACCCTCGCGGGCCAGGTTCCGCATGACGGACAGGACATCGCCCACGGTTTCCGGGTCAAGGGCCGAGGTGGGCTCATCGAAGAGCATCAGCTCGGGGTCCATGCTCAGTGCCCGGGCAATGGCCACGCGCTGCTGCTGCCCGCCGGAGAGCTGGTCCGGGAAACGGTCCGCGAGGTGTCCCAGGCCGACACGCTCAAGGTTTTTCATCGCCGCGGCCGAGGCATCGGCCTGGCTGCGCTTGAGCACCTTGGTCTGCGCGATCGTGCAGTTCTGCAGTGCGCTGAGGTGCGGGAAGAGATTGAACTGCTGGAAGACCATGCCCACCTTGCGGCGCATCTTGTCGATGTCCACATCCGGGTCGGTCGATTCGAAACCGCCGACGTGGATGGTGCCCTGGTTCGGCTGTTCCAGGAGGTTCACGCAGCGCAGCAGGGTGGACTTGCCCGAACCCGAGGGCCCGATCAGGCACACCACCTCGCCGGGGGCAACCACCAGGTCGATCCCCTTGAGGACCTCGTTGGAGCCGTAGGACTTCCGCAGGTCCTTGATGGAGACCCCGGCGGCGTGGACGGCACCGGGGGCGTTCTGTACGACGTCGTTCATGACTGTCCTGCCTATCGCTTCGTCCGCGCGGAGCGGCTTTCAAACTTCCGGGCCAAGAGGCTCAGCGGGATGGTGATCACCAGGTAGAAGGCGCCGGCCACGAGAAGCGGGGTCAGGCCCGCACCCAGGCTGGAGATGCCGTCGCGGCCGAACTTCGTGAGCTCGTACTGCGACGCGGTCAGGCCCAGCACATAGATGAGCGAGGAGTCCTTGGTCAGCAGGATGACCTCGTTGGTCAGCGGCGGCAGCACAATCCGGAAGGCCTGCGGAATGACGATGGAGATCATGGACCGCCACTGCGGCATGCCGAGTGAACGGGCGGCTTCCATTTGGCCCTTGGGCACGGCCTGCAGGCCGGCGCGCAGCGTTTCGGCAATGTAGGCCGCCGCCACCATGCCGAGCGAGACCATGGCCACCACGGTCACGTTCCAGGAGACACCGAAGGCCAGCGGCACGCCGTAGCCGAAGGCGATGAACACCAGCAGGGCCGGGATGCCGCGGAAGAACTCGATGTAGCCCGTGGCCAGCCAGCGGTACAGCGGGAACGAGGAGAGCTTCATCAGGGCCAGCAGCAGACCGCCGGTCAGGCCCACGATGAAGCCCAGGGTCGTGTAGATCAGGGTGTTCTTGAGGCCCACCAGGATGATGTCCGGGAACATCGGGCCAATCTTGGCGAAGTTGAAGACGCTGTTGCTGATGGTCTCCCAGTCCGTGGCGAGGATCAGGGCGACCACGGCCACCACAAAGATTCCCGCCTGGACGTACAGGCTGACTCTGGCTCGTTGACGTGCGGTCATTGCCATGGTGCTCTCACATTCGTTTCGCGCAGTTGAGGCCCCGTACGGACTGTTGTACAGCGGTACGGGGCCTCAACTGCGTAGGTCTCAGGCCGGGTGCTGGCTACTTGGAAGGTTCGCCGAACCAGGTGGTCTCGAACTTCGCCAGGGTGCCATCGTCGGTCAGGCGCTTGAGCGTGCCGTTGACCTGGGTGGCCATCGCGGTGTTGCCCTTCTTGATGGCGATGCCCAGCTTTTCACCGGTGGCGTAGTTCTCCACGCGCTTGAAGTTGGCGTCATCCTTGATGGCGTAGCCGAGGACGGACTGGTTGCCCAGGGCGGCGTCGATGGTGCCGGCCTTGAGCGCCTGGACCAGGAGTCCCGTGTCCTCGAACTGCTGCGCGTCGAGGCCCTGGTCCTTCGCGTACTGGGCGCCGGTGGTGGCCTGCTGCACGCCGACCTTCTTGCCCTTGGCGCCGTCGAGGTTGGTGATGCCGGAAGCGCCGGAGGCCACGAGGGTCAGGTCGTCGTTCAGGTACGGCTCGGAGAAGTCCATGACCGCCTTGCGGGTGTCCGTGATGGAGACGGAGGAGATGGAGACGTCGCACTGGGTCAGGGCGGTTCCGGTCTCGATGGCCTCGAAGGAGCTGTCCACGACGCTGAGCTCGGCCTTCGCGTCCTTTGCCACCTCCGCTGCGATGTCCATGTCGAAGCCGACGATCTTGCCGTCCTTCTGGAATTCGAACGGCTCGTAGGGCACGTCCGAGCAGACGGTCAGCTTGCCGGGGTTGATGAGCTGCACGCCGCCTTCGGAGGAAGCTGCGGGGGTGGAGCTGCCGCCGCAGGCCGTGAGGGTGAGGGCGCCGACGGCGAGGAGGGCGGCTGCCTTGGCGGCCACCTTTGCCGTGGCGAGGGACTTGAGCTGCATGGTTTTTTACCTCTTGTTGCAGGAGAGACGTGACTTAATCGGCTTATAGTGTAACGCCGAAAACGAGATGTGCATCACAGGAAACTAAGTTTTACCATTGGATAACTATGGACGACATTAGCGCAAGCCCCTTCACGTACGCGGTGTCTCCTATGCCGGACTCTAGCTGCTGATGCCCAGGGACTCCAGCATCGGCCGGAACTTCGCCCAGGTTTCCGCGAGCTCGGCTTCCGGCACGGAGCCCTCGACGACGCCGCAGCCCGCGTAGAGCCGCACCGTTTCGGGGGACTCGATGACGGCGCCGCGCAGCGCGATGCCCCATTCCCCGTTGCCGGCAGCGTCGAGCCAGCCGACCGGTCCGGCGTAGGGGCCGCGGTCCAGGTGCTCCAGCTTGCGGATCAGGGCGCCCGCGACGGTGGTGGGCGTGCCGCAGACCGCCGCCGTGGGATGCAGGGCGTTGATCAGGGCGAGGCAGGTGGGGACATGTCCCTCCACCTCGGTCAGCTCGGCCTTCACGTCCGACGCGAGGTGCCAGACGTTGGGCAGTTCCAGGATGAAGGGTTCGCTGTGTGCGTTCATCGCTTCCGAGAACGGCGCCAGCTGCGTGGTGAGCGACTGGATGGCGATGTCGTGTTCGTGCCGCTGCTTTTCGGATCCGGCCAGCACACGCTCGGCGAACTCGAGCGGCGAGCCGGCCATGCCGTCGGCGTCGCGGCGGTCCAGCGTGCCGGCCAGGACGCGGGCCTGCGCGGTGCGGCCCTCCACCTGGATCAGCATCTCGGGCGTGGCGCCCACCAGCCCGTCGACGCCGTAGGTCCAGCATTCGCGGTAGCGGAGGGCGAGCTGGCGCAGGATCTCGGCGGCGTTCACCCCGGCCGGGACGGTGGCGACGATGTCGCGGGCCAGCACGAGCTTCTCGAGCGCACCGGTGCGGATCTCCGCCACCCCCGCGGCCACGGCCGCCATCCAGTCCGCCTCGCTCAGCGAACCGGTGTGCAGCGTCGCGCCGCGCTGTTCAACGACGGCCGGGTCTGCGGCAAGGTCTTCTCCAGCGGGCACGACGCCGGGTGTCCCGAGCCAGCGGTCCAGCGCGGCGCGGGCGCCCGCTTCGGTGAGTTCGCCGTCGTCGAACGTCAACTGGGTGAGCCAGCCCCTGCCGTCGCGGAGTCCCACCACGATTTCGGGCACGATCAGCCGCGACTCGTGCGTGGAGGCTTTGGAGAAGGCGAAGGAGCCGAAGGCGACGGGGCCAGTGCCCGGCCAGTCCACGGCGTCCTCGATCTCGGCCTCGAGGACGAGGTGGCGCCACCAGATGTCCGCTTCGAGGAAACGGTCGGGCCCGGTGGCGGTGAAGCGGGCCACCTCGCCGAAGCCGACCAGGCCGGCCTCGCGGCGGGTCCAGCAGAGCAGGTCGTCCCGCACCAGAAACGACGGCAGCCCCCCGGGGAATGATTCTTCATCGAGGGGGACTGTCAGGGTACGGAACGCGCTCGTCATAGTGAGACAACACTACTCCCGCGCCGCCGGAGGCCCTGCTCAGGCGCGGCTGAGGCCCTGTTCAGGCGTGTTTGAGCGGGTTTGGGGCGCGGTTAGGGTGTGTGCTGATCATTTGAGACAATGTCAGGGTGAACCGAGCATCCTTGGATAAGCGTCCGGACGAAGTAGCCACGATGTTTGACGACGTCGCCCCTAAATACGACGTCGTCAACGATGTCCTGTCGATGGGGCAGACCCGCCGCTGGCGCAAGGTTGTGGTCGAAGCCATGGATGTGACGGCGGGCCAGCGGGTCCTGGATCTCGCCGCCGGCACCGGCACGTCCAGCGAGCCGTATGCCGACGCCGGCATCGACGTGATCGCCTGCGACTTCTCGCTGGGCATGCTCAAGGTCGGCAAACGCCGCCGCCCCGACATCGACTTCATCGCCGGTGACGCCACCCGCCTGCCGTTCGCGGACAACACCTTTGATGCCAGCACCATCTCCTTCGGCCTGCGCAACGTCAACGAGCCGAAGAAGGCCCTGGCCGAGATGCTGCGCGTCACCAAGCCCGGCGGCAAGCTCGTCATCGCCGAGTTCTCCCAGCCCGTGGTGCCGCTGTGGCGCACCATGTACACCGAATACCTGATGCGCGCGCTGCCCGCGATCGCCGTCAAGGTCTCCTCCAACCCGGACGCCTACGTCTACCTCGCCGAGTCCATCCGCGCCTGGCCGGACCAGGACCACCTCGCGGCCTGGCTGCAGGAAGCCGGCTGGGACGGCGTGTCCTACCGCAACCTCAGCGGCGGAATCGTCGCCGTGCACCGCGCGGTCAAGCCGGGCGGCGCCGCCGGCCCCGCCGCGGGCGCTGCGGCGCTGGCCGCCCACACCGGACCGGTGGCGAAGCTGCGCCGCAACATCACCCGGCCCGCGCGTTAGCCACCGTGAAAGTACTGATCGTCGGGGCCGGTCCGGCCGGGTCCACTGCCGCGTACTACCTGGCGCAGGCCGGCATCGACGTGACGGTGCTGGAAAAGACCAGCTTCCCGCGTGAAAAGGTCTGCGGCGACGGCCTCACGCCCCGCGCCGTCCGCGAGATCCAGAAGCTTGGCCTGCCGCACCCCGAAAGTGACGGCTGGCGCCGCAACAAGGGCCTGCGCCTGCTGGCCGGCGGCCGCAGCATCGAACTTCCCTGGCCGGAGGTCTCCGACTTCCCGCAGTACGGGCTGATCCGCACGCGGCTCGGCTTCGACGAGGAACTGGCCCGCCACGCCCAGTCCGCGGGCGCCGTCGTGCTGGAACGCCACAGCGTCACCGAGGCACTGCGCGACGACGACGGCCGGGTCGCCGGGGTCCGCGCCGCGCTGCTCGACGAATCCGGCCGCAAGACCGGCGAAACCCGGGACTTCAGCGCCGACGTCGTGCTCGCCGCGGACGGAAACTCCAGCCGCACCGCCGTGTCGCTGGGCATCCGGAAGCGCGACGACCGTCCGCTCGGCGTCGCCGTCCGCACCTATTTCACCTCGCCGCGGCACGACGACGACTGGATGGAAGGCTGGCTGGAGCTCCCCGGCCGCGACGGGAAGCTGCTGCCCGGCTACGGCTGGGTGTTCGGCGTCGGCGACGGCACCTCCAACGTGGGCCTCGGCATCCTGAACTCGTCCAAGGAATTCGGCAAGCTGGACTACAAGCAGGTCCTGCGCGAATGGACCGCGGGCATGCCCGCCGAGTGGGGATTCACCCCGGAAAACCAGGTCGGCGAGATCCGCGGCGCCGCGCTGCCGATGGGCTTCAACCGCACCCCGCACTACTCGCCGGGGCTGCTGCTGCTGGGCGACGCCGGCGGCATGGTCTCCCCGTTCAACGGCGAGGGCATCTCCTATGCGATGGAGTCCGCCCGGTTCGCGGCCGAGTTCATCATCGACGGCGCCGCCCGCTCGGCGTCGGCCGGATGGACCGCGGACGACGCCGATGCGCACCTTTCGCGGTACGCGGACTACGTGCGGGACCAGTGGGGGTCGCACTTCACCCTGGGCCGTGCCTTCGCCGCCCTGATCGGCAAGCCGGCCGTGATGAAACTTGCGCTCCGGACGGGCATGCCCATTCCCGTGCTGATGCGGTTCGTGGTGCGGCTGCTGGCCAACCTGACCGATCCGTCGGCCAGGGGCTTCGAGGACCGCGTCATCCGGCTGCTGGAATCGCTGGTCCCGGCGACCTCCAACACCGGCGGCTCTCCGCAAACCGGCACCAACTCCGCGGTTTCCGCATCAGAAGTTAGGGTTAACCCGTGACCAACTCTGCAGACCACAGCTGGACGCACGCCGGACACGGCCTGCCGAGCTCTGAGCCCAGCCTCAACACCACCGCGATCGCCACCGGATTGCAGCTGCCGGCCGGCTTCGCCGCGATCGCCGGGGACCCCGAACTGGGTCCCGCGATCACCACCAACCTGGCCCGCGTGGAGAAGAAACTGCGCGAGGCTATCGCCAACTCGGATCCGCTGGCTGACGCGACGTCGCGCCACCTCGTGGAGGCCGGCGGCAAGCGCATCCGGCCGCTGCTGACGCTGCTCTGCGCCCACCTTGGCGACGCCTCCCGGCCCGCCGTGGTGCAGGCCGCCGTCGTCGTTGAACTGACGCACCTGGCGACGCTGTACCACGACGACGTGATGGACTCCGCGCCGTTCCGCCGCGGCGCACCCACGGCACACGAGATCTGGGGCAACTCCGTCGCCGTCCTGACTGGTGACCTGATCTTTGCCCGGGCCTCCATCCTGGTCTCGGAACTCGGTTCCCGCGCGCTCGGCATCCAGGCCCGGACCTTTGAGCGGCTCTGCCTGGGCCAGCTGCACGAGACCGTGGGCCCCCGCCCGGACGAGGACCCGGTGGAGCACTACCTCTCGGTCATCGCGGACAAGACCGGCTCGCTGGTGGCGGCCTCCGGGCAGCTCGGCGCCATCTTCTCCGGCGCCGATGAAAGCTACGAGCCGATGCTGGTCGAGTACGGCGAAAAGGTGGGCGTGGCCTTCCAGCTCGCCGACGACGTCATCGACGTCACCGGCGTCAAGGTCAAGTCCGGCAAGTCCCCGGGCACCGACCTGCGCGAAGGGGTGCCGACACTGCCGGTGCTGCTGCTACGCAACGCCGCCCGTGACGGCGACCAGTCCGCCGTTGAACTCCTGAAGCTCATTGACGGCGACCTCAGCTCCGACGAGGCCCTCGCCGCCGCCGTCGCCGGCCTGCGGGAACACCCCGTGACCGCCGAATCGTGGGTGGTGGCCCGGGCCTGGGCCAACGAGGCCATCGCCGCGCTGGCGCCGCTGCCCGAGGGTGTCGTGAAGACCTCGCTGAGCAACTTCGCACTGGCCGTGGTGGACCGCGCCAGCTGATCCTCCGCTCCTGGGATTCCCCGTCTTAAGCGGAATGGCCCCGGTTCTCACAACGTCATCCGTTGTGTCGAACCGGGGCCATTTCTCCGTTCGCATCAGATCCACCGGAGGCATGTAGTGAACCCATGAATGAGCCTATGACAGAAGTGTCACGCTGTCTAGCCCTCGTGTAATTTGCGAGTCACAGAATTTTTCGCCGGGTTTTAGCCGGGCTTAATGCCGTCCGGGGCCACTTTGCCGCGGTCTGGGCCGTTCCCTCGGCTGCGGGTGAGGAAGGGCCGGGGTCGGAGCTCGCCAGCCCTGGAGAGAGGCGCTCCCTGGCGTGCGCCGGGAATCCGCTGCGGAAACGGACAGCCGCTACGTGGATCCGCGTAGCGGCTGTCTGAAGTCGGTGCGGAAATCGCGAGTAGGCGCGGAAAACGCGGTGCGGGAGTGCGGGACGTCGTCCCCGCTTCAGGTTCCGGGCGACCGGGTGGCGGGTCATCCGGTGGACCTGGTCGGGGCTCGCCAGCCTGGAGCGGTTCGCGGCTTTCCTCCATGCGACGGCGTTCCGCGGCGTGCGCCGGGAATCCGCTACGGAAACGGACAGCCGCTACGAGGATCCGCGTAGGGGCTGTCTGAAATCGGCGCGGAAAACGCGGGCCGGCGCGGAAAACGCGGTGCGGGAGTAACGGACGTCGTCCGCGCTTCCGAATCCGGGCGACCGGGTGGCGGGTCATCCGGTGGACATGGTCGGAGTTCGTCAGCCCTGAGAAAGGCGTACCGCGGCGTGCGCCGGGAATCCGCTGCGGAAACGGACAGCCGCTACGTGGATCCGCGTAGCGGCTGTCTGAAGTCGGTGCGGAATTCGCGGGCCGGCGCGGAAAACGCGGTGCGGGAGTAACGGACGTCGTCCGCGCTTCCGGATCCGGGCGACCGGGCGGCGGGGTCATCCGGTGGGCGGGGTCGGAGCGCGCCAGCCTGGAGCGGTTCGCGGCTTTCCCCCATGCGACGGCGTACCGCGGCGTCCGCCGGGAATCCGCTTCGGAAACGGACAGCCGCTACGTGGATCCGCGTAGCGGCTGTCTGAAATCGGCGCGGAAAACGCGGGCGGGCGCGGAAAACGCGGTGCGGGAGTGCGGGTCGTCGTCCGCGGCCCCACACCCGCGGCCCGGGCAGCCGGGGGAGCTGGCCTTAGTCCTCGTCGTCGTCGTTGAAGGCCCACTCGAACATGTCGAAGACGAACTCGGAGAAGGTCCCCTCTTCGCTCTTCCACTGGGCGCGGGCGTTGTTGCGGCGGTACACGATCGGGTCCGGGACGCTGAGGTCGCCGACCCGGAAACCCCAGGTGAACTGTTCTTCCTCGTCCTCGAGGAACATCAGGAAGCCTTCGTCATCAACTTCGAGCTCTTCGGGGTCCCAGAAGTAGTGGTACGCCTCCATGATGTCCTCGCAGCCGCCGACCGCGAGGTAGAACTCCCTGAGCACCAGCGGCACCTGGAACTGGTGCTCGGCGAGGGCCGCATCCAGCTCGTCCGCCGGGAGGCCATCCTCTTCCTGCCATTCGTCTTCGAGATACTTCGGAACAAGCGCGCGGAACTTCTCGAGGAACATGTCAGTCATGGGTCTTATCCTAGCTAATCCTTTGCCCCGTCTTCCGCCGTGTCCAGGCCGAGGCGGTGCCAGCCGCGGACCGCCAGCGGAACGTGCCACTGCCGCCGCCAGGCGGTGACCCGGAAGGCGAAAACAATCGCGGCCACGGCACCCGCGGTCACCGCATTGAAGGCGCCGGTAACGGACAGGATCATGGTCAGGACCGCGCCCGCAAAGGCCGGCAGCGCATAGAGGTCCTTCGGGTCGAACAGCTGCGGCACCTCATTGGCGGTGATGTCGCGCAGCAGGCCGCCGCCCACCGCCGTCGTGACCCCGAGGAGCACCGCCGCGACGGGGTTCATCCCCGCATCCATCGCCTTGAGGGTTCCGGTGATGCAGAAGAGGGCCAGGCCGCCGGCGTCGAACAGGATGAGCAGGGAGGTGAAGCGCTGGACGCTGGAAAAGAGGAAGTACACCAGCACCGTGGCGAGCAGCGGCGGGGCGAGATAGGCCGGGTTGGTGAAGGCCGCGGGAGGGCCGGCGCTGATGATGATGTCGCGGATGACGCCACCGCCCAGGCTCACTACCGAGGCCAGCAGCAGGGAGCCGATGATGTCGAACTGCTTCCGTGCCGCGAGCAGGGACCCGGAGACCGCGAAGAAGAAGACGCCCGCCAGGTCCAGCCCGAGCAGGACAACGCTGAAGGAAAAAGTCATGGAGGGTCCCGGTGGGATATCAAGGGGGCGGATGGGGCGGCTCCAAGGTTACGCTAACGGCTATGAATAGCCCCATCCTGATCGCCTGCGCCCACGGCACCTCGAGCGCCGAGGGTGCCGCCGAGATCAACGCCCTTCGCGCCGGGATCGCGGCGCTGCGGCCGGGGCTCGACGTCCGCGAGGCCTACGTCGATGTCCAGGAGCCCGAACTGCCGGCCGTTGTGGCGGGCCTGCCAGCGGGGGAGACCGCCGTCGTCGTCCCGCTGCTGCTCAGCGTCGGGTACCACGTCAAGGTGGACATCGCCCGGGCCGTCAAGAGCCGGCCGGACACGCGCGCCGCCGCCCCGCTGGGGCCCGATCCGCGGCTCGCGGCGCTGCTGGACGTCCGGCTCCGGGAAGCCGGCGTGACCGACAACGACGCCGTCATCCTCGCCGCTGCCGGTTCCTCCGATCCCACCGCCGCGCAGAACGTCGAGGAACTCGCAGACCAGCTCCGCGCCCTGCGTTCCAACCGGATCGTGGCCGCGTACGGCGCGTCCGCGAAGCCCTCGGTGCCGGACGCGGTGGCCATGCTCCGCGAGGAAGCCGCCGGCGGCGCGGGTGCGGGCGAGTCGGCCGGGGCGGTGGACCTGGGTGGCCGGGTGGTCATCGCCGCTTACCTGCTGGCGCCGGGCTTCTTCCACGACCAGCTTGCCAAGGCCGGCGCGGACCTCGTCACGGCGGCGCTGCTGCCGTCCCCGGTGCTCGCCGAAATCGCCCTGGAACGCTACGACGCCGCCCTCGCGCCCGGCGCCTGACCCGCCCTCGCGGCCGGCGCCTGACCCGGCCGCTGCCCGGCGCCTGACCCGCCCTCGCGGCCGGCGCCTGACCCGGCCGCTGCCCGGCGCCTGACCCGGCCGCTGGCCGGCGCCCGACCCGGCCGCCGCGCCGCCCCGCAGCCATGCACACGACCCGCGCCACTTCAAGGCTCGCCGACGCAACGTGACGATTTGTTGCCCTAGGTGACCCCGCGTTTCTGACCCTTTGTGACGGCATTACGGCCCGCCCTAAAGTCGATCCATGACTGATACAGCTCTAGCCGGAGCGTCCCCGGACCAGGCTGCCCCAGGCCGCACCAAGCGCCCCGCGTCCCGCCCCGCCGCAAAGCCGCACGGGCAGTGGAAAGTGGACGGCACCGCGCCGCTGAACGCCAACGAAACCTGGAAGCAGGAAGACAATGGCCTCAACGTCCGCGAGCGGATCGAGTCGGTCTATGCCAAGCACGGCTTCGACTCGATCGACGGCACCGACCTGCACGGACGCTTCCGCTGGTGGGGCCTCTACACCCAGCGCAAGCCCGGGATCGACGGCGGCAAGACCGCCACGCTCGAGCCGCACGAGCTCGAGGACAAGTACTTCATGCTCCGGGTCAGGATCGACGGCGGCGCCCTCACCACCGAGCAGCTGCGCGTCATCGGCCAGATCTCCGTTGACTTCGCCCGCGACTCGGCCGACCTCACCGACCGGCAGAACATCCAGCTGCACTGGATCCGGGTCGAGGACGTGCCGGAAATCTGGCGCCGCCTCGAGTCGGTCGAGCTGTCCACCACGGAGGCCTGCGGCGACGTTCCGCGCGTCATCCTCGGTTCCCCGGTCGCCGGCATCGCCAAGGACGAGATCATCGACCCGACGCCGCTGATCCACGAGCTCGCCGAACGGTTCATCGGCGATCCGGAACTGGCCAACCTGCCGCGGAAATTCAAGACCGCCATCACGGGCCACCCCAGCCAGGACGTGGTCCACGAGATCAACGACGTCGCCCTGGTGGGCCTGGTCCACCCCGAACTCGGCATCGGCTACGACCTCTGGGTGGGCGGCGCGCTATCCACGAACCCGATGCTGGGCAAGCGCCTCGGCGCCTTCGTCCGCCCCGACCAGGCCGCCGACGTCTGGCTCGGCGTCACCAGCATCTTCCGCGACTACGGCTACCGGCGCATGCGCACCAAGGCGCGTCTGAAGTTCCTGCTGGCCGACTGGGGCCCGGTGAAGTTCCGCCAGGTCCTCGAGGACGAATACCTCGGCTACAAGCTCGACGACGGCCCGGCCGCCCCCAAGCCTTCCACCCCGGGCGACCACATCGGCGTCCACGAGCAGAAGGACGGCAAGTTCTTCATCGGCGCCACCCCCATTGCCGGCCGGCTCTCCGGCAGCCAGCTCGTGAAGCTCGCCGACACCCTGGAGGCCCGCGGCTCGCAGCGGCTACGCACCACCCCGCACCAGAAGCTCGTTGTCCTCGACGTGCCCGGGGACCAGGTGGAACCGCTCGTCGCCGAACTCGACGCCCTGGGCCTCTCCGCCCGGCCCTCGGTGTTCCGCCGCGGCACCATCGCCTGCACCGGCATTGAATACTGCAAGCTCGCCATCGTTGAAACCAAGCTCACGGCCGCGACTGCGGTTGCCGAGCTGGAACGCCGCCTCGCCGACCTCGTCGAGACCGAGCAGCTCCCGCAGGCCCTGTCGCTGCACATCAACGGCTGCCCCAACTCCTGCGCCCGGATCCAGACCGCGGACATCGGCCTCAAGGGGATGATGCTTCCCACGCCCGACGGCGACCCCACCCCGGGTTTCCAGGTCCACCTCGGCGGCGGGCTGGCTTCCGACAGCCGCGAGGAGGCCGGCCTCGGACGCACCGTCCGCGGCCTCAAGGTCACGGCCGACGACCTGCCCGACTACGTGGAGCGCGTGGTCCGCAAGTTCGTCGCCGACCACACCGAGGGCCAGACCTTCGCCGAATGGGCCTTCGCCGCCGAGGAAGGGGACCTGCAGTGACCCGGACAAAAGACCTCCGCACGCACGACGAGCTCAAGGTCATCGCTGAAGCCGGCGCCGCCGAGCTGGGCTGGGACGCCCCTGCCCGCGACGTGATCGCCTGGGTGGTGCGCAACTTCGAACTGCCTGCCGTCGCCGTGGCCTGCTCCATGGCCGACGCCGTCCTCCCGGCGCTCGTTGCGGACCAGCTTCCCGGCGTCGACGTGCTCTTCCTGGAGACCGGCTACCACTTCCCGGAAACCTACGCCACGCGCAACGAAGTCGCCGCAAACCTGCATGTCAATGTGGTCGACGTGCTCCCGGAGAACACCGTGGAGCAGCAGGACCGGCTGCTCGGCAAGGACCTCTTCGCCCGCGACGCCGCCCAGTGCTGCGCGCTGCGCAAGGTGGCCCCGCTGCGCCGCACCCTCGCCGGCTACGAACTCTGGTTCACCGGCGTCCGCCGCGACGAAGCACCCACCCGCACGAACACCCCGCTGGTCACCTGGGATGAAACCAACGGGCTGGTCAAGGTCAACCCGGTCGCGGCCTGGAGTTTCGACCAGCTGGTCCAGTACTCCGACGACAACCTCCTCCCCGTCAACCCGCTGCTTTCACAGGGCTACCCGTCCATTGGCTGCCAGCCCTGCACGCGCAAGGTGGCGCCCGGCGACGACCCCCGCGCCGGACGCTGGGCAGGAACCGACAAGACAGAATGCGGACTACACGTATGAGCAACTTCCCAACTTTCGTGGCCGTCGACTCTGATGCCGCACCAATCACCACCGCCTCCACAGCAGATGCCGCCCCCGCCCCTGCGCCGCGCGGCATCCGTCCTTCGGACGATGCGCGCGGCTCCGGCAGGCCCGATGCCACTCCCGGGGCGGCATCTGCTGCTCCGGCTGTGCGGTCGGCTCGCCTGTCGTCGTTGGACACCCTGGAGTCCGAGGCGATTCATATCATCCGCGAGGTGGTTGCCGAGTTTGAGAAGCCGGCGCTGCTGTTCTCCGGCGGCAAGGATTCCGTGGTGATGCTGCACCTGGCCACCAAGGCGTTCTGGCCGGGGAAGGTGCCGTTTCCGGTGCTGCATGTGGACACCGGGCACAACTTCCCGGAGGTCATCGAGTTCCGCGACCGGACCGTGGAGCGGCTGGGCCTGAAGCTCGTCGTCGGCAGCGTGCAGGAGTTCATCGACTCCGGCGAGCTGGCCGAGCGCGCCGACGGGACCCGCAACCCGCTGCAGACCGTGCCGCTGCTGGACGCGATCCAGCGCAACAAGTTCGACGCCGTCTTCGGCGGCGGCCGCCGCGACGAGGACAAGGCCCGGGCCAAGGAACGGATCCTGAGCCTGCGCGACGAGTTCGGCCAGTGGGACCCGCGCAACCAGCGGCCCGAGCTGTGGAACCTCTACAACGGCCGGCACACCGTGGGCCAGCACGTCCGCGCGTTCCCGATCAGCAACTGGACCGAACTGGACGTCTGGCGCTACATCGAGCGCGAAAACATCGACCTGCCCGGCCTCTACTACGCCCACGACCGCGAGGTTTTCGCCCGCGACGGCATGTGGCGCGCGGTCGGCGAGGTCTCCCAGCCCCGCGACACCGAGCAGGTCATCACCAAGACCGTCCGCTACCGGACCGTCGGCGACATGTCCTGCACCGGCGCCGTGGAATCGGCCGCCGCCACCGTGCGCGACGTCGTGATCGAAGTTGCCGCCTCCACCATCACCGAACGTGGCGCCACCCGGGCGGATGACCGCATCTCCGAGGCCGCCATGGAAGACCGCAAGAAGGACGGCTATTTCTAATGAGCACCGAAATCGACACCGCCCGCGCGGCCGCCCTGCTTGACGAGGCGCCCCTCGCGCATGCTTCGCTGTTCCGCTTCGCGACCGCCGGATCGGTCGACGACGGCAAGTCCACCCTGGTGGGCCGGCTGCTGCACGACTCCAAAGCGATCCTCGCCGACCAGCTCGACGCCGTCGCCCGCACCTCGGCGGACCGCGGCTTCGGCGGATCCGGGGCTACCGGCACTCAAGCGATTGACCTCGCGCTGCTGACCGACGGCCTGCGCGCCGAACGGGAACAGGGCATCACCATCGAC
This sequence comes from Arthrobacter ginsengisoli, assembly GCF_031456935.1. Taxonomy (NCBI): domain Bacteria; kingdom Bacillati; phylum Actinomycetota; class Actinomycetes; order Micrococcales; family Micrococcaceae; genus Arthrobacter; species Arthrobacter ginsengisoli. The sequence continues at coordinate 50,506 of NZ_JAVDVQ010000009.1, read as the reverse complement.
GTCGCCTACCGCTACTTCGCCACGGACCGCCGCAGCTTCATCCTCGCGGACTGCCCCGGCCACGTGCAGTACACCAAGAACACGGTGACCGGCGCGTCCACTGCGGACGCCGTCGTCGTGCTCATTGACGCCCGCAAGGGTGTCCTCGAGCAGACCCGCCGGCACCTGTCCGTGCTGCAGCTGCTGCGGGTGGCGCATGTGATTGTTGCCGTGAACAAGATCGACCTGGTGGACTTCAGCGAGGCCGTGTTCCGCGAGATTGAAGCCGACGTGCAGAAAGTGGGCCGCGAACTCGGGCTCGGATCTGACGGGGTTGCGGACCTGCTGGTGATTCCCGTGTCCGCGCTCGACGGCGACAACGTTGTGGACCGCTCGGACCGCACGCCCTGGTACGGCGGACCGGCCCTGCTCGAGGTCCTCGAGACGCTGCCGGCCGCGGACGAACTCGAAAGCCACCTGGAGAGCTTCCGGTTCCCGGTGCAGCTCGTCGTCCGGCCGCAGGGTGCGCTGGCGCCCGACGCCGTCGCCGGCGGACTCGACGTCGACGGCTACCGCGACTACCGCGCGTATGCCGGCCAGATCACCGAGGGTTCGGTGAAGCTGGGGGACAAAGTCAGCGTCCTCACCCCGGGCCAGGCGCCGCGCACCACCACGGTGACCGGCATCGACTTCGCCGGGCAGCGCCTCACCGAAGCCGTGGCCCCGCAGTCCGTTGCGCTGCGGCTGGCGGACGAGTTCGACGTCGCCCGCGGCGACACCATCGCGGCGGCGGGCACGATCCGGGAAGCCTCGGCGGACCTGTACGCGGCGCTGTGCTGGCTGTCGCCGAAGCCGCTCCGTGAGGGAGCGAAAGTGCTGGTCAAGCACGGTACGCGCACGGTCCAGGCCCTGGTCCGGAATGTGACGGGAAAGCTGGACCTCACCAACTTCCAGCTCGAGCCGACCTCCACCCTGGAGCTCAACGACATCGGGCATGCCCAGCTGCGGCTCGCCGCGCCGCTGCCGCTGGAGAACTACCTGCACCACCGCCGCACCGGGGCGTTCCTCGTGATCGACCCGCTGGACGGCAACACCCTCGCCGCAGGCCTGGTCAAGGACCACCCCGGCGACCACGAGGACGAGCGCTACTCGATCTAGGCGCCTCTGGCCCGGGCGGCCCCCCGTCAGGCGCCCCTGACCTGTGGGCGGCCGCTGTCAGCCCTGATTATCCGCGAATCGCCGCAGACGCTTGGGGTAGCTGAAAACTTTCAGCGACCCCAAGCGTCTGCGGCGATTTCGGCGTTTCCGGCCCTTGCCAGCACGGCTGCCCTGCCACGATCATCGTGGTGGGAGGCGCCGTGGAAGTCATCAACAGCCGGCTGGTCAGCTGGGCCTCGATCCTGGATGACCTGACCCGCGAGCAGGCCCTGACCACCGCGCAGCTGCCCATCATCTACCCGCATCTCGCGCTGATGCCGGACGCCCACCTGGGCCTGGGCGCCACCGTGGGATCCGTCATCCCGACGCTCGGCGCCGTCATCCCCGCCGCCGTGGGCGTTGACATCGGCTGCGGCATGATCGCCGTCCGCACGCAGTATGCCGTCAAGGATCTGCCCAAGGACCGGAAACGGCTGCGGGAAGGAATCGAGCACGCCGTCCCGCTGTCCGCCGGCCACAACAACCGCAAAATCACCGCCACGGCCGAACCGCGCGTGGCCGAATTGCGGCGGAGGGCAGCCAAAGTAGGCTTCGACCCCGCCCAGTACGCCGCGAACTGGACGCTGCAGCTGGGATCGCTGGGCTCGGGCAACCATTTCATCGAGGTGTGCGCGGACGAGGCCGACGCCGTCTGGCTGTTCCTGCATTCCGGTTCCCGCGGCGTCGGCAACAAGCTCGCGCAGCGGCACATCGCCGAGGCCCGCAGCCAGGTCCGGAGCCGGCGCATCGTGGTGCCGCACCCGGACTTGGCTTACCTGACGGAAGGCACACCGGAATTCGACCGCTACATCACGGAACTCCGCTGGGCCCAGCACTTCGCCCTGCTGAACCGCGAGGAGATGATGGACCGGGTGGTCCGGCAGTTTGAAACCTGGGTCGGCGGTCCCGTCCGGGAGGCGGAACGGATCAACTGCCACCACAACTTCACCACGCAGGAAAAGCATTACGGCAAGTCCGTCTGGGTCTCGCGCAAGGGCGCCATCAGGGCCCAGGCCGGGGACCCTGGGCTGATTCCCGGGTCCATGGGCACGGCGTCCTACGTAGTTGTGGGGCTGGGCAACCCCGTGTCCCTGAACTCGTCCCCGCACGGCGCCGGGCGGGAATACTCGAGGAACGCCGCGAGGCGGACCTTCTCCCTCGCCGAGCTGAAGGCCGCCATGCACGGGATCGAATTCCGTCCCAGCGAGGCCTTCATCGACGAGATCCCGGCGGCGTACAAACCCATTGACCAGGTGATGCGCGATTCCGCGGACCTGGTCAAAATACGGCACAAGCTCCGGCAGCTCGTCAACGTTAAGGGCGATTAATCCGCACCCAATCCGTGGAACGGCCCGGATGGCGGCCCGCATGTGACGTTGCATGAACGCGCGTGACCCCGGGTTTCCGGACCGTTGATCCGTGTTCCGGACAGTCCCTATGGTGAAGCAATGACAACTACGGATCGGCTCTCCAACAGCCCCCGCGATGCGTTCCGGGGGCGATGTCGCCGGCGCTGACCACCCGCCCGGCTTCCCCGCACGCCCCCACGAACAGGACTTCGCGCATGTCATCCCCAACGAACAACCCCAACCCCGGCCAGACCCCCAGCCAGGCCACCTCCGGCCCCACGCCCGGCACCACCCGGATCGTCGCCGGGGAATCTGCCAAGCCCAAGCGCAAGCGCACTCTGGAGATCAGCCTCGCCGCCGGCCTCGCGCTGCTGATCGGCGCCGGTGCCGCCGTCGCGTCCACGGTGTCCCGCAACAACGAAGCCGCGCCCGTGGCCGCCGCCGCGGCCAACACCGCCGCCGCCGAACTCAGGCTCGGCTACTTCGGCAACATCACACACGCCCCGGCCCTCGTCGGCACCAGCCAGGGCCTGATCGCGAAGAGCCTCGGCGAGACCAAACTCAGCACCCAGGTCTTCAACGCCGGCCCCGCCGCGATCGAGGCCCTCAACGCCGGCGCCATTGACGCCACCTACATCGGCCCCAACCCGGCGATCAACTCCTACGTCAAGAGCAAAGGCGAATCGATCAGCATCATCGCCGGCGCGGCCTCCGGCGGGGCGCAGCTGGTGGTCAAACCCGAAATCGGCTCGGCCGCTGACCTCAAGGGCAAGAAGCTCGCGACCCCGCAGCTCGGCGGCACCCAGGACGTGGCACTGCGCGCCTGGCTCGGCAAGCAGGGCTACCAGACCAGTACTGACGGCAGCGGCGACGTCGCCATCAACCCCACCGAGAACGCCCAGACCCTGAAACTCTTCCAGGATGGCAAGCTCGACGGCGCGTGGCTGCCCGAGCCCTGGGCCTCCCGCCTCGTCCTCCAGGCCGGCGCGAAGGTCCTCGTCGACGAAAAGGACCTGTGGGAAAAGGGCGAGTTCATCACCACCGTCCTCATTGTCAACAAGAAGTTCGCCGCGGAACACCCGGCCACCGTCGCCGCGCTGCTGAAGGGCCACGTTGAATCGGTGGACTGGCTCAACGCCGCCCCCGCCGCGGAGAAGTCCACGGTCCTCAATGCCGCACTCAAGGAATCCGCCGGCGCCGCCCTGCCGGCCGATGTGATTGAACGTTCGCTCAAGAACATCGTCTACACCGTCGACCCGCTCGCCGGAACCTACAAGAAGCTCCTCCAGGACGGTGTCGACGCCGGCACCACCACCCAGGCCGACATCAACGGCATCTTCGACCTCACGGCGCTGAACAGCGTCTTGGGCGAGGGCGCCACCGGGACCAGGGTCTCAGCGCAGGGCCTCGGCCAGGACTAGCCAGTTCGAGCCTCCAGCCCGCCAACAGAAGTAAGGACGTGACCATGCCAGTCGTACTGGAAAACCTGGGCAAGCGTTTCGGCGACGGCGCCCCGGTGCTGGACGACGTCAACGCCACCATCGGGCAGGGCGAGTTCGTCGCCCTGCTCGGTGCCTCCGGCTGCGGCAAGTCCACCTTGCTGAACATCATGGCGGGACTGGAGGCCCCGACGTCGGGCGCCCTGGAGGTGCCAAGCGACGGCGCCGCGTTTATGTTCCAGGACGCCGCGCTGTTCCCCTGGCTGACCGCGCGGGAGAACATCGAGCTGGCCCTGAAGCTGCGCGGCGTCGGGAAGGCGGAGCGCCGGGTCAAGGCGGGTGAGTTGCTGGACCTCGTGCACCTGGGCGGCGCGGGGGACAAACGCCCGCACGAGCTCTCCGGCGGGATGCGCCAGCGCGTGGCGCTGGCCCGCTCGCTCGCCCAGGACCGGCAATTGCTGCTGATGGACGAGCCGTTCGCGGCACTGGACGCGATCACGCGCGACCTGCTGCATGACGAGCTGGAACGGATCTGGAAGGAAACCGGCCGCACGATCGTCTTTGTCACCCACAACGTCCGCGAAGCCGTCCGGCTGGGCCAGCGCGTGCTGCTGCTCTCGTCCCGGCCCGGCCGCGTCGTGCGGGAATGGCACGTCAGCGAAGAGCACCGCACCGACGCCGGACTGGCTGGGCATCTCACCGGCGAAATCACCGCCCGGCTACGCGAGGAGATCCGCCGCCATGCCAAGTAAGTTCCTCTGGGGCTCCGCCCCCGATGCCGCCCCCGCCCCTTCGCCGGATCGCATTCGTCCTGCGGACGAAGCGGCCGGCTCCGACAGGCCCGATGCCACTCCCGGGGCGGCATCGGGGGCGGTGCCCGATACCCGCCACATCACCGCGGCTTTGACCCGGTCCTCGTCCGGTCCGGCCGACCTCCGCGAGCTCGAGGCGGGACTGGACTCGCTGCAGTCCGACGCCGGGCGCAAGGCCCGGGTCGACTGGAGCCGGATCCTGCTGCCTGTTGCGGCCCTGGCGGTGCTGCTGATCATCTGGCAGCTCTATGTGTCGATGGGGTTCAAACGGCAGGACCTGGTGCCCGGCCCGCTGGATGTGCTGGCTCAATTCGGGAATCTCTGGGCCGAGGGCAAACTGCAGGAGGCCGTCTGGACGTCGCTGCAGCGCGGGCTGGTCGGCTTCCTGATCAGCGTGGCCATCGCGACCCCGGTCGGACTCCTGCTCGCCCAGGTCGCCCCGCTGCGCCGCGCCTTCGGGCCGCTGATCTCCGGGCTGCAGGTGCTGCCATCCGTGGCCTGGGTACCCGCCGCCATCATCTGGTTCGGGCTCACCGACGCCACCGTGTACTTTGTGGTGTTCATGGGCGCCATCCCCTCGATCATCAACGGGCTGATCTCCGGTGTGGACCAGATCCCGCCGCAGTACCGCAGCGTCGGGAAAGTCCTGGGCGCGTCGCGGCTCCAACTGGCACTGCAGATCATCCTGCCCGCCGCCCTGCCGGGGTACCTGGGCGGACTCAAGCAGGGCTGGGCCTTCTCCTGGCGCTCGCTGATGGCCGCCGAAATCATCGCCGTTGGCGGCTCCATCGGCTTCGGTCTTGGCTCGCTGCTGGACCAGGGCCGGGTGCTCTCCGACATGACCATCGTGATGGCAGCGATCCTGCTGATCCTCGCCGTCGGCATCCTGATCGAACTGCTCGTTTTCGCCCCGATCGAAAAGCGCCTGCTCCGCCGTCGTGGTCTCCTCGCCGGAAGCACCCGCTAACCACGCGCGCAACCCGGCACCGGGCCCCGAAGGCGACTTCCGCCGTCGGGGCCCGCTGCTTCTGGCAGACTGGCGGCATGACCGTGAGCTTCGTCTGCCGCACCGAATCCGTTCTGCCCAGGGAACAGCTGTTCGACCGGGCGCGCAACATCGACGCACATGTCGACACGATGGCGGCGTCGGGAGAGCGTGCCGTTGCCGGGGTGACTGCAGGACTCATCGGTGCCGGTGAGGAAGTGACCTGGCGGGCCCGGCACTTCGGCGTTCCCCTGACCATGACCAGCCGCGTGACCCGCCTCGACTACCCCGCGTCGTTCGTGGATGACAAGTGAAGGGCCCCTTCAAGGCGTTCCGCCATGTCCACGAGTTCGCGGCCACCGGCGCAGGGTCGGTGATGACGGACCGGATTGAGTTCACGGCACCCTTCGGACCCCTGGGCTGGCTGGCCGAGCGGGTCATCCTGCGCCGCTATCTGGAACGCCTTATTGCCGGGCGCGGGGTGCTTCTGGGGACGCCTTGTCCGGACCCCGGGACGGGCCTACACTCGCGGCTATAGGCCGGTATGCGGCCGTTCCAGACCAATTCTGAGGAGACAGCCGTGGCGCCAAAATACGGAGTGCTGGCACTGGTCGAAGCCAAACCGGGGAAGGAACAGGATGTCTGGGACTTCCTCAAGGGCGGCCGCGAGATCGTTCTGGCTGAGCCCGGCACCCGGACCTGGTACGCCTTCCGGGTCAACGAGAACACGTTCGGCATCTTCGACACCTTCGACACCGAGGAGGACCGGCAGGCCCACCTCGACGGTGCCATCCCCGCGGCCCTGGGCCAGTACGGGCCGGAGCTGCTCGCCCAGGACCCCGACATCAAACTCATCGAGCTCGTCGCGGTGAAATAGGCGCGATTAAATAGGCGCGGTGAAATAGGCGCCGGGCGCCCCCGGGAGCGCGCCGGAACCGAGACAAGTATGTGACGTGGCGTTACCCTGCGTGAACGGGTGTTTCCGAACCGTTGTCCCGCCATATGAGGCCGCCCTATCGTCGATGCATGGCAATTCAGGACATTTACCCCACGGCGCTGCGCCTCCTCGGCCGCGCCGTGCTGGTCGTCGGCGGCGGCCCGGTCGCCGCACGCCGCGCCAAAGGACTGCTCGACGCCGGCGCCCGCGTCACCGTCGTGGCGCCGCAGGCCTGCCCCGCCCTCACCGGGCTCGCCGGCGCCGGGCTGCTCACCTGGGAGCCCCGCACCTACCGCCCGGCCGACGTCGACGGCGTCTGGTTCGTGCAGACCGCCACCGGCGATTCGGCGGTGGACGCCCAGGTTGCGGCCGACGCCGAGGCACAGCGCATCTGGTGCGTCAACGCCTCCGACCACGAAGCCTCCGCCGCCTGGACGCCCGCCGTCGCCGTCGTGGATGACGTCAAAATTGCCGTGAACGCCGGGGGAGACCCGCGCCGCGCCATGGCCCTGCGCGACGCCGTCGCCACCGCCTTGGAAACCGGGGACCTGCCGCTGCGCCGGCAACGCGCAACCACCACCGCCGGGACCGTGGCCCTCGTCGGCGGCGGACCCGGCGACACCGGACTCATCACCGTCCGCGGCCGTCGGCTCCTGGGGCAGGCCGACGTCGTCGTCGCTGACCGCCTCGGCCCCCGCGACCTCCTGGCCGAGCTGGCCCCCGACGTCCGCGTGATCGAGGTCGGCAAGACCCCCGGCCACCACCCCGTCCCGCAGTCCGAGATCAACCGCATCCTCGTCGACGAAGCCCTGCAGGGCCACCGGGTGGTCCGGCTCAAGGGCGGCGACCCGTACGTCCTGGGCCGCGGCGGCGAGGAAGCCGAGTTCTGCCGGCAGCACGGCGTCGAGGTTGAAGTGGTTTCCGGCGTCACCTCGGCCATCTCGGTCCCGGCCGCCGCCGGCATCCCGGTCACGCACCGCGGGCTGGCCAAGGGCTTCAGCGTGGTCACCGGCCACGAGGAGCTCGCCGAAGTCCCCGCCCGGGCCGACCACACCGTGATCCTGCTCATGGGCGTAGGCCAGTTGCGCGATTCCGCGGCCTCGCTGGGACGCGCCGGTTTGCCAGCGGAGACGCCTGTTGGCATCGTAGAGAATGGTTATCTGCCGAACCAGCGGGTGACCATCGGAACGCTCGGGACCATCGCGGACCAGGCGGAGGCCGCAGGCGTCGCGAACCCCGCGGTGATCGTGATCGGCGACGTGGTCCGCGTCAGCCCGTTCGCGCCGTCGCACTTCAAGACCGCAGACTACGGCACCACCACCCCGAACGCCCCCCGAACACCCCGCACCACCAGCACCACCAAGACCCGCGTACTGACCCCCTAGCCCCACCCAACTAGCTCGCATTAGAAGCCGTTTTGAGCCCTCATAACGGCCTTAACTGCGAGTCAGTTGGGCCGTGACAGAAAAAAGGAACACAGCCGTGTCAACGAACACCCCTGCAGGAACTGCTGCCCGCCCGCTGCGCATCGCCGTCGTCGGCTCCGGACCCGCCGGTGTGTACGCCGCGGACATCCTGACCAAGAGTGAGGCCGTCAAGAGCGGCGAGCTCACCGTGAGTATCGACCTCTTCGACCGCTACCCGGCGCCCTACGGCCTGATCCGGTACGGCGTCGCCCCGGACCACCCGCGCATCAAGGGGATCGTCAACGCCCTGCACAAGGTCCTGGACCGCGGCGACATCCGCTTCTTCGGCAACGTCGACTATGGCACGGACCTCTCGCTCGAGGACCTCCGCACCCACTACGACGCCGTCATCTTCGCCACCGGCGCCATCAAGGACGCGGACCTGAACATCCCCGGCATTGAACTCGAGGGCTCCTACGGCGGCGCCGATTTCGTCTCCTGGTACGACGGCCACCCGGACGTCTCCCGCGAATGGCCCCTGGACGCCAAGGAAATCGCCGTGATCGGCAACGGCAACGTCGCCCTGGACGTGGCCCGGATGCTGTCCAAGCACGCCGATGACCTCCTGGTCTCCGAAATCCCGGACAACGTCTACGCCGGCCTGAAGGACTCCCCGGTCACCGACGTGCACGTCTTCGGCCGCCGCGGCCCGGCCCAGGTCAAGTTCACCCCGCTGGAGCTGCGCGAACTCTCGCACTCCAAGGACGTCGACATCATCCTCTACGCCGAGGACTTTGAGTTCGACGCCGAATCGGACCGGCAGATCCAGAGCAACAACCAGACCAAGACCATGGTGGGCACGCTCACCAACTGGATCGCCGAGCAGCCCGAGGACCTCGCCGAGCTCACGGCCTCCCGCCGCCTGCACCTGCACTTCCTGCACAGCCCGGTCGAGGTGTACGACGGCGCCGAAGCCCCCGGCCGCGTCGCGGGCATCAAGTTCGAGCGCACCGAACTGGACGGCACCGGCAACGCCCGCGGCACCGGGGAATTCGTCGACTACCCGGTCCAGGCCGTGTACCGCGCCATCGGCTACTTCGGCTCCTCGCTGCCCGAGGTCGAGTTCGACCACAGCAAGGGTGTGGTGCCGAACGACGGCGGCCGCGTCCTGGACGCTTCCGGCACCCACGTGCCGGGCATCTACGCCACGGGCTGGATCAAGCGCGGCCCGGTCGGGCTGATCGGCCACACCAAGGGCGACGCCCTCGAAACCGTGACCTACCTGCTCGAGGACCGCGACAAGCTGCCGCTGGCGGCGGCACCGGCGCCGGAGACGATCGTCGAACTGCTGGAAAACCGCGGCGTGGAGTACACCAGCTGGGAAGGCTGGCTGGCCCTGGACGCGCACGAGCGGTCGCTCGGCGAGAAGGCGAGCGTCGACGCCGGCAGCGTCCAGCGCGAACGCATCAAGGTGGTCCCGCGCGAGGCCATGGTCCAGATCTCCCGCGACGGAGTGGCCGCGGAGGTCTGATCCGCCCACCACGACACACCAACAACGCGGGGTCACATCGCGCCCATCCCGGATTATGGGCGCGAAGTGATCCCGCGTTGGTTGCTTTGCGGGGAAACCCGGGCGGTAGTCAGTAGGCTTACCGTCATGGATGAGCAGCAGATTCCCGGAACCGGCCGATGAGGCTCCGTCAGAGCAACGCGTCCGGCCGCGGCTACCGCCGGGTCACGGCCGGGACCGGGTTCAGCTACAAGGACCTGGACGGATCGACCCTGCCGCCCGGGCCGGTGCGTGAACGGCTCGAAAGCATCGGCATCCCGCCGGCGTGGACGGACGTCTGGATCGCACCCTACGACAACGGGCACATCCAGGCCACCGGGCTCGACGCCGTCGGCCGGCGCCAGTACATTTACCACCCGAGCTGGCGCGAGCGGAAGGACCGGTTGAAGTTCGACCGCTCCCTCCAGCTCGCCGAAACCCTGCCCGCCGCGCGCCGGCTCGTCACCCTGGACCTGCGCTCCGAGGGCCTCACCCGGGAGCGGGTGCTGGCTGCCGCCTTCAGGATGCTGGACAGCGGCTCGCTGCGGGTCGGCTCCGAGCGCTACACGAACGAAAACGGCAGCCACGGCCTCGCCACGCTGCTCTGCGCCCACGTGGCGGTCCGCAAGGATGAGCTCCGGCTCAGCTTCCCGGCCAAGAGCGGCAAAACCTGGGAGTCACGGATCGACGACGCCGACCTCGCCGCCGTCGTGCGCCAGCTCAAGCGCCGCGGCGGTAACGCCCGCCTGCTGGCGTACAAGGAGGGCCGGCGCTGGCACCCGGTCTCCAGCGCGGAGATTAACCAGTACGTCAAGGAGCGCACCGGCCAGGACTTTACCGCCAAGGATTTCCGCACCCTGCGCGGAACGTGCGCGGCGGCGGCCAGCCTGGCGCGGAGCGGGCCGCAGCCCAAGGTGTTCGCCCGCAAACGCGCGGTGAGCCGCGCCATGCTGGACGCGTCCGCCGTGCTGGGCAACACGCCGTCGATCGCCCGGAAGAGCTATGTGGATCCCCGGATCCTGGACCACTTCGCCGCGGGGGAGACCATCGACCCGAAGCGGGTGGACTCCGCGGAATCCGAGGTCCGGGCCCTGCTGTACCGCGAGGGCGACGTGGTCCCGTTGCGGAAGGCCGCGGCGGACCGGAAAGCCGCAGGGTAGCGGAGAGCCTCCCAGGCAAGACTTCCAGCGCCTCGGGCGCCGGCAGCGTCGGCCCTATTGCCGGATCCACTCCGCGCAGGAGTTCAGGTTCCGGTGCACGCTCCCGACGGCGGCCGTTTCGTCGTGCGCGGCGATGGCGTCGACGAGTTCGTCGTGGCCTTCGAGCGGGAGGCCGTTGAAACCGCCGCGGCGCTGCTGCCGGAGAAGATCGGCGTGGAATACGACGCCGAAGCTGATGTACAGCTCGTGCAGCAGCGGATTTCCGGAGGCCTGCGCCACCAGGGCATGGAAGTCCCAGTCCGCCCGGGCCCAGCCGGCGTAGTCCTCGGACTGCCACGCGGTACGGCGCGTCTCCAGCAGCGCGCGCATCGCATCGACGTCGTCGGCGGTGGCGTGGCGGGCGGCGAGCCGGGCCGCCTGGGTGTCCAGCGCGACCCGGACCTCCAGGATATGAATCTGCGAGTGGTCCTGGTACATCCGCTGGGCGGCGCCGGAAATCTCGCTGGTGGCGCGGACGTAGGTGCCGTCCCCGCGCCGGACTTCCAGCATGCCGCTGTGGGCCAGGGCCTTCACGGCCTCGCGGAGGGTGCCCCGCGAGACGCCAAGGATGGCCATGAGTTCGGGTTCGGCCGGGATCCGCTGCTGCAGCGGCCACTCGCCCGAGTGGATCAGCTCGCGCAGCTTGGCGGTGATTTCCTCCACCAGCGGCGGCCGGTGCGACGTCGTGAGGGTCATGACTGCTCCTGGGATATTGCGGGCTGCGAGGCAGTGCGCCCGGATTCTGCGGGCCGGGGTGGCTTTGGCCGGGCGCTCAGCAGATGTCCGACGACGATCTGGCCCAGGGCGACGGCGAGCAGCAGGATCAACGGCAGCGTCCAGGATCCGGTGGCGCTGTGCAGCAGCCCCATGCCGAACGGGCCAATCGTCGCCAGCAGGTAGCCCGCGGACTGCGCGACCGTGGACAGGGCGGTGGTTTCGGCGGTGCTGCGGCCGCTGCGGCTGATCATCACCATCACAAGCGGGAAGATGCCGAGGCCGATGCCGAGCAGCACCGCTGTCAGCGGGGCCAGGGAAACCGGCAGGACAAGCATCGCGAGGACCCCCGCGGCCATCGTGACCGTGGCCAGGTAGAACGCGGTGCGCCGCATCCGGGGGCGTGAGCCGATCGCGACCAGCACCATGCCGGCCGGGACCGAGACGAGCTGCATCAGGCCGAACATCAGCCCGCCCTCGGCGGCCGAGACGCCCAGCGTGACCAGCATGTAGGGATACCAGCTGAGCACGGCGTAGGCCAACAGGGCCTGAACCGTGAAGCCGAGCGTAATCAGCACGCCGGTCCGGGTCCGCAGCAGCGGCCAGGGCGAGACCCGGCCGGCCTTGACCGCGGGCGCATTGCGGTGCGCGTGCAGGGCGATCGGCAGGAAACCGAGGCAGGCGCCCAGCGCCAGGAAACCGATCGCTCCGACGCCGGCGGAGGGCGAGCCGAGCTGCTGCGCCACGGGGACGATCAGCACGGCGACGGCGGTGGCTCCCGTCGTCATGGTCACCGTGTACAGCGCCGTCATCAGCGAGGTCCGGTGCGCGAAATGGACCCTGATGAAGGACGGCATCGCCACGTTGCAGATCGCCAGCCCGGACATCCCGACGACGCTGCCGGCCAGCAGCATGCCGGTGGACGGGATCCCGCGGACCAGCAGCCCGGCCGCGAGCAGCACGAGGGAGAACAGGATGGCCTTCTCGAGCCCGAGCTGGCGGGTGAGCCAGGACGTCGCGGCGCCGGCCACGGCAAAACACAGGGTGGGAATCGAGGGAATGATGGCGGCGACCAGCGGCCCGTAGCCCAGGACTTCCTGCAGGTCGTGCAGGAGCGCGGCGGCGCCGGTGATGCCGGCGCGCAAGTTGAGGCCGATCAGCACGAGCGCGACGACACCGGCGATGATCACGCCGCGCGGTGTGCGCACGACGGCGGAGGGTGCTGTCTGGGGAGGGGCGGACGCCGCCGTGCTGCTAGCCATACCTAAAGGTTAGACGTTTGATGTTTGAGCGCAAGGCTTTAGTGGGGAATGTCTCGGCCGGTTAAGTGGGGTCAGTGCGCGTGCCGGGCCCGCAGGATGATCTTGAACAGTTCGCCGAGGAGCAGCAGCACCACGGCCGCAACCAGGCATGCCAGCCACTGCTCGCCGGTGAGTGCCACGGTGCCGAACAGGTCCTGCAGCACCCGCATCTGGGTGATCAGCATCGAGCCGAAGATGGCCCACGCGAACGCCCAGAGCAGCTTCGGGTTGGAGATGGTGGAGGGCCCGAAGGCGCTCTCGGTGGGGTAGCGCAGGTTGAGGGCGACGGCGATGTTCATCAGCCCCAGACCCACGATGGCCATACTCTGGCCGATCTCGAGGGAGCCGTAGGTGGTCTTGCCGATCTGCACGAGGACCAGCGTTGCCGCCGCCATGTACAGCCCGACGACGAACAGCCGCACCATCATCGACCTGACGATGATCGGTTGGTTGAAGGGCCGGGGCTTGCGGTCCATGATGCCCGGCGTCGCGAGGTCCAGGCCCATCACGGCGCCGATCGGCGCGACGATCGCCATGTGGATCCACAGCACCTGGGCCGGGCTGAGCAGCGCCGTGCCGGCGATCGCGAAGGCCGTGGACCCGATGAACGCGAGGATGAACATATACAGGTTGGCGACCTGGATCCGGATGAACTTCTGCAGGTTGTCGTACACCAGCCGGCCCTGCTCGACCGCGGTCACGATGGTGGCGAAATTGTCGTCCGCCAGGATCATCTTGGCCGCCCCCTTGGCGACGTCAGTGCCCGTGATGCCCATCGCGATCCCGATGTCGGCCGCTGCGATGGCAGGCGCGTCGTTCACGCCGTCGCCGGTCATCGCGACGATGTTGCCCTTGCGCCTGAGCACCTCGACCAGCCGGACCTTGTGCTCGGGGGCCACCCGGGCGATCACGCCGATCCCGTCCACCTGGCTGTCGGCCTCCGCGTCGCTCATCGCCGCGAACTCGGCACCGGTGACCGCACGGCCCCGGATGCCCAGTTCGTCCGCGATCGCGGCCGCGGTGATGGCGTGGTCGCCGGTGATCATCCGGACCCGGATGCCGGCGTGCTTGGCCTTGGCGATGGCGGCCACGGCCTCGGCCCGCGGCGGGTCCACCTCGCCGATGAGCGCACAAATCTCCAGGTCCTTCATCAGCTCCATGAGGTCGCCCGAGGGCTGGAACGTCGCCGGGTCGAACTCGCGCTGCGCCAGGGCGAGCACCCGCCGGCCCTGGCTGGCGATGCGCTCGTTCGCGGCGAGCACTTTCGCCCGCATCTCCTCGGTGAGCGGCTCGGCCCGGCCGCCCGGGAACCGCCCGGACGACGACCGGTCGAGCACGACGTCGGGCGCGCCCTTCACGTAGGCGCGGATCACGGGCTTGCCGTCGGCACCTGGCATCCGGTGGAAGGTGGCCATGAACTTGTAGTCGGAGTCGAAGGGTACCGACGCCACCCGCGGGTTGTTCCGGCGGAACTCCCTGACGTCCACACCGCCCTTCTGCGCGAGCACGTACAGCGCCGCCTCGGTGGGGTCCCCGATGACCTCGCCGTCCTCGATATCCGAGTCGTTGCACAGCGCGCACGGGTACATCACATAGTCCAGGTCACGCTCGGCGTCGCCGGTGGTCCGCTGGACCTGCCCGTCGAAGCTGTAGCCCTCGCCGCTGACCGTGTAGTGGTGCTGCACGGTCACGAACTCCCGCACCGTCATCTGGTTCAGGGTGAGGGTGCCGGTCTTGTCCGAGTTGATCGCCGACGTGGAGCCCAGTGTCTCGACGGCGGGAAGGACCTTCATGATGGCGTTTTTCTTGGCCATGTTGACCGAGCCGACGGACAGGATGGTGGTGACGACGGCGGGCAGCGCATCCGGGATGGAACCGACGGCCAGCGCCACACCGATCCCGAAGAGCACCGCGAAGGACTCGCCCTGGGCCAGGCCCATCACCACGATCGCGACAAAGGCGAAGAGGGCGGCGATGATGATAAAGATGGTGAGGCGGTCCACCTGCTTGGTGAGCGGGGTCTTCTCCACTTTCTGCCCGGACAGCATGTGGGCGATGTGGCCGACCTCCGAGCCCATGCCGGTGGTGGTGACGAGGATCTCGCCGTGGCCGCGCGTCACGTTGGTGTTCATAAACGCCATGTTGACGCGGTCCCCGATGCCGACGTCGTGCCGGCCGATGACGGCGGTGTCCTTCTCGACTGCGACGCTTTCGCCGGTCAGGGCGCCCTCCTCGATCTGGAGCGTCGCCGCCAGGATGACCCTGCCGTCGGCGGGGACCCGGTCACCGGCATCGACCACCACAATGTCGCCGGGCACGATCTGCTCGGCGGGGACCTCCGCCATGTCGCCGTCGCGCCGCACTTTGGCCATCGATTTCATCATCTGCCCCAGGGAGGCTGCGGCCGCTTCGGCCTTGCCCTCCTGGTGGTAGCCCAGCCATGCGTTGAACAGTGTCAGGATGGCGAGCCCGATCGCGGTCCCGTATTCCTCGATCAACAGGCTGACCAGTGCGGCGACCACGAGCACGATCTGCATGTAGTCCTTGTAGTGCTTGAAGAACCGTTTCCAGACCGGCTCCTGCTTCGGGGCGGCCAGGGCGTTCGGTCCGTACTCCTGCAGCCTCTGCTGCGCCTCGGCCGCGCTTAACCCGCGGGCCGGATCAACACCCAGCCGGCCCGCGACCTCCCCGGGCGGGAGCGTGTACCACGTCGCGTCCGCCTCGGCTTCGGCCACCTCTTCTGCTGCACCGGACTTGTCGTTCATGGCTTCCTCCTCATCGCGGGCGCGGATCAGAACAGGGTCGGGACACGCCGCACCGCCAGGGTCGGCTCGCGGTAGTCCCCGGCCTTCTGGCGCTTCGGCAGTTCGACGTCGAGCCCCGGGTACGGCTCGTAAGGCACTTGGCTCAGCAGGTGGCTGATGATGTTGAGCCGTCCGCGCTTCTTGACGTTGTTGTCCGCGACGAACCACGGCGCCCAGGCGGTATCGGTCGCCTCGAACATGGCGTCCCTCGCCCGGGAGTAGTCGTACCACCGCTTGTAGGACTTCAGGTCCATCGGCGACAGCTTCCAGGTCTTGCGCGGATCGTCCATGCGGCTTTTGAGCCGCCGGGTCTGTTCGTCCGCGCTGACCTCAAGCCAGTACTTGAGCAGGATGATGCCGGAGTCCACCATCGCCTTCTCCACCATCGGAGTCATGTTGAGGAACCTCTGGGTCTGCTCCGGGGTGCAGAAACCCATCACAGGCTCGACGCCCGCACGGTTGTACCAGCTGCGGTCGAAGATGACCACCTCGCCGGCCGCCGGGAAATGCGCCATGTAGCGCTGGAGGTACATCTGGGATTTTTCCCGGTCCGTCGGGGTGGGGAGCGCCACCACCCGGAACACCCGGGGGCTCACCCGCTCGACGATGCGCTTGATGGTGCCGCCCTTGCCGGCCGTGTCGCGGCCCTCGAACACGATGCAGATCTTGGCTCCGGTGGACTTCACCCATTCCTGCAGCGCGACCAGTTCGCCCTGCAGCTTGGCCATCTCCGCCTCGTATTCCTTGCGGCGCATTTTTGTCCCGAGCTCCTCGTCGGCGCTCTTCTTCTTTTTCTTGCCCACGATCGGCCTCCTAGTTGGATACTTCCTAGGGCGAATCAGGCAACTGCGCCGCGGCATCCATCGGACCGGCGCTTTCGTCCGCGGAACGGGCGGAAGGGCGCAGACACTTCAAGGGGCACTCTCGTACAGCGTGCTGCCAATCCCAGTGTTCACCGGGGCCGGGAGCCCGGTCTACGGCACTAAGACCCTAATGGGGTGCCGGTCTGCGGGGCGGCCGGCGCGGCGGGGGTCAGCGCGGGTGCCGGGCGCTGAGCCGCTGCACGGCCAGGGCGAGCCAGAGCTGCACCCGGTCCGAGGTCTGCGCCGGGTCGTAGCCGGTGAGTTCGGTGATCTGGGCGAGCCGGTAGCGGACGGTGTTGCGGTGCAGCGTCAGCGCCTCCGCCACGGCGGCCACGGAGCCGTTGTTGTTCAGGTAGCTCTCCAGCGTGGCCATCAGCTCGGCGCCATGGGCGGCGTCGAAGCTTCGGAGCGGATTCAGCGACTCGTTGGCCATGTCCGCCAGCGGCACGTCCTCGCTGGCCAGCAGCAGCGAAGTCAGGCTCAGCCGCTCCGGTTCGTTCACGGGCAGCCCGTGGCTGGCCGCATCGCGGGCCTCGAAGTAGCTCCAGCGCAGCCCGTTGGGTTTCGTGTACGCCCCGCCGATCCCGATGGTGGCGTGGATCCCGGCCTCGGCCAGATGGTCGCTGAGGCTCTTGGCCAGCGCGCTGGCGCCGCTGCCGTCGTCGGGCACCACCGCCACCAGGTCCTTGCCGACGACGGCGCTCACCGACTTCTCCAACTGCTGCGGCAGGGAGGACGTCCCGAGCTGCTTGAAGTGCGCCGCGGATTCGGCCAGCAGGACCACGTTCCGGCGGGTGCTGTTGACGCCGATCCCGGCCAGCCGCCGGGTGGCTTCGCTCGGGTCCAGGGTCCCGTGGATCACGTCCTCGAGGACCTGCCCGGCCAGGGCGCGCTGGGACTGGCGCTGCTTGACCATGTTGTTCAACTCGACGCTGATCAGGTTCTGGGCGTAGCCCACGATCCCCGAGTCCTCGAAGGGCTGCCTGATCCAGAGCGTGCACGCATCGCGGCGGCCGGTGGGAATCGGGAAGGACACCCAGCCGTCGGCGCTTGGAGCGGGGCTGCCGGGGACGCTGTGGTAAAGCTGGGCGGTGAACTGGGTCAGCACGATGTCGGTCCGCAGCATGGACCCGAGGTGCTTGAGGAGTTCGGCCAGGCCTCCGCCGGTGAGCAGGGCGCGGGCCAGGATCTGGTGTCCGGCAATGAGCCGCTCCAGCTTGGTGACGTGGTCCGCGGCCTGGGCGTCGGCGACGAGCTTGCCGATCGCGATGAACGGGGTCTCGTACGGCACCTCGACGACCGGCAGCCCCCAGCGGTTGGCCTCGGCGATCAGGGCCGGCGGCACGGCGTCGTGCGTCAGTCCGATGCCGAACCCGATCCCCACCGCCCCGGCGCGCTGGACCTGGCGGACGAAGCGGCGCTGTTCCGGGGCGCTCTTGAGCCGCATGCCGGTGGTGAGGATCAGTTCGCCGCCGTTGAGGAACCGCTGCGGGTCTTCCTGTTCGGTGACGGCCACCCAGACGATGTCCTGGTGCCAGGTTGTTTCGGCGAGGCCGGCCTTGGCCAGTTTGAGGGACGGCACCGCCAGCAGGGCAGCAAGGGAAATGGCCATGGATTCAGGATAGCCGCGGGTTGGTCAAGCGCACTAAAAAGTGCGGTGAACGGTGTGCAGGTGGCTATTCCCCCGGAGTGCCGGCTGGCATAGGCTCGGAGCAGTCTCATTGGGTCCTTTTTAGCGCGAAAGAGGTTGCACACCGTGGTTCAAACCTTGCAGAACTTCATCAACGGCGAGTTTGTCACGCCGGCCGGAACCGGATTGCTGAATATCGTCAATCCCACCAACGGCGAGATCGTCGCGAAGGCGCCCGTCTCGGTGCAGGCCGACGTCGATGCCGCCATGACCGCCGCGAAGGACGCCTTCAGGACGTGGAAGCGCACGACGCCGGGGCAGCGCCAGCTCATGCTGCTCAAGCTCGCCGACGCCGTCGAGGCGAACAGCGAGGAACTCGTCGAGGCCCAGCACCGCAACACCGGCCAGGTCCGCTCCCTGATCGCGTCCGAGGAAGTCGCCGCCGGCGCGGACCAGCTGCGCTTCTTCGCCGGCGCCGCCCGCATCATGGAGGGCAAGTCCGCCGGGGAATACTTCGAGGGCCACACCTCCTTCGTCCGGCGTGAGCCGATCGGCGTCGTCGCGCAGGTCGCGCCCTGGAACTACCCGTTCCTGATGGCGATCTGGAAGATCGGTCCGGCCCTGGCCGCGGGCAACACCGTGGTGCTCAAGCCCTCGGACACGACGCCGGAATCCACTCTCGTCCTGGCCCGCCTCGCCGGCGAGATCTTCCCGGCCGGCGTGCTCAACGTCGTCTTGGGCACCGGCGAGACCGGCGCCCTGATGGTCGAGCACAAGGTCCCCGGCCTGGTCTCGATCACCGGCTCCGTCCGGGCCGGCATCGCTGTCGCCTCCGGTGCCGCGAAGGGCCTCAAGCGCGCCCACCTGGAGCTCGGCGGCAAGGCCCCCGCAGTGGTTTTTGCCGACGCCGACATCAAAAAGAGCGCGGCGGCCATCGCCGAGTTCGCCTTCTTCAACGCCGGCCAGGACTGCACCGCGATCGCCCGCGTGCTGGTCCAGGACTCCGCCTACGACGATCTCGTCGCAGCCCTCGTGGAGCACACGAAGACCCTTCACACCGGCTCGCAGAACGACGAGGACAACTACTTCGGCCCCCTGAACAACATCAACCACTTCAACGCGGTCAAGTCCCTGGTGGAGTCCCTCCCGGAGAACTGCCGGATCGAGACCGGCGGCCACCAGGCGGGGGAGAAGGGCTACTTCTTTGAGCCCACGATCGTCACCGGAGCCAAGCAGAGTGACGACATCGTGCAGAAGGAAGCCTTCGGACCGGTCATCACGGTGCAGAAATTCAGCTCCGAGGAGGAGGCCGTCGAGCTGGCGAACGACGTCGACTACGCCCTCGCGTCCAGCGTCTGGACGTCCAACCACGGCACCGCCATGCGGCTGAGCCGCGACCTGGACTTCGGCGCCGTCTGGATCAACACGCATATCCTGCTCACCGCCGAAATGCCGCATGGCGGCTTCAAGCAGTCCGGCTACGGCAAGGACCTCTCCATGTACGGCGTGGAGGACTACACCCGCATCAAGCACGTGATGAGCGCGCTCGACGCCTAACGCGGATGCATGACGCCGTCGACTGACGCCGCCGCGCACCCCAGCCGTCCAGCCTCGCCGCCGAACCAGCACGCCAGAAAGGCTTTCCCATGACCACCACCGCCTCTGACATCACCTACCGCCTGGAGCAAAAGCGACGCGTCCAGGCCGATTTCCCGGGCCCCAAGTCCGTGGCCCTGACCGAGCGCCGCCAGGCCGTCGTCGCCGCCGGCGTCGCGTCCAGCGTCCCCGTGTTCGTCGCCGACGCCGACGGCGGCATCATCCGCGACGTCGACGGCAACTCCTTCATCGACCTCGGCTCCGGGATTGCCGTGACCAGCGTGGGCGCCTCCGATCCCGCCGTCGTCGGCGCGGTCAAGGAAGCCGTGGAGCACTTCACCCACACCTGCTTTATGATCACGCCCTACGAGGGCTACGTCGCCGTCGCCGAGCAGCTGAACCGGCTCACGCCCGGCGACCACGAGAAGCGCACCGTGCTGTTCAACTCCGGCGCCGAAGCCGTGGAGAACGCCGTCAAGGTGGCCCGCCTGGCCACCGGCCGGGACGCCGTCGTCGCGTTCGACCACGCCTACCATGGCCGCACCAACCTGACCATGGCGCTGACCGCCAAGGCCATGCCGTACAAGACCAACTTCGGCCCGTTCGCGCCCGAGGTCTACCGGATGCCGATGAGCTACCCCTACCGCGAGGAAAACCCGGCCATCACCGGGGCCGAGGCCGCCAAACGCGCCATCACCATGATCGAGAAGCAGATCGGCGGCGAGCAGGTGGCCGCGATCATCATCGAACCCATCCAGGGCGAGGGCGGCTTCATCGTCCCGGCAGAGGGGTTCCTGCCGGCGCTGGCCGCCTGGGCGAAGGACAACGGCGTCGTGTTCATCGCCGATGAGGTGCAGTCCGGCTTCTGCCGCACCGGTGAGTGGTTCGCCGTGAACCACGAGGGTGTTGTCCCGGACATCATCACGATGGCCAAGGGCATCGCCGGCGGCATGCCCCTCTCCGCCATCACCGGCCGCGCCGAGCTGCTCGACGCCGTCCACCCGGGCGGCCTCGGCGGCACCTACGGCGGCAACCCGGTGGCGTGCGCCGCGGCGCTGGCGTCCATCGGCTCAATGGAACAGTACGGCCTCAATGCCCGGGCCAGGCACATCGAGGAAATCGCCCTCGGCAAGCTGCGCGAACTCGCCGCGGAGCAGCCGGTGATCGGCGATGTCCGCGGCCGCGGCGCGATGCTGGCAATCGAACTGGTCCAGGCCGGTTCGAAGGAACCGAACCCGGAGCTGACCAAGGCCGTCGCCGCGGCCTGCCTCAAGGAGGGTGTGATCATCCTCACCTGCGGCACCTACGGCAACGTCATCCGGCTGCTGCCGCCGCTGGTGATCAGCGACGAGCTGCTGCTGGACGGCCTCCAGGTCCTGGCCGCGGCCATCAAGGCGAACGCCTGACGCCACCCCTCCGGTTGCCCTATCACTTTTGGTGCCCAAACCCCGGGTTTGGGCACCAAAAGTGATAGGGCAACCCTGGGGTTTGTTCCGGCTGCAGACCCAGAATCATGTACTTCTGGTGTCAGACGCCTCGACCCCGCCAGGCCCGGAACGGATGATTGCCCTGCTCAGGGCCGAATGTCACGGACCGGCAGCGCCAATTCCGGGCCCCGAAGGGCTAGAGTCGTTCCTACCACTGCACGAACGCAGACCGGCCGACGTCGCCCGGAACCCCCGGAGCAAAGCTGGCTTCTGCCACAGACCCAAAAGGGGTTCATAGATGCGATACGTAGTTGGCTACACACCCAGCGACCGCGGCGCCGACGCCGTTGCACTGGCCTCCGCGCTGGCCCGCGCCCAGGGCGCACATCTTGACCTCGTCTACGTCGTGGACCGCCGGACCCCCTACGTCTCTCCGCAGCCGGAGGGAAGCGGCGCCAGCGCCGCGGAGCAGGAAATGATCACCGCCGAACGGGAGGGTCTGTCCCTCATCCCCAAGGACGTCCAGGCGAAGTTCCATGTCCGCCACGCCGACTCCCACGCCGCCGGCCTGATTGATGCAGCCCTGGACTACGAGGCCGGCCTGATCGTTGTGGGTGCCGCCAGTGCGGGGTTGTTCAAGCGGTACACCATCGGCAGCGCGGCCAACGCCCTGCTCCACGCCTCGCCCGTTGCGGTGGCGCTGGCCCCCCGGGGCTACCGGCGCACGGAGCCGATCACGCGGCTGACCCTCGCGGTGGGCCAGCGGGCAGGCGCGGAGGCGGCAATCGACGTCGCCATTACGGCCGCGGAACGCCGCGGGGTCCCGCTGCGGCTGGTGTCCCTTGTGGAACTCGACGCCGAAGGGGACAGCGGTGAGAACATCAACGCGGCGCATATCCACGCCAATACCGTCCTCACCGCGGCCGCCCAACGGCTCCCGGCCGGGCACGACGTCAGCGTTGAGGTTGCCCACGGGCGCACGATTGAAGAAGCGATCGACGACCTCGAATGGGACGACGGCGAAATCATGATCGTGGGGTCGTCACGTCTGGCGGAGAAGAACAAGCTCTTCCTCGGCAGCACAGCCCACAAAGTGCTCCTGGCCCTGCCGGTGCCCATGGTGGTGGTGCCGCGCGACTACGCACGGATTAAGACGAGCCCGGCAGTCTGACAGCCCGGCAGCCTGATTTCAGTCGGAGCGACGCCGCGCCACTGCGCGTCGGATCCCGGCCCGCCAGTGCGTCATAATGACGACACATTGGCGGGCCATGGCTTTTTAAGGCCGGCGGCCGAAAATATCGCCGGGTAGTGAAGCATGTTAGCTCCTGCGTCTCGGGCGGCGTTTCCAAGTGATGAAGCCCCGCGATCGGGGTTCTTAGGGCCCTACGGAAGGCAACCAGCGCCAATGGTCGGGTAACCGCGGCTACGTATCCGAGTAGCTCCCCGCCGAACCGAGTACTGCGCTCTTCTGGCAGGCAAGTTATTCACGTAACCAGCACTCGTGTCCCCCTGCATGCATCCCCATATTTTGGAGGTATGCCGCACGCCGCAATCTAGGAGGCACAAGTTGGTTACCCAAAACGAGATGTCGGCGAAGATCACAGTCCTGCCCCTGGCACACGCATCTCTTCCGCAAAAGAAGCACATCTGTTTCCCCCCAAAAAACCTCCGACGATCTCCCGTTGAACTGGAAGCAGCAGGGGAGAGCCTCCGATGACACACCTCCAGAGCGTCGCCGTGACCGCCCAAGCGACCTTCGGCCGGGACGGCGCGATGTTCGAGGGCCTGCTCGACTTCGTGGCACAGCTGAGCCTGGTGCTGTGGACCACGGTGGTCCTCACTGTGGTCATCCGGTTCGTCGGCATCCAGATCTATCGGCGCCGCGCCGCCCGTACGGCCCTCGTCGAGACCGTGGCGCCGAGCGCCGCCGTTCCGGCCTCCACGGCCGCGATCGACCTGGTCCAGCCGGCCGCCGTCGCTGCGTCCGTGATGGTGCCGCGCCGCGCGGCTCGCAACCGGCGCGCTGAGTCCCGGTCAGCAGGGCACGTGCCCGCGCTCGCCGGCAACTCCACAGAGGTGTGAGCATGGACTTGGCGCTCGTGATCTTCTGGCTGTTCGCCGTCGTGAGCATCCTCTACGTCGTGCACTTCGGCCTGTTCCTGGTGGGCGCCAACTTCTACGACGTCTGGCAGCAGCGTCGGAAGGGGATGAGAGGCGTCCGGCTCCCCCCCGCGTACGAGGCGGAGTGCGCGGCGACGGCCACGTGGACCCGCCGTGCCCTCCCCGAGGTGCCCGGGCTAGTCTCCATCGCCATCGCTGCCCACAACGAAGAGGCGGTGATCGTCCGGACGCTTGACTCCATCCGGCGCAGCACCTACCGCTCCTACGAGGTCCTCGTCGCGGACGACGCGTCCACCGACCTCACCGGTCGGCTGGTCCGCGACTACCAGGTGCGTCACCCCGAGATGGACCTGCGCATCGTGCGGATGCGCAAGAACGTCGGCAAGGGCGCGGCACTGAACTCGGCGCTCCGCCGGCACGCCCGCGGTCAGTTCGTGATGACGATCGACGCCGACTCGATCATCGAGCCGGACGCCATCACGAACGCGCTGTCCTACTTCGACGACCCGTACGTGGCCGGTGTCGCCGCCAACGTGCAGATCCTGGAGGAGACGACGGTGCTCGGCATCCTGCAGCGGTTCGAGCACATGATCGGCTACCGCTCGAAGAAGTTCTTCTCGCTGCTGAACTGCGAGTTCGTGGTGGGTGGGGTGGCCTCCACCTATCGGATGCGTGTGCTGCGCAAAGTCGGCTTCTACGACACGGACACCATGACCGAGGACATCGGCCTGAGCGCGAAGATCACCAGCCTGGGCAACCGGCGCTTCCGCGTGGTCTATGGCGCTGACGTGGTCGCGAAGACTGAGGGCGTGCTCACGTTCCGCGCCTTGGCGAAGCAGCGCTACCGCTGGAAGTACGGGAGCCTCCAGAACCTCATCAAGTACCGCGGCATGATGCTCAACCCGAGCCGCCGGTACACCCGCACGTTGACCTACTACCGGATGCCGATGGCGCTGCTCGGCGAGTTCACGCTGCTCGTCTCGCCCCTGGCCTGGACGTACGCGGTCTACTGGTCGCTGGTCACGCAAACGCCCGCCCTGATACTCGGTGCGTACGCGACCATCACCGCCTACACACTGCTGACTGTCTGGATGTATGAGAACCTGACCGCGCGTGAACGCGTTCGGCTGTCCATGTACGCGCCGACGGCGTACTTCCTGTTCTACATCATGGACCTGGTGCAGTTGACGGCGGCGCTTCGCTGCATCGCGCGTTCGCGTGGCCTGTTCCGGCGTCCCAAGATCAACACCTGGAAGTCGCCGCAGCGGGCCGGCAGCGCGGTGGTGGTAGCTCGTGCCGCGTAAGCGCCGGCGGGTTCTCCGTGTGCTGCGGAATCCGCTCGTAGTCATCTCGGTGGTGGTCGTCATGGTCACCACCGGGTGGCTGCTGTATACCAGTGGGACGAGCAGCATCGCTCAGGCGCGGCCCGGCGCGAACCTGCTCCCCGCGCTCGGTTTGGCTGCGGCGGGCGCTCCGGCGGCGTCCGGCCCGGCGGCGCCCGCCGGCCCCATGGGCGGCTGGAACGTCAGCCACAGCAGGGACGCCCAGACCTCGCTGGAACTGGTCGACGGGCAGCTGGGCGGCCAGGCGCTGAAGCTCGACATCACCCAGTACGCCTCGGGCGATGTCACGCTGACGAGCCCACGGGTGGACGTCGAGCCCGGCAAGACCTACCTCTTCAAGGCGTTCGCCACCACCGACGCGGACTTCACGCTGCTGGCCCGCCGGCATCACCCCGACGGCAGCACGACCCTGGAGCAGCTGCAGGACCCTCTTGAACGGCCGGGCAATTCCCCGTTCACGGTGAGCGACGCGTTCCACAGCTCAGACACGACGACCGCGGTAGAGTACATCTTCCGGCTCGCAGCGAAGGGCACCGTCCGGGTCGAGGGCGCGTACCTCGAGGCGGCGGACGACGTCCGGCTGCCGCCCGCCGCGACGTCGGCCCCCAACCTCGTCCCCAACCCCGGGCTCGCCGGTCCACAGCCGGGCGCACCCGACTTATGGTCCCCATACGCCTCCGGGACGTCGACCGTGGAATCCGGGCGCGGCGGGGACGGGAACGGCAGCTTCCTCTGGACCCGCACCGCGAACTACCAGAACGGCGAGGCGAAGTGGCAGTACCAGCCGGTCCCGGTGACCCCCGACCGGTACTTCGAGTTCGGCGCGACCTACCAGTCCGAGCGCGAGGTGGACGTGGTGGCAGAGTTCGAGCTAGCGGACGGTGGGCGCGCATTCCACAACCTGGCGACGGTGCCGCCGGCGGGAGACTGGACGACGATCAGGGAGGCGTTCCAGATCCCAAACGGGGCAAAGACGGCGATGGTCACCCTGGTGTCGCACGGTGACGGCACCACCGGCGTCCGCGACTATTCGCTGACCGACGTCACCAAGCCAGGGCCCCTTCGCTGGGACCAGCCCATGGTCTCGATCACGTTCGACGACGGCTGGCAGTCGGTGTACGACCGCGCCCTGCCTCTGTTGAACGAGCACGGCTTCCGGTCCACCCAGTACGTCAATGCCAGTTCCATCGAGACGCCGAACTTCATGACGGCCGCCGAGGTGCAGCAGATGCACGAGGCCGGACACGAGATCGCCGCACACAGCTACGAACACCTCGACCTCACCTCCATCGCCACCAGCCGGCTGGACGAGCAGATGCGGAGGAGTGAGGAGGCGTTGGCGGCTGCCGGCCTGGGCACCGACGATCTGGCACCCCCGTACGGACGGTCCGACCCCCAGGTCGACTGGTACGCGAGCAAGTACTTCCAGATCATGCGCGGGACGGACGACGGCATCAACACCCGGCAAAACCTCAAACCGCACGATCTGAAGGTCTTATACGTGACCGACGAGACCACGCCCGACAAGCTGGCCGAAGCGCTCGCCGAGACGTCCCGAATGAACGGCTGGCTCATCCTCGTTTACCACCAGATCGCGACCCCCGAGTCGACCGGCACTCAGCAGAACACCATCGCGGGGGACCGGAGCACCATCACCAGCGAAGTCCTCGCCGCACAGCTGCAGCTCATCGACGCCAGCGGCATCGAAGTCCAGCCGGTCGCGCAGGCGTTCAAGCAGTTGCAGGGCCCGTGATCACAATTCGGCGGTGTAACCCGGCGCCGTCGGCCGCTCGAAATAAGGAGAACCTCATGACCAGGAGCAGATTCCGCATCGCGCGGGGGTGCACCAAGCTCGCCGCCGGGGCGGGGGCGGTGCTGGCGCTGACCGCAGCACTCCTGACACCGACGGCGGCGAACGCCGCCGTCGACAATCCTGCCCCCTCGCCGCTGGTGTCGTTCACCTTCGACGACGGCGACCAGAGCGCCCTGACGCAGGCTGCGCCGACGCTGCAGAAGTACGGTCTGACCGGCACCAACTACGTCATCACCAACTGCGTCGGCATGACGACCGTGCCGAACACCTGCCGGGCCAACACTGATATCCCGTACATGACCTGGGCCCAGATCAAGCAGCTGCAGACCACCTACGGCTGGGAGATCGGCTCGCACACGGTCGACCACCAGTGCCTCGTGAGCGTCGGAGGCGACTGCCAGAACAACAAGCTGACGGCCGCCCAGGTGGATGCCCAGCTGGCCAACAGCAAGGCTGCGCTGGCGGCACAGGGCATCAACGCGACCGCCTTCGCCGCGCCGTACGGCGACTACGACATGTCGGCGGTCGCCCGGGTGGCCAAGTACTACAGCTCGATGCGCGGCTTCGCCGACACAGGCAACAACATCTGGCCGCTGGGCGACTACCTGCTCCGCAACGTCCCCGTGCAGGAGGTCACCACCCCGGTCGCCACGCTGAAGGCGAAGGTCGACGAGGCGATCGCGAACAAGTCGTGGGTCGTGTTCACGTTCCACGACATCAGGCCGACGCCGAGCCAGAACCCGGACGACTACGAGTACGGCACGGCGGAGCTGGACCAGTTGGCCGCGTACGTGAAGACAAAGGTGACGGCCGGCCAGATCAAGAACGTCAACATCAGCAAGGGCCTGGTCAACGGCAGCCCCAACAAGCTCGCGAATCCGACGTTCAACAACGGACTAGGGGACGGCTGGCGCACCGACGCCCCGGCGACGATCACCGCGGACGCCGCGAACAACGGAAGCTACCCCGACTTCGCCAAGTCGGTGAAGCTGGTCTCGGGCGCCACGACGGGTCACCTGTTCTCGCCGACGGTTCCCGTGTCGCCAACGACGAACTACATGTTCAAGGCCTTCCTCAACGTGGCTTCGATCACGACCGGTGAGGTCGGGTTCTACGTCGACGAGTACAACTCGGCCGGGCAGTGGATCTCCGGGCAGTTCCGTAAGCGGGAGAACACTCGGTGGGTGGAGTCGATGAACTTCACCTACACGCCCAGCTCGACCAATGTGGCCTCGGCGAGCCTGCAGATCTGGGTGACCGGCACCGGCATCACGGCATATGTGGACAACGTGCAGATGCTGTCGCTCGCCGCGGAGACGGTCCCGCCGCCGGCATCCAACCTGGTCGCCAACGGCACCTTCGACGCCGGCATCGGCTCGGGCTGGACGACCGACTCGGCTGCCACCATTGTGGCCGACGCCGCGAACCACGGAAGCCCGGCCAACCCCGTGAACTCGGTCAAGCTGACGGCCACCACGGCGAACAAGCACCTGTTCTCCCCGCAGGTCGCGGTGACGCCCGGTACCTACAAGATCGCCGCGTACCTCAACGTCGCGGCGCGAACCAGCGGTGAGGTGGGGTTCTACATTGACGAGTACAACGCCGCCGGGCAGTGGATCTCCGGGCAGTATAAGCTCGGGGTAGCGGTCGCCGGTGTGACCAACGCCGACCTGACATATTCGCCCAGCACGACTGCGGTCGCCAAGGCGAGCCTGCAGGTCATCGTCCAGGGCAACTCCGGACTGCAGGCGTACTTCGACGACGTCCGCTGGACCAAGCCCTAACGACGAGGAAGAGGACCCAGGATGGCCGGGCGCCCACACGCACTGAAGGTGGTGCTGGCGTCCGGCCTTCTGCTAGCCCTCGCAGGCTGCACACCAAACGACCCGACACCGGAGCCCAACGTGGTAGTTGACCTGCTCCAGCAGGACTGGCAGCACACGCCGGGGGTGAAGGCCGGCGGCGACGGGCTGCAGGTCGCGGCCACCGCACGGAGCATCGTCGAGCAGGACGGCGGGGGAGGCCAGCCGAACCCGCCGCTCAACCTGGCCGGCACGCACCTCGTGGCCGAGGGGGACTTCTCCCTCAGCGCGTCATTCACCGACGTGACCTCCGACGCGTCCTGGACCGTCTACGACAGCCCGCCGGTGATAGCCGACGAGTTCCGGATCGAGCCGGGGGGCCTGCGCCTCACCCTCCGGGGCGACGACCTGGAGATTGCGGTCTTCGACGGCTCGCCCCAGAAGGACGTGACCAACCCCCAGCCGGCGCACGACGAGCATGTGACGGTCTCGGATCCGGAGGCCGCGCTCTCGGTGCGCCGGTCCGGGGATACGCTCGAGGTCGCCAGCGGCGGGGACACCGTGTCCTCGCTGCCCCTCGGCCGGGTGTTCGAATCGGGAAAGCTCTGGCTGGGGCTGTCGAGCGACGGCGGCTCCTTCCAGGTCAACTCCCTCACGGCCACCGCTCCGAAGGGCGCCTCCTTGGCCACCGCAGGCCCCGCCGTCGCGCAGGCCGAGCAGTCGGCGGACGGGCTGCAGGCCCTGGCCGCCCGGACCCGGCCGGACTTCAAGATCGGTGCGGCGGTGGCGCTCGGTCCGCTGACCAGCGACGAGGACTATGCGCGGAACTTGGTGTCCAACTTCGGCTCCGTCACAGCGGAGAACGCGATGAAGCCGCAGTTCCTCTCCCCGCAGCAGGGCGTGTATACCTTCGAGGAGGCCGACGCGATCCTCGCGATCGCCGAGAGCAAGGGCATGGCGGTGCACGGCCACACGATCGCCTTCACCGAGGCGATGCCCCGCTGGATGCAGGAGCTGCCCAGCGGCACGGACGCGGAGCGCCAGTCCAGCGCCACCGCGCTTCTCGACTACGTCACCACGGTGGTGACGCACTTCAAGGGACGGCTCGACTCGCTCGACGTCGTCAACGAGCCCTTCGACGTCGACCAGGGGACCAGCTTCCAGCAGAACATCTGGTACCGCGTCTTCGGGCCCGGCTACCCGGCGGTCGTCTCCAAGGCCGTCTACGACGCCGATCCGGACGTCTTGCAGTTCATCAACGAGAACGGGGCAGACGTGCCGGGGCGCCGACAGGACGCCCTGCTCAAGCTCGCGCTGGACACCAATGGGCTGGGCGGGCACATCTACGGCGTCGGCCTCCAGGCCCACGTCTACGACCTCAAGACCGACGCCATCTCAGCCGGCGATCTCACCGATACGCTCAATAACTTCGAGAACGCCGGGCTGCACGTCCGCATCTCGGAAAACGACGTAACGGACGGCCGCGGGACGGGCGCCCAGGCGAAGCAGTACGCCACGGTCCTGGCCACCTGCCTGCGCTCGCGTGCCTGCGTCTCCTACACGACGTGGGGCGTGGACGACCGCTACGACTGGTTGATCGACGACAACGGCCGCCTGCAGCAGGGCCACGACTTCCTGTTCGACGACGGGCAGCCAACGCCCGCGTACGACGAGATGAGGCGCGCGCTGGGCGGCTGACCGTTGGGTCTCCGACAGCCGCTCGAGATGACGGACGCCTCGTCGTCGTGGTAATCGGCGCAGCGGATCTGGCCACGCAGCGGATCTGGCCACGCAACTAATCTGGCTGGGCACCGGCGACCGACGCACCCGGGAGGGCAAAACACGCCGGGAAATCTTGCCGGGTGCACAATAAACGGCTCCCGGATACAGAAAGCCCAGGAGCCGTTTATCCATGCCTCTTGACAACCCGACCTAAATATCAGCCGCCGGCGGGCGCGACCACGACGGCCGGCGAGCCCTGGTTGACCGGGTTGGCAGTGGTGGAGGGGGCGACCACTCCGAACTCGTAGCCCTTGGCCCGCAGTGCGTCGATGGTGGTGGCCAAGTAGTTCCACTGCGACGCGGGGCAGGACAAGACGTCCTCAGCGTCATGGAGCAGGATCATCGCGCCGGGCGCCGCCTCCGCCATCACGTACTTTTGGACGCCGGCCGCACCGGGGCACTCGAAGTCGCCGGGGTTGCCAACGTCCCAGTGCCAGAGAACCCCGCCGCTCATCCCGATGTTCTTGAGGTAGCCCGAAGCGTAGGAGGTGCTGTTGCCGAACGGGAAGCGCATGAGCTTGGTCGCCTCGCCTGTGACGGCCTTGATGGCGGCGTTGGTGCGGTCGATCTGCTGCTTCTGCGCTGCTTGGCTAATCTCGGGGAAGTTGGCGTGGTCCCAAGAATGGTTGCCGATCACGTGCCCCTCCGCCTTGATCCGGCGGACGAGGTCGGGGTACTGCTGCGCGTGCGAGCCCTCGAGGAAGAACGTCGCTTTGACGCCCTTCTGCTTGAGGACGTCGAGGACGAACGCGGTGCGCTGGGGCGAGGGCCCGTCGTCGAAGGTCAGGCCGATCAGGGGCTTGTCGGCGGCCTGGGCCGCCACGGTCGGGCCGCCGGCCAGCAAGGCCACGGCCAAGGTCGCGGCGGCCAGGGCCGCGACGGAAAGTTTGATCTTCTTCATGGTGCTCTACTTCCGTTCTCGACGATATCTTGAACGTGGTTAGATGAGCACCTTACGGCGCCGCTGAGGTGCTGTAAACAGCTACTCGCTTGGCATGGCTCCGCGGGGGAACGGCTTGGTGTACGGCAGCTGGACGTCGACTCCGAAGCAGCTGGACGTTGACCCCGAACTTGGGCAAGACCTCAGGCGGCCGCGCGGGCCAGTTTCCGGTTCACGGAGTTCTTCCGCGCGGAGAGCAGCATGTCCACGGTGAGCACCAGCAGCGCCAGCCAGACGACGCCGAAGCCGATCCAGCGGTCCGTGGTCATGGGCTCATTGAACACGGCCAGCGCCACGATGAACTGCAGCACCGGAGCGAAGTACTGCAGCAGGCCGATCGTGGTCATCGGCAGCCGCCGGGCGGAGGCGCCGAAGAACAGCAGCGGCACGGCGGTGATAATGCCGGACGCCGCGAGGAGCCAGAAGTGCGCGGGGCCGAGGGCTGTAACCGTCGCGGCGCCGGTGAGCGCAAGGATAACCATCACGGCGGCGGCCACCGGCGCGAGCACGATCGTCTCGACCGAGAGGCTGGTGAGCGCATCAGCACGCGGGCCGACGCGCTTCTTGACGAAGCCGTAGAGGCCGAAGCTCAGGGCCAGGGTCAGGGCAATCCACGGCAGTTTGCCGTAGGACACCGTCAGAACGCCCACGGCGATGAAGCCGATTCCGACGGCGGCCCACTGCAGCGGCCGCAGTTTCTCCTTCAGCACCACGACGCCGAGCAGGACCGAGACCAGCGGGTTGATGAAGTAGCCCAGCGACGCTTCCACCGCCTGCCCGGTGGTCACGCCGTACACATAGGTCAGCCAGTTCACCGCGATCAGCACCGCCGCGATGATCAGCGGGAGGATCACCGTCCGGTTCCGGAACGCGGCTCCCAGGACGGGCCAGGAGCGGGTGACGGTTATCAGCAGGACGCAGAAGACCAGCGACCAGAGCACCCGGTTGGCCACAATTTCCACCGCGCCGGCCGGTTGCAGCAGGAAGAAGTACAGCGGCATCAGCCCCCACAGGCCGTACGCGCCGATCCCGAAGATGATGCCCGCCGTCGTATCCGTGTCCACTGCCTTCAGCGCGGCCGGCGGTCGCTTGGACGGGCCGCCGGAGGCAGGAGCGGCCGGGGCGCTCAGCGTGGCTGGGGAGAGGGATCCGTCGGGGGTAGGCACACGATTCATAACACCACCTCCGGGACCGCTATTCCTGCCTTTCGGATCCGATGCGCCCGGCGCCGGTCGCGGATCCCCGCGGTGTCGGTCACCGAAGCGCCCGTTCCTTACCGCGGACATTTAGAATAGGAGCTTGTGCGCTGCATGAATAGGCGCAGCCGCTAAGACTCAGAAGGGCTCCCGGTGTCCAACTCGGCCGAATCCACGTCCAAACGTCCGCTCCGCGTTGCGATTGTCGGCGCCGGACCGGCCGGCGTCTACGCCGCGGATATCCTGACCAAGTCCAACGAGGTCAAGGACGGCGACTTCGAGGTCAGCATCGACCTGTTCGAGGCGTACCCGGCACCGTACGGCCTGATCCGCTACGGCGTCGCCCCCGACCATCCCCGGATCAAGGGGATCGTCAACGCGCTGCACAAGGTCCTGGACCGCGGCGACATCCGCTTCCTCGGCAACGTCACCTACGGCCGCGACCTGACCCTGCACGATTTCCGCGCCTTTTACGACGCCGTGATCTTCTCCACCGGCGCCATCAAGGACGCGGACCTGGACATCCCCGGCGTCGAGCTCGAGGGGTCGTTCGGCGGGGCAGATTTCGTCTCCTGGTACGACGGGCACCCCGACGTTCCGCGCGACTGGCCGCTCGAGGCCAAGGAGATCGCGGTGATCGGCAACGGCAACGTGGCCCTCGACGTGGCGCGGATGCTGGTCAAGCACGCCGACGAGCTGCTGGTGACGGAAATCCCGGACAATGTTTATGCAGGCCTCAAGAACTCCCCGGTCACGGACGTGCACGTCTTCGGCCGCCGCGGACCGGCCCAGGTCAAGTTCACCCCGCTGGAACTGCGCGAACTCTCCCACGCCCGGGACGTCGACATCGTCCTGTACCCGGAGGACTTCGAGTTCGACGAGGCCTCGGACGAGGCGATCCGCGGCAACAACCAGATCCGCACCATGGTGAACACCCTGACGAACTGGCTGGTCGAGGAACACGCCGAGGCCGAGCAACCGTCCTCCCGCCGGCTGCACCTGCACTTCCTGCACAGCCCGGTCGAAATCCACGACGACGCCGCGCACCCCGGCAAGGTCACCGGCATCAAGTTCGAACGCATGCAGCTGGACGGCACCGGCAACGTCAAGGGCACGGGGGAGTACCTCGACTACCCGGTGCAGGCCGTCTACCGGGCGATCGGCTATCACGGATCGCCGCTGGACGAGCTGGAATACAACGCGCGCCGCGGCGTCATCCCCAACGAGGGCGGCCGGGTGCTCGACGCCGAGGGCAACCCCGTCCCGGGCATCTACGCCACGGGCTGGATCAAGCGCGGCCCCGTCGGCCTGATCGGACACACCAAGGGTGACGCGCTGGAAACGATCGGCTTCCTGCTCGAGGACCGCCTGAGCCTCCCGCCGGCGCAGAACCCGGATCCGCAGGCGATCATCGACCTGCTCGAGGAGCGCGGGATCGAATACACCACCTGGGAAGGCTGGAACAAGCTCGACGCCCGGGAACTGGCCCTCGGCGCAGAGTGGACCGCCTCCGCCGACGCCAACGGCATCGTGCGCGAACGCGTCAAGGTGGTTCCGCGCGAGGACATGGTGCAGATCTCCCGCGGCTGACCCCCGCCCCACTGCCCCGGCCGCACTGCCCCACTGCCCCGGCCGCGGAATCCGCTGCGGAAACGGACAGCCGCCACGCGGATCCACGCAGCGGCTGTCTGAATCCGGCGCGGAATCCCCGCGAGGACAGGACACGGTGCACCGCGCTGACCCCGGACTCTGGCGGCGGCCCGGCGCCCGCACTACACTTGACCTGACATGGCTGCCTCCGGCACGCCGTCGTGCCCGTCCGGTGGGAGTTCAATGAGGAATCCGATCCATCCGGCAGCCCTGTTCCCGCCGGCAGACGGGGTCCCCGCAGGGTTGCGGCAGAAGTATGCCAGCGCCGGCCACGAGCAGCTGGGCAGCCAGGGACTCGTTTTTCCCGCCGAGCTGCAGCTGCCCGGCCTCAGCCGCCTGATCCAGGAGTCGTGGCGGCGCTCGGCCCAGCTGCAGGCCAACCCGGACAACCCCGAGGCGCCGCTGGCGATGGACCGCGAGGAACTCGAGGAATACCGGCGGCAGCACCCGCTGGCCGCCATCATGCCGGTCATCCACAAGCTCCTGGTCCTGCCCAGCCACGACAGTGGCATGCTGGTGGCCGTGGGTGACGAGGTGGGCCGGCTGCTCTGGGTCGAAGGCGACGCCGAGATGCGCCGCCGGGCCGAGGGCATGATGTTCGTGCCCGGGGCCGACTGGTCCGAAGCGACCGTGGGGACCAGCGCCCCCGGCACCGCCCTGGCCCTGGGCCGCGGCATCCAGATCTCCGGCGCCGAACACTACAATCGCTCCGTCCACCCCTGGAGCTGCACGGCCGTCCCCTTCCACGATCCGGATTCCGGTGCCCTGCTGGGCGTTGTGGACATCACCGGCACCGAGTCCGCCGTCGCCCCGCACACCCTGTCCCTGGTCGAGGCCACCGTGGCCGCCGCCCAGGCGCATCTCCGCGTCGAGCGGCTCCAGCTCGCCGCCGCCAGGCAGTCAACGCCCGCCCGACGCCGGAGCGCTTCCGCCGCGGCGGGCCGGGACGGTGACGGGGCGGCAGGCAGCCTGTACCGCAACAGCCTCCAGCTCCTCGGCCGGGACCAGGCACTGCTCAGCATCGACGGCCGCACCGTGGCACTGTCCGCCCGGCACAGCGAAATCCTGGCCCTGCTCAGCACCCACCCCGAAGGGCTCAACGCCGAGGAACTCTGTGGCCTCCTGTACGCGGGCGACGCCTCCACCATGACGCTGCGGGCCGAGATGGTCCGCCTGCGCAAGGTCCTGCAGCAGCTCAACCCGGCCGCTGTTCCGGATTCGCGGCCCTACCGGCTGCCGCTGGACCTGGTGCCGGACTCCGGCCAGGTCCTGAGCTGCCTGCAGCGCGGCGCCCACCGGATCGCCCTGGAGATCTACCGCGGCGCCGTCCTGCCCCGCTCCGAGGCCCCCGGCATCGCCGAGCTGCGGAGCCGGGTCTCCTCCCTGCTCCGCGAAGCGGTGCTGACGGACGGCAGTGCCGAGTCGCTGCTGAGGTATGCCGAGCTGCCCGAGGCGAGGGACGACGTCGAGGTCCGAATCGCGGCGCTGAAACTGCTGCCGCCGCGCTCGCCGAAGCGGGCCGCCGTCGTGGCTGACCTGGAACGGCTCGAGGCGGAACTGAGCGCCTGACGCGCCGGAGCCAGCGCCCGGTCCCGCCGCAGTGACCCGCCGGAGTGACCCGGGTCACGCGGTTGCAACCTGACTGCAACCTCCCCGCTCCTAGGCTGAACGCATCGGAGGCACCCGCAACGGGCCGCCACCATCGTGCACAGCAAAGGAGCTGCAATGACTGTTTACGCACAGCCCGGTACCGAGGGCTCGAAGGTCACCTTCAAGGACCGCTACGAGAACTACATCGGCGGCGAGTGGGTGGCCCCGGTCAAGGGCCAGTACTTCGAGAACATCACCCCGGTCACCGGCAAGGCCTTCTGCGAGGTCGCCCGCGGCACCGCCGAGGACATTGAGCTGGCGCTGGACGCCGCGCACAAGATCGCCCCCTCCTGGGGGAAGACCTCCGTCGCCGAGCGCGCCGCCATCCTGAACAAGATCGCCGACCGGATCGACGAGAACCTCGAGATGCTCGCCGTCGCTGAATCCTGGGACAACGGCAAGCCGATCCGCGAAACCCTCAACGCGGACATCCCGCTCGCCGCCGACCACTTCCGCTACTTCGCCTCCGCCGTCCGCGCCCAGGAGGGCCGGCTGTCCCAGCTCGACGACGACACCACCGCCTACCACTACCACGAGCCACTCGGCGTCGTCGGCCAGATCATCCCCTGGAACTTCCCGATCCTGATGGCCGTCTGGAAGCTGGCCCCGGCGCTCGCCGCCGGCAACGCCGTCGTCCTCAAGCCGGCCGAGCAGACCCCGTCCTCGATCCTGGTCCTGATGGAACTGATCGGCGACCTGCTCCCGGCCGGCGTCCTCAACGTGGTCAACGGCTTCGGCGTCGAGGCCGGCAAGCCGCTGGCCTCCAGCCCCCGGATCCGCAAAATCGCTTTCACCGGCGAAACCTCCACCGGCCGGCTGATCAGCCAGTACGCCAGCCAGAACCTGATCCCGGTCACGCTGGAACTGGGCGGCAAGAGCCCCAACATCTTCTTCAACGACGTCGCCGACAACACCGACGACGCGTTCTACGACAAGGCACAGGAAGGCTTCGCACTGTTCGCCTTCAACCAGGGCGAAGTGTGCACCTGCCCGTCCCGTGCCCTGGTCCAGGAGGACATCTACGATTCCTTCATGGCCGACGCCGTGGCCCGCGTGGAGAAAATCATCCAGGGCAACCCGCTGGACACCGAAACCCAGCTCGGCGCCCAGGCCTCGAACGACCAGCTCGAGAAGATCCTGTCCTACATCGACATCGGCAAGCAGGAGGGCGCCAAGATCCTCACCGGCGGCGCCCGGGCCGAACTGCCCGGCGACCTGGCCGGCGGCTACTACGTCCAGCCGACCGTCTTCGAGGGCCACAACAAGATGCGGATCTTCCAGGAGGAAATCTTCGGCCCGGTCGTGTCCGTGACCCGCTTCAGCGACTACAACGACGCCATGGGCATCGCCAACGACACCCTCTACGGCCTCGGCGCCGGCGTCTGGTCCCGCAACGGCAACGTCGCCTACCGCGCCGGCCGCGAGATCCAGGCTGGCCGCGTGTGGGTGAACAACTACCACGCCTACCCGGCAGGCGCGGCGTTCGGCGGCTACAAGTCCTCCGGCATCGGCCGCGAGAACCACTCGATGATGCTGGACCACTACCAGCAGACCAAGAACCTCCTGGTCAGCTACAACGAGAACAAACTCGGCTTCTTCTAAGCCGCAGCAAACCCGGGCGGGGCGGATCACGATGGACCGCCCCGCCCGCACCACTAGTGCACCCACGCGGCAGGCCGCCGGTCCACTGCGCACCCCTTTTAGCCACACCCACGCCCGATGACGCAAGGATTTCGCTAATGACGACAACGACGACGACAATGCACGCCGCAGTAGTAACAGAATTCGGCAAGGACCTGCAGATCCAGACCCTCCCGGTGCCCGTACCGGGCCGCGGCGAGGCACTCGTCAAGCTGCTGACCACCGGCGTCTGCCATACCGACCTGCACGCCGCGGAAGGCGACTGGCCGGTGAAGCCCACCCCGCCGTTTATCCCCGGCCACGAAGGCGTCGGCGAGGTGGTGGCCCTCGGTGAGGGCGTCACTGACCTGGCCGTTGGGGACCTCGTCGGCAACGCCTGGCTCTGGTCCGCCTGCGGTGATTGCCAGTACTGCCGCACCGGGTGGGAAACCCTCTGTGAAGCGCAGCAGAACGCCGGCTACAGCGTTGACGGCTCCTTCGGCGAGTACATGCTGGTCGACACACGCTTCGCGGCCAGGATCCCGGCCGGCTCGGACCCTGTTGAGGTGGCGCCGGTGCTTTGCGCCGGAGTGACCGTGTACAAGGGACTCAAGATGACCGAGGCGCGGCCCGGCCAGTGGGTCACGATCTCGGGCATCGGCGGGCTCGGCCACATCGCCGTCCAGTACGCGGTTGCCATGGGCCTCCGGGTGGCTGCGGTGGATATCGCCGATGACAAGCTCGCCCTGGCCAAGAAGCACGGTGCGGAACTGACCGTCAATGCCCTGCATGAAGATCCCGCTGAAGTCATTCAGCGCGAAACCGGAGGTTGTCATGGAGTCCTGGTCACGGCAGTGCACCCGTCAGCATTCGGCCAGGCGATCGGGATGGCCCGCCGCGGCGGAACGATTGTGTTCAACGGCCTGCCGCCGGGAGACTTTCCGGCACCGATCTTCGAGATTGTGCTCAAGGGCCTGACCGTCCGCGGCTCCATCGTGGGAACCCGGCAGGACCTGCAGGAGGCGCTGGAGTTCTATGCCGAGGGCAAGATCCACCCCACCGTCTCCACCCGCGAGCTCTCCGAAGTGAACGACGTCCTCGACGAGATGAAGCACGCCAAGATCGACGGCCGCGTGGTCATCAAGTACTGATGGTCATCAGGTACTGATGAAGAAAGGACTCTGATGCCACCGACCAAGCTCGACGCCGCCGTGACCGTTCCCGGGGAGGACTTCTCCCGGGTGGCACTCACCCCCGTGGCGGTGGAACTGCTGCGCACCCTGTGGCTCCAGCACGGTCCGCTGATGTTCCACCAGTCCGGCGGCTGCTGCGACGGATCCTCGCCGATGTGCTACCCCACCGGGGAGTTCATCACCGGGGACTCGGATGTGCAGCTGGGCCTGTTCGACATCTCCGACGGCCTGCAGCCGCAGCCGATTGAGTTCTGGATGTCGAAGGAGCAATTCAACTACTGGAGCCACACGCACCTGACCGTGGACGTGGTCCCGGGCCGGGGGAGCGGATTCTCGGTAGAAGCGCCGGAAGGCAAACGGTTCCTGATCCGGTCCACGCTGATGGACTGGCCGGTCTAAACCGGAGGGGCTGCGCCCGGGCGGGCCGTGCAGGGGAACCTGCACGGCCCG
Source organism: Arthrobacter ginsengisoli (assembly GCF_031456935.1). Taxonomy (NCBI): domain Bacteria; kingdom Bacillati; phylum Actinomycetota; class Actinomycetes; order Micrococcales; family Micrococcaceae; genus Arthrobacter; species Arthrobacter ginsengisoli. The sequence continues at coordinate 11,759 of NZ_JAVDVQ010000009.1, read as the reverse complement.
CTTTTGCGTCCCGCCAGTGGCGTCCGGGCTCCGCCCGTCCCACCTGCGGCTTCACCACAGGAGTCTCACATTGTGGGATAAATCTGGCCGTCCAGTGGATGGACACTACTATGGATAGGTCTGTTTCCATCAAGCTACCGAGAATTTTGGACCTTCCTATGAACCTATTCCGGACCAAGTCGATCGAGCAGTCCATGGCGGACGCCGATGAACCGGGACGCAAGCTGAAGCGCTCGCTCAGCTCCTGGGACCTGATGATCATGGGCGTCGCCGTTGCTGTCGGCGCCGGGATCTTCTCGGTCGGAGCCAAGGCTGCAGCAAACTTCGCCGGCCCCGCCGTGACCCTGTCCTTCGCCATTGCCGCCGTCACCTGTGCGCTGGCAATCATGTGCTACGCCGAGTTCGCCACCGCGATCCCCGTTGCCGGCTCCGCCTACGTCTTCACCTACGCCACCATGGGCGAGCTGCTGGCCTGGATCATCGGCTGGAACCTCATCCTCGAGCTGTTCACCGCCGGCGCGGTGATCGCCAAGTACTGGGGCATCTACCTGAGCAAGGTGTTCGCGCTGATGGGCGTGGACATCCCGCCGTCGATCTCCCTGGGCGGGGTGGACCTTTACTGGGGCGCCTTCCTGATCGTCGCCGTGTTCACCGTGCTGCTGGTGCTGGGGACGAAGCTGTCCGCCCGCGTCGGCAACATCTTCACGCTGATCAAGATCGGCGTTGTGCTCTTTGTGATCGTGGTCGGCTTCAGCTACGTGAAGTTCGAGAACTACGCACCGTTCGTTCCCACGTCCGTGCCGACCGGCGGCACCGGCGCCGCCGACGTTATGAAGCAGTCCTTCTTCGCCTTCCTCACCGGCGCGGCCCCCGCACAGTACGGCACGCTCGGAATCTTCGCCGGCGCTGCCCTGGTCTTCTTCGCGTTCATCGGGTTCGACGTCGTGGCCACCTCGGCCGAGGAGGTCAAGAACCCGCAGAAGACCCTGCCCCGCGGCATCTTCGGCGGCCTCGCCGTCGTCACGGTGCTCTACATCCTGGTGTCCCTGGCCCTGACCGGCATGGTGTCCTACACCCAGCTGGCCGAGGCCGAGAACCCGACCCTCACCACGGCGTTTGAGGCCGTGGGCAACACCGACGCCGCCAAGATCATCGCCTTCGGCTCCCTCGTGGGCCTGACCACCGTGATCATGGTGCTGCTGATGGGCCTCTCCCGCGTGGTGCTGGCCATGAGCCGCGACGGCCTGCTGCCGCGCTCGCTGTCCAGGACCAGCACCATCCGTGCGACGCCGGTCCGCCTGCAGATCATCTGCGGCGCCGCTGTCGCGGTGGTGGCCGGGCTCACCAACGTGGACCTGCTGGAGGAAATGATCAACATCGGCACGCTGTCCGCGTTCGTGACGGTGAGCATCGGCGTGCTCGTGCTGCGCAAGAAGCGCCCGGACCTCAAGCCCGCCTTCCGGGTGCCGTTGGGCAAGGTGCTCCCGATCGTCTCCGCCGTCCTGTGCCTGTACCTCATGACAAACCTGGCCGTTGAGACCTGGATCTTCTTCGCCATCTGGCTCGTGATCGGCATAGCCATCTACTTCTCTTACGGCCAGCGACACTCCCGGCTGAACGAGAAATTCGCAGCGGCCAGAGCCTCCGTCAACGGACCCGCCAAGAGTGCGGCCGCCGACGCCGAGGACGCCGAGCCGGACGCCACCCTCACCCGCTCCTAAATAACCGCAACGCGGGGTCATGTACGGCCCGTCCGGAGGGGCGGGCCGTACATGACCCCGTTGTTGTCGCTATGTGGGCGCTCGCGGTGTGTTCCTCGGGCGCGGACGTCGTCTGAGGCGCACCGGCACCAAACAAAACACCCCGCCACAATTGATCCGTGGCGGGGTGTTTTCGTTCGTCCGAAACTGATTAGCCGATCTTGTTGGCGGCCTCGGCGTCGGAGACAGCGGCTGCGCCCAGGTTGGCCCGCAGCTTGGCGCCAAGCTCGGCGTCGACGTTGGTCCAGTACTGGATGGCGCGTTCCTTGATGCCGGGGTTCTGGACGCCGCTCACGGCACCGGTGATGGTTTCGAGGAAGCGGGCCTTGGCCGCGTCATCGTAGACCTCGCGGTACAGCGTGCCGGCCTGGCCGAAGTCGCTGTCCTCGGAGTGCAGGGTCGCAGCGGTGCGCACCAGCGCGCCGTCGAACTCCCAGGAACCCTCAGCCGCGCGGGCCGGGTCGGCCACGGGGCCGCCGAAGGAATTCGGCGCGTAGACCGGGGCGGCCGCCGGCTTGTAGCCGTGGCGCAGCGAGCCGTCCTGCGAGTAGTTGTTCACCGGCGAGATCGGACGGTTGACCGGCACCTCGTTGAAGTTGGTGCCAACGCGGTAGCGCTGAGCGTCCGGGTAGGAGAACACCCGTGCCATCAGCATCTTGTCCGGGGAGATGTCGTGGCCCGGAACGACGTTCGCGGGGGACAGGGTGATCTGCTCGATCTCGGCGAAGAAGTTCTCCGGGTTGCGGTTCAGCTCGAAGCGGCCAACCTCGACCAGCGGGTAGTCCGCGTGCGGCCAGACCTTGGTCAGGTCGAACGGGTTGAAGCGGTACGTCTTGGCGTCCTCGTACGGCATGACCTGGACGTGCAGGTCCCAGCTGGGGAAGTTGCCCTCGGCGATGGCCTCGTAAAGGTCGCGGCGGTAGTAGTCGGCGTCGGCGCCGGCCAGCTGCTCAGCCTGTTCGTTGGTGATGTTGTGCTCGCCCTGGTTGGAGCGGAAGTGGTACTTGACCCAGAAGCGTGCGCCCTCGGCGTTGGTCCACAGGTAGGTGTGCGAGGAGAAGCCGTGCATCTCGCGCCAGGAGCGGGGCAGGCCGCGGTCGCCCATGAGGTAGGTGACCTGGTGGGCCGACTCGGGGGAGAGGGTCCAGAAGTCCCACTGCATGTCGGCGTCGCGCAGGCCGGAGCCCGGCAGGCGCTTCTGCGAGTGGATGAAGTCCGGGAACTTAATGCCGTCCTTGATGAAGAACACGGGGGTGTTGTTGCCCACGATGTCTAGGTTGCCCTCGGGGGTGTAGAAACGGGTCGCGAAACCGCGGACGTCACGCCAGGTGTCGGGGGAGCCCTGCTCGCCGGCCACGGAGGAGAAACGGATGGCCGTGCCGACCTGGGCGCCCGGCTGGAAGGCAGCCACGCGGGTGTAGCGGGATACGTCGCCGGTCACCGTGAAGGTACCGAAGGCGCCGCCGCCCTTGGCGTGCACGATGCGCTCCGGGATCCGCTCGCGGTTGAACTGTGCCAGCTTCTCGACCAGGTACCGGTCGTGCAGGGCGGTGGCGCCGTCGGCACCGGCAGTCAGCGAGTGCTCGTCGGAAGCGACGGGGGCACCGGTCTGGGTTGTGGTCGCAGTATGCGTGATGGGCGCAGAAAGGTTCGCTGTCATCATTCTCCTTTGTCGTTACTTACTTGTCTGTTGTGGAGGGAAGTTTTTGGGTGCGCTGGCAGTCCTCGCAGATGCCCTGGTACAGCACGTCGGCGATCTGGATGGTCATCGGCCTGCTGTTCTCGTCCCAGCTTGGCGTCAGGCACGGCGCGTGGCCGACGGCGCATTCGACATCCTCCACCCGCCCGCAGCTGATGCAGACGGCGTGGTGGTGGTTGTCGCCCACCCGCGTCTCGTACAGGGCGGGGGAGTGCGGCGGCTCGAAGCGGCGCAGCATCTGCAGATCGGTCAGATCGCCCAGGACCACGTATACGGACTGCGCGGTCAGCTCGGGAAGTTCCTGGCGGGCGGCGGCGAGGATCTGCTCGGCGGGGGAATGCGGGTGGTGCTCGACGGCGGCCAGCACGGCCAGCCGCTGTTTGGTCACCCGGCGGCCGTGGGCATGCAGGGCCGCGGCCCATGCTTCGTGCGTGCCCATCGAATCCGTCATGCCCCCATTCAATCACTTATTATGAGTCGATCATAATAAGGCGCGCCTATGACGCCGCGGCGGCGCCACTAGAGTATCCGGGTGGGGAAATATCTGGCGGACTTCACGCCCTTGCGCGAGAGTCCGGCGTTTCGCCGCCTGTGGCTGGGATCCGCTGTCGCGGCAGTGGGCAGCCAGCTGACCCTGGTGGCCGTGAGCCTGGAGGTCTACCGGCTCACCCAGGACAGCCTCTACGTCGGCCTGCTGAGCATCTTCGCCCTCGTCCCGCTGGTCTTCGGCGGCCTGCTCGGCGGCTCGATCGCGGATGCCCACGACCGCCGCACGGTGGCCCTGCTGGCCTCCTCGGTGCTGTGGCTGACCACCGCCTGCCTCGCCCTGCAGGCCTGGCTGCAGCTGGGGAACGTCTGGCTACTGTACGTCCTGGTCGCGGTGCAAAGCGGGGCGCAGGCCATCAACCAGCCGGCCCGCAGCGCGATCATTCCGGTGCTGGTCCGCAAGGAGCTCCTGCCGGCCGCCAACGCGCTGAGCATGATCAGCTTCGGGCTCACCCTGACCGCCGGGCCGCTGCTGGCCGGGCTGCTGGTGGCCACGGTGGGTTTTGCCTGGACCTACACGATCGACGTCGCCACCTTCGCCTTCGCGTTGTGGGCGCTGCTGAAGCTGCCGGCCATGCCGCCCGGGGAACATGCCCGGCGCGCGGGGCTGCGCTCCGTCGTCGAGGGCTTCCGCTTCCTGGGGACCCGCCCCAACCTGCGGATGACCTTCGTCGTCGACCTGGTCGCCATGATCTTCGCCCAGCCTCGGGCGCTGCTGCCCGCGATCGGCGCCGTGATGATCGGCGGCGGCGAAACCACGGTAGGGATCCTGCTCGCCGCCACCGCCGTCGGCGCGTTCCTGGCCGGCCTGTTCTCCGGGCCGCTGGGGGCGGTGCGGCGGCAGGGCGCCGCCGTCGTCTGGTCCGTGATGGGCTGGGGCGCCTCGATTGCCGGTTTTGGCCTGGTCGTGGTGCTCGCCGGGAGCGCCGGCGCCGGGGGCGTGACGTGGTGGCTGCTGCCGGCCGCCCTGTGCTGCGGCATGGCCGGAATCGCCGACTCCGTCAGTGCCGTCTTCCGGACCACGATCCTGCAGGCGGCCGCGCCGGACCACCTGCGCGGCCGGCTGCAGGGCGTGTTCATTGTGGTCGTGGCCGGCGGACCCCGCGTGGGGGACATGCTCGCCGGCGGTGGGACTAAAATTTTGAATGAGGGCTGGGTCCTGCTTGCGGGCGGCCTGCTGTGCATCGCGGTGGCCTGGACCGTGGCGCACTGCCAGTCGGGCTTCCTGAAGTACGACGCGCGGAACCCGGTGCCGTAGCCGGACGTTTTTGGGTGTGAATCCACAGTGGGACGACTTCTGGAGGAAAAGTGCATCAGCATCACAACGGACTGAAGACCGCCGCCCTTTTCGGCGTGCTGTGGGCAGTGCTGCTGGGCCTCGGGGCGCTGATGGCCTCCAGCATGCGCAGCGCCGCGCCGATCTGGATCATGGCCCTGATCGGCGTCGCCACCACGGCTTATGGCTACTGGAACAGTGACAAAATCGCCATCCGCTCCATGCAGGCCTATCCCGTGACGGAGGCCGAGGCGCCCCAGCTCCACCAGATCGTCCGGGAGCTCTCCGCCACGGCGCAGCAGCCGATGCCGCGGATCTACCTCTCGCCGACGATGGCCCCGAATGCCTTCGCGACCGGCCGGAACCCGCAGAACGCCGCGGTGTGCTGCACCGAAGGGATCCTGCGGCTGCTGGACGCCCGGGAACTCCGCGGTGTGCTGGGCCACGAGCTGATGCACGTGTACAACCGGGACATCCTGACCTCCTCGGTGGCCGCCGCCGTCGCCGGCGTCATCACCTCGGTGGCGCAGATGTTCTTGCTCTTCGGCGGCGGGGACCGGCGCAACGCCAACCCGATCGCGGCGATCGCGATGGCGCTGCTGGCCCCGTTTGCTGCGTCGCTGATCCAGATGGCCATCTCCCGCACCCGGGAGTTCGACGCCGACGAGGACGGGTCCAAGCTCACGGGCGACCCGCTGGCGCTCGCCTCGGCCCTGCGCAAGATCGAGCACGGTGTGCAGCTGGCACCGCTGCCGCAGGACCAGCGGCTGGTCAACGCCTCGCATCTGATGATCGCGAACCCGTTCCGCGGCGGCGGGGTCGCGAAAATGTTCTCCACGCACCCGCCGATGAGCGAACGGATCGGCCGGCTCGAGCGGATGGCCGGCCGCCCGCTGGCCTAGCCGGCCCCTACGCCGGGAACAGCCCTTCGCCCACGTAGCCGCCGGGACGGACGCCGGGCGGGACAGCAAACAGGCCAGAGCCCGTGTGCACCAGGTACTCCACGGACAGCGAGTCCTGCCGGGCCATCGCCGACTGCATGGGCACGTAGTGGGTGCGCGGGTCCGTCACGAAGGCGATGAAGAACAGGCCGGCGTCCAGGTGCCCCAGCCCGTCTGATCCGTCGGTGAAGTTGTAGCCGCGGCGCAGCATCCGCACGCCGCTGTTCTGCGACGGGTGGGCAATCCGGACGTGGGCGTCGGTGGCGATCAGCGGCGCGTCCGCCCAGCCCTTGGCCCCGAAGTCCGGAGCCGTGAATTCGGTGCCCCCGGAGAGCGGGGCGCCCTCCGCCTTGGTTCTGCCGATCAGGCCTTCCTGCTCCCGCAGCGACGTCCGGTCCCAGATCTCGATATGCATCCGGATCCGGCGCGCCACCAGATAGCTGCCGCCCTCCATCCACGCCTCCGGGGCCGGTGCCCCGGCGGGCACCCAGACATGCTCGTCCAGCAGCCCCCCGTCTTCGGCCTTCACGTTGTTGGTGCCGTCCTTGAAACCAAAGAGGTTCCGCGGCGTTTGCTGCGCCCGCGAGGTGGAGGACGTTCGTCCGAAGCCCAGCTGCGACCAGCGGACGTGCGCCTTCCCAAAGGCAATGCGCGCCAGGTTCCGGATGGCATGGACTGCCACCTGCGGGTCGTCGGAGCAGGCCTGGACCACCAGGTCCCCGCCCGTCCGCTGTTCCTGCAGGTCGTCGCCCGGGAAATGCGGCAGATCGATCAGGGCTGCCGGCCTGCGGCCCTCGAGCCCGAACCGGGCCGTGCCGTCCTTTTCGAACAACGTCGGGCCGAAGCCGAACGTCAGCGTCAGCCTGCCCGCGCTCAGGCCCAGGGCCTCGCCGGTGTCTTCCGGCGGGGCGTCGTAGGGTCCGTTGACGGCGCCGGTGGCGCCGGCTTCCTTGCCCGCCGTCATCGCGGCCGCGGCCGCCGTCCAGTCCTTCAGCAGGGCAATGAGCTCGTCGCGGTCTTCGGTGACCACATCGAAGGCGGCCATATGCAGCCTGTCCTGGGCCGGCGTCGTGATGCCGGCCTGGCGTTCGCCGTGGAACGGCACCGTGTCGCTGTCCGGCTGCGGCGGCGGCTCGGCCCCGGCCACGGCGTCGTGGCCCAGGAACCCGGCCGCGAGGCCGGCGGCGGCCCCCACCCCGCCAACCCCGGCCATAGAGAGCAGTCCGCGGCGTGTTACTTTCGTCATTGTTGCCTGCTTAGGGGATTGGTCGCTTAGAGAACGACGGCGGCTGTCAGGTTGGAGAGCGGCTCGCCCAGGGAGTCCACCAGGGTCGCCAGCTTCTGCACCTGCTCAGGGGTGAGCTCGTTGTAGTAAACGAACCCGTCCCCCTTGGCGTACTTGGACAGTTCAGTCTGCAGCGCCGCGAACTTGGTCTCCAGTTCCTCGGCCAGCTCCGGCTGCTTCTGGTCAAGCACCGGGCGCAGGTTCTCGAACGCGATCCGTGCGCCGTCCACGTTGGCCTGGAAGTCCCACAGGTCGGTGTGCGACCAGGCTTCCTCTTCGCCGGTGACCTTGCCGGTGGCCACTTCGTCCAGCAGCTCCTTGGCGCCGTTGCCGAGCTTGTCGGCGGTGAGCTCCACGGTGCGTGTGCGGGTGAAGAGGTCTTCGGTGTCCGTCACCAGCGCGGCCGCGATCCCGGCCCGTTCGGCGGCGGTCATGGCGGTGTAGTCGGCGGGCGGGAACAGGTCCTTCTCGGCACGGTGCCAGCCGGTCCAGGCTTCGCCCGGCTGCAGGTCTGCCTCGCGCAGGTCCAGTTTGGGGTCGAGGTCACCGAAGGACTCGGCGACCGGCTCGATCCGCTCCCAATGCAGCCGGGTCGAGGCATACAGTGCGCGGGCTTTGTCCGTGTCGCCGGCGGCGAACGCCTCGGCGAAGGTCCGGGTGGCGGCCAGCAGCTGCTCCGTCTGGTCCTTCACGTAGGCGGTGTACTGGGCTGTTGCCGTATCGCGCAGCTTCTGCAGGTCCGTGTCGACGGTGACGGCGGTGCCGGAGTCCGTGACGGTGAAGGCGGACCGGATGCCGTCGCCCTCCATCCCCGGCTTGCAGGCGGTGACATACCGCCCGGCGGGCGCGGTGACCACCAGGTTGCGGCTGATGCCGGGGCCGATGTTTTCCACCTCGGCGATGATGCGGAGCCCGTCCTCGGCGAGGAGGTAGAACTCGGTGACCTGGTCGCCGTCGTTCTTCACCGAAAAGGTGAGGTTGCCGCTGGGGGCCTCCGCGGTGGAGACCTGGCACGCGTCGCCGGTGCTGGACACCGTGACAGGTCCGTCGCTGGCCGACGACGACGGCTGGGAGTTGTCGGTGCAGCCGGCCAGGGCCAGCGGGATCAGGACCGCGCCGGCGAGCAGGTTCAGGCCGGAACGGAAGCGGCGCGGGGTCCGCTGGTGGGCGGGGCGGGGGGAAGCAGTCATCAGGGAGTCCTTGGGTGGAGGGAAAACGGCGGAGGTGCGGCTAGGTGTTGGAGGCCCCGACCGGCTGGGCGGCGGTGCGGGCGGCAGCGCGGCGAACGCCCCGCCGGTGTGCAGTGAGGTAGAGGTACATGGTCGGCGCGACGTAGAGAACCCAGGCGGAGGCTTCGAGCCACGTGGTGGCCGGGGAGAAGTTCAGCGTCCCCTTCAGCAGCGTCCCGTACCAGGACGACGGCGGGACTGCCGCCGAGACGTCGAAGGCCAGCGCATGCAGCCCGGGCAGGATGCCGGCCTCCTGCAGGTCGTGGACGCCGTAGGCGAGCACGCCGCCGGCGATGACGATCAGCGCGGCACCGGTCCAGGTGAAGAAGCGGGAAAGGTTGACCTTGAGCACGCCGCGGTGCAGGAGGTAGCCCAGCCCGGCGGCGACCAGGAGCCCCAGCAGCGCGCCCAGCAGCGGCACGGTGGAGGCGCCGGTGGCCTGGGCGGCGGCCCACAGGAAGAGGGCAGTTTCCAGGCCTTCGCGGCCAACGGCGAGGGCGGCGACGACCACGAGTCCCCAGCCGGCGCCGCCTGCGGCCCGGTCGACCTGGTGGCGCAGGTCCGCTCCGAGCGAGCGGGCGGTCCTGGCCATCCAGAACACTATCCACGTGACCAGCCCGACCGCCACGATGGACAGGCTCCCGCCGATGGCCTCCTGGGCCTCGAAGGTCAGGCCGCGCGGGCCGAAGGTCAGCAGCGCGCCGAAGCCGAGGGAGAGCGCGACGGCGATTCCGACGCCGGCCCAAATGCGCGGGATGAGGTGGCGGCGTCCGGTCTTGACCACGTACGCGAGAAGCAGCACCACGATCAGGGATGCTTCAAGGCCTTCGCGCAGGCCAATCAAAAAGTTTGCGGTCATGTTCTGTGTGCCCTCGGGATGTCGGAACCAAGCATAGGCTTACCTAACCTGGAAGATTACCCACGTCCGGGCATTAAGCAAAATTTCCGTGCCCTAATTAAGAACTTCGATGGGCAATTGCGGAACGGCAGGGGATGCGGAAGATCCCGGAAACGCCCGATCCGGCACGCAAGATCCGGGAACGCCAAGCCGGGGAATGCAAGAAGGGTCCGGGGGCCACCAAATCTTGGTGGCCCCCGGACCCTTGCGCGCCGCTCTGCGCCGGAAGTGCGTCCGCTAGCTGCGGAAGTTCACGAACTGCAGGTCGGCCTCGTCGAAGCCCTTCAGCAGGTTCATGGTCTCCTGGAGGTCGTCGCGGGACTTGGAGGTCACGCGGAGTTCGTCGCCCTGGATCTGCGACTTGACCGACTTGGGGGCCTCGTCGCGAATGAGCTTGTTGATCTTCTTGGCCAGGTCCTGGGCGATGCCCTCCTTGATGGTGGCCTCAAGCCGGAACTCCTTGCCGGAAGGGTACGGCTCGCCCGTGTCGAGCGACTTCAGGGAGATGCCGCGGCGGATGAGCTTGGACTGCAGCACGTCCAGGACGGCGAGCACACGCTCCTCGGAGTTCGCCTTCATCAGGATCTTCTCGCCGCTGAAATCGACCTCGGCACCGACGCCCTTGAAGTCGTAACGCTGGACCAGTTCCTTCTGCGCCTGGTGCAGCGCATTGGCGACTTCCTGCTTGTCGACCTTGCTGACGACGTCGAATGTTGATTCGCCTGCCATGACTGTCCTCCTGATGGTTGGGGGGTGCCCGGTGGGGGCCGTGGTGTCTGCAATCCAGCCTAGTACGGATGCCCCTGATGTGAAGGCCGGGCGGCGGCGTTCGGTTCACACCCCGCTTCGGTTCACAGTCCGCTCAAAGCTGAGTCCGGGCGGGAACGAAGGTTCGTGCGGCAGAGTTGGAGGAGTTGGAAGAGTCGTTCGAAAGGCAGAGCTCATGCAGAATCAAGCCGTCCGGTATGTCATCCGATCCACCGCAGCCGCCGCAGGCGGGATCGCCACGGCCGCGACGTCGGTGGCAGCCGCAACGCTGGCCGCCTCGATCATCTTCAGCCCGGCCGCGGATGCCTCGTCCAGGCTCGACGGCGTCCACACTGATCTGGCACGCGCCGTCCAGTTGAACCAGATCACGGAGGAGCAGGCGGCCCGGTTTGAGTCCAAACTCGCTGGCCGCATCCTCGGAGAAGCCTGATTTTCCGGGCTTTTTGGGGCCAAAAAGCGCCGATTCGATTCTTCGGCATAAGTTCTGTAAAGTTGTCTTGCCCGCGGTTACTGGAAGCGGAACGAACCGGAAACGGCCGTTCCGACCAAGGAAGCCGCGAGTGATCTTCTTTTGAAGTTCGGCAGATTACCCGAGCGGCCAAAGGGGGCTGACTGTAAATCAGCTGGCAACGCCTACGGGGGTTCGAATCCCTCATCTGCCACCCTTGGAAAAGCCTCCGGAACCCACAGGTTCCGGAGGCTTTTTCTTTTCCCTGCCTCAGACCGGCGTGCCCGCGGGGACGCAGTTTCCGCGCCTGTTTCGGACGCGGGCCGCGGATTCGGACGGCGGCACCCCGGATCCGCGTAGCGCGCGTCCTAATGCGTAGCGGAACATGCTGAGCGCCAGAGTCGGGTGCCGCGGAAGCAGGAAACCCCGCGGCAGAGCGTCCAGCCGGCGGTGGAGGCTTTGAACCCCAGGGTGCTCGGCTGGCAACGCCTTCGGCGGTTCGAGTCCCTCCTCTGCCACCTTTTTCTTCCCTGCCCCCGTGCGGAGTGCCCGCCAGGACCCAGTTTCCGCGCCTGTTTCGGACGCGGGCCGCGGATTCGGACGGCGGCACCCCGGATCCGCCCAGCGCGGGTCCGAAGGCGTAGCGGAACATGCTGCGCGCCAGAGTCGGGTGCCGCGGAAGCAGGAAACCCCGCGGCAGAGCGTCCCGCCGGCGGTGGCTGCCTTGAGCCCCAGGGTGCCCGCGGGGACGCAGTTTCCGCGCCTGTTTCGGACGCTGGACGCGCATTCGGACGGCGGCACCCCGGATCCGCGTAGCGCGGGTCCGAAGGCGTAGCGGAACATGCTGCGCGCCAGAGTCGGGTGCCGCGGAAGCAGGAAACCCCGCGGCAGAGCGTCCCGCCGGCGGTG
>NZ_JAVDVQ010000008.1:0-203396 GCF_031456935.1 Arthrobacter ginsengisoli | reverse complement strand
ACTCCCATCTTCATGACCACCGGAGGCTCCATGTCGCCTCCGGACACCCACACGCTGGCCCCGACCACAGGCAGGTCATCTCATTTTCGGACTAGCGGATCGGCTGTCGCCGGCAACGCAGCAGCCTGGCCTAACGGCGCAGCAGCGAAGGAGGGCCGGAACATATTCCGGCCCTCCTTCGCTGCTGCTGTTCCTCCTTCCCTCGTTCCCGACGGTGGTCTGCAACGGCGCTTCGGTGACCACCCTCGCCGGATGTCAACCGATTTCCAGCACGGTGACCCGCCAGGCGAGCCTGCTGCGCTCCAGCCGCAAAGCGACGGCGCGGACCCGCAATTCCTCGACCACGACGGCACTGGCCTCATAGACGTCCGCAGATACGCGGCAGGCACGGACGGACCGGACGGTGGCGTTACGATGCAGCCTTCCCGCCGTCGGTGACGCCCCGCACGGCACCCTCCGGGTCAGGGCCGCCCGGTGCTGCAGTGCCGAGAGGCAGCGCTCGTCCAGCCGCCGGGCCAGCTGCTGCGCCGGCCTGGTGCCGGCCAGGACTTCGATGGCGGCCTGCACCGTGCTGCGGGAAATCGCACAGATCGCCCGTTCTTCCTCCGCCAACCGGGGCAGCGGCGCTGGTGGAACCGAAGCGGTTGCCGGGCCGCCGGGCGGGTCCGCGCCTCCCGGGACCAGACGCAGTGGCGCAGCAGGGGGGACTGGTGCTTCTGCGGCGGAGCGGGGGCTGGTCATGGCGCTCATGGTGCTTCCTTTGCTGTTGGGCTGGCTGTCCAGGAATTCCGGTGGATGGTTTCCGGCTCGTGCGGTCCGGAGGAGGTGCTGCTGCGCAGCGGGTGGGGCATCGTCGTAAATCGCGTCTGCAATGTCAGGATCCGGGCGGAAGCTTGAGTACCTGGCCGGGCCGCAGCAGGTGCGGGTTTGCCCCGATGGTGTCCCTGTTGGCCTGGTAGAGCCGGGGCCAGTCCAGGGCGATCTCGACGTCGGAGGCATATGGCCCCAGCCGGGCCGCGGACAGGCTCCACAGCGAATCTCCAGGGCGTACTGTCACCTCAGCTGCCTGGCCGGTAGGTTGCTGGAGGCGCAACGGGCGCCCCGCCAGCAGGCCGGGTTCAACCACGGGGCTGAGCGGGCGCCAGTGCGGATTGGCGACGGCGGGCGCTGGCGCGGGCGCTGGCGCCGCGGGGTTCCCCGAATCGAACGACGGCGGGGGAGCAGCAGTTGCGGCCGGGACCGGCTCCGGAGTCCACACGGCGGATGGTTCGGCTGCTGCTGCTGCGGCGGCCGGTCCCGGGACGGCCGGCGGGGTGGAAGCTGTGGCGAGCGGTGCGGTGAGCAGCTGGACTCCGAGGGCGGCCAGGGCCAGGCGGCGCATGAAGGCGGGGGCGAACTTTCCGGCAGCCGAGCCCGCGTGTGCCCTCCCGCTGCGTTCTAGCAGGGCCGCCGCCGCGGCCATGACAAAGGACATGGACCACCAGGTGATCACGATCAGACCGGCCACGTTCGCCACCATGCCGAGCTGGTCCTCGAACCCCAGGGACTGCTGCCGTGCCGAGGAGGACTGCCAGCGCCGGACGATGCTGCCTCCGGTTCCGGCAAGGAATACGCCCAGCAGAAGGATGGCGGCGGCCATGGCCGCATCGGCAGGGCGGGCGGGCCGGTCCCCGCGTTCCGGCACTACTGCATTGGTCATGATCTCCGCCTCGCTGCTCGCCGGCCGGCTCGTTGAAGAGTCGCTTGGTAGCTTTGGATGTTATTCAATGCTGTTTGATGTACTTTGACCTAGTTTGATCTCATCGGAACTATTTTGTCTAGGGGCAGATTTCAACGGCTGCTCATTGACCGCCCGGGATCGTGCGCCTACGCTGACGCCATGCGCTGGGATGCCCTGTTTTTCGACCTGGAGACACAGGTGGCCGCCAGCGAGCGCCTGGATCTCGACGCGGAAATCGCGGAACGGACCCGCACGGAGGCCGCGGCCGTGGAGCTCGCGGATCGGCTTCGCGGCTCGCTGGGACTGCTGGTCGGCGTGCAGCTCGCGTCTGGAAAGATGTTCGAAGGGATCCTGAGCCATGCGGGAAGCCAGGCGCTCGTGCTGGATGAGCCCCGGCACCAGGTGCTGGTTCCCTATGCCTCGGCGGTACGCTACCTCGGGCTCTCCCGGCTGGCCGTGGCTGAGCAGTCCAGGGTCCGGCAAGGACTTGGCCTGGCCAGCGCCCTCCGCGGTCTCGCACGGGACCGCACCGGGCTGGGCGTCCTTATTTCCGGCGGGTCAGCGGGAGAATCGACGCTCCACGGGGTGATTGACAGGGTGGGGCGGGACTACTTTGACCTGGCGGTCACCGGGGAAGGCGAGGAGCGTCGAGCGGTCAATGTCCGTGATCTGGCGACGATTCCTTTTGCCGCGCTGGCCGGGATCCGGTCGGCCCGGTCCGAGGGCTTCTAGGCGGGCGGTTGCCGGGCCGGACGCCATCGGCAGCCTCGCCCGGACCGGGCATGCCGGATTCAGCGGGCTTTGGACTTGGCCTCTTCGATCATCCGGCTGGCTTCCGCGTACCGCTCCTCGATGTACTGCTCGAGCATCTTCTCCTCGACACGCCACTGGCCGCGTCCACCGACCTGAATGGCTTTGAGCTCGCCGCTGCGCACGAGCGCGTAGGCAGCCGGGGCGTTGATCTGGAGCTGCTCTGCGACGTCGGCCAGGGTGAGGAATCGGGGCATGATTCCATTTTGCCACCAATGACCCCATCTGAGGCCGTTATCCACAGTTTGCACTTCTTTGTTCCTGTGTCTTCCCGTCCGGGCAGGAAGACGCAACAATGATGATGCCCGGCCGGTTCCGGGCGGCGACTACAGGGGGAGCGGGCGCATGAGTGTCAACACAGTGGCCGGCGGGGCGCGGCTGAAGAAACCGTCCTGGAAGGATCCCCGGCTCCTCGTTGGCATTCTGCTCGTTCTGGCCTCGGTCGTGGGCGTTATCTCCCTGGTCGGGGCGGCAGACCAGACTGCCGAGGCCTACACGGCGCGGGAAGCGATCGCGGTGGGTGAAACGCTGTCCTTGGACAAGCTGAACCGCGTCAAGGTCCGCCTCGGCGACGTAGAGCCGCACTATCTCACGCCCGCGGCGGCGGTGGCGGACGGGCTCGTTGCCGTCCAGAGGATCGGCAAGGACCAACTGGTGCCGCGGGAGAGCCTGGGACACCTGGACGGCCTGGACCGGAAGCCGGTCGCGGTGACTATCGAGGAGGCCCTGCCGGCCCAGGCGGTTGCCGGCTCCCGGGTCGATGTCTGGGTGGCGCTGCCCGACGCCCGGAACGGGTTCAGTCAGCCGACGCTGCTGCTGCCGGGCGCGGAAATCGCCCAGATCACTCCGGGCAGTACCGCGCTGGGGTCCGCCCGGTCCACCGTCGTGATGGTGCTGGTGACGGACGGGCAGATGCCGAACCTGCTGGGGGCACAGGCCAACAAGGCAAAGATCTCCGTAGTCTGGAACCCGGGTGGTGCGGGCCAGTGAGCATCCCGGTCGTCACGGTCGGGGACTCGCGCGAAGACCTGGTCGGCAGGCTCGAGCGGCTGCACGGGCCGGTGTCCGTTGTCCGGAGATGCAACGAACTCGCGGAACTGCTCGCGGCCTGCCAGGGCGGTCTGGCGCGGGCCGCCGTCGTGGCCGAGGGCAGCGGGGAGTTGACGGCATCGCTCGTCGACCGGCTGTCCGCCGTTGGCGTCGCCGTCCTGGCCCTGACGGACAGTCCGGAGGAAAAGGCCCGGCTGGAGGGGATCGGCGTGGCTGCCGAACTGACCGGGGTCGATGCCGCCGCCCTGGCCGGCCGCATCACGGCGGCCGTGGCGCTGCTGGCCGGAGCCGAACCGGGGAACCGGCAGGGGGCTGGCCGCAGCCTGGCGGGGGCCGGCCCCGCGCCCGGTCCCTCCGGCGGCAGCGCCGGGGACGGGACTTCACGATCCGGCGCGGGGGAGATTATTGCGGTCTGGGGGCCCGCCGGTTCGCCAGGCAGGACCATGCTGGCGGCCAACATGGCGGCGGAACTGGCGGCGGAGGGAACATCGGTCCTGCTCGTGGACGCCGACAGCTATGGTGCCAGTGTCGCAGCCATGCTGGGCCTGCTGGACGAATCGGCCGGGCTCGCACAGGCCTGCCGCCTGGCGGACCAGGGCCTCCTTGACCCGGAAGCGCTGCTCCGGGTTGCCGTTCCGGTGGCCACGAGAACGGGAACCTTCCGCGTGCTGACCGGGATCACCCGCGCGGACCGCTGGACCGAACTCCGTGCCGCAGCAATTTCCCTGGTGCTGGCCCGGGCCCGGCATGTCGTTGACGTGACCGTCATTGATACAGGCTTCTGCCTCGAAAGTGACGAAGAGCTGAGCTTCGACACGATGGCGCCGCGACGCAATGCCGCGACGCTGAGGAGCCTTGAACTGGCGGACACGGTGTTCGCCGTCGGGGCTGCGGACTCGATCGGTGTCCCGCGGCTGGTCCGGGGCCTGGCGGAACTCGAATTGGCCGTCCCGAATGCGTCCCCGCGGGTGGTGCTGAACAAAGTCCGGCAGTCCGCAGTGGGGCGTTCCCCGGAGCGTCAACTCCGTGATGCGTGGGAGCGGTACGGCCCCGCCGCCCCGCTCTCGGCGTTCCTGCCGTCCGATCCGGTCTCGACCGACGCGGCCCTGCTCGCAGGGTCCCTCCTGCTGGAGGCCGCGCCTGATTCCCCGCTCCGGCAGGGGATCGCCGCCCTCGTTTGTGCACCCGTCCAGCGAAACCGCCGATCCTCTGTACTTTCTTCCACAGCGAGGCGTCTGCTTAAGGGCTAGGCTCGGTTTGAGGGCCGCAACGAAGCGGCCGCGAACTTCTTGATGGAGGCGTTTGTCGATGTCGTCTGGGTCCAGCGTGCAGGATCAACCCGTTTCGATCGGTGCCGGAGAAGGCTACCTGAGGAACTATTACGAGCACCTCGCCGAGGAAGACGCGCGGGCGTACCCCCAGGAGTTGCTCGCTGCGCGGGCGCAGACGCACCGCCAGACGGCGGCGAACCGTTTCCCCGGCGTCGCCAACATCATGATCACCGACGAGGCCGACCGCAGCGTCGTCTACATCGTCACGGACGATATGCCCTTCCTCGTGGACTCGGTCAATGCCGAACTTGTCCGGCAGAAAGCCCCCATCCACCTCGTTATGCATCCGCTGTTCGTTGTGACCCGCAACCGGGAGAGCGGCGCACTCGTCAAGGTCGCCCGGGTCCCCTCGCATCTGGGCATCTCCAGCGGCGATACGGCCGCGATGCCGAACCTTTCGCAGCTGATTGCGCAGGGTGACAACGCCTCCCACATGGAATCCTGGATCGCCGTCGAAATCGACCGAGTCGACGATGCGAAGCGTGCCGCGCTGGTGGATGGCGTCGAGAGGGTGCTCGGCGACGTGCGTGCCGCCGTCGAGGACTGGCAGAAGATGCGGAACCAGGCGCTTCAGATTTCGCAGGACCTGGACACGCTGGCGAACCCCGCGCAGATTGCCGAACTCCGTCAGGCCCAGGAGCTGCTCCGCTGGCTCGATGACGGGAACTTCACTTTCCTCGGCTACCGCGAATACGACCTCAGGAACGAATCCGGTGAGGATGTCCTGGAACCCCGGGAAGAGAGCGGCCTCGGGCTGCTGCGCGGCGGCGCCGATACGCCGCACCAGATCCAGCACCTTACCGAGACGGGCCGTAAAAAAGCGCGCGAAAAGCGCGCGCTCGTCATCACGAAGGCCAACTCCCGCTCCACCGTCCACCGCCCCGCGTACCTGGACTACATCGGGGTCAAGAGCTTCGACGCGGCCGGCAACGTCAACGGCGAGCGCCGCTTTATCGGGCTCTTCGCCACCACGGCCTATGCCGGCTCCGTGCGCGACATCCCGGTGGTCCGCGAGAAGGTCGCCGCGGTGCTGAGCCAGGCCGGCTTCCCGCCGGATTCCCACTCCGGCAAGGACCTCCTGGGCATCCTCGAAACCTACCCCCGTGATGAGCTCTTCCAGATCGAAGTCCCGGATCTGGCCGCCATTGCGACCGGCATCCAGCGGCTGCAGGAACGGCGCCGGACCCGGTTGTTCCTTCGTCCCGACATCTACGGGCGCTTTATGTCCGCCCTCGTCTACCTTCCGCGCGACCGGTACACGACCAACGTGCGGCTGCGCATCGAGGAGGAACTCCGCGGGACTTTTGACGCCGTGTCCATCGACTACGAGGCGCGGATGACCGAATCCGCGCTGGCCAGGCTCTTCTTCCGGATCAGGCTTCCGAAGAACGCCGATGTCAGCAACGTCAACAGCGACGAGCTCGAGAAGCGCCTTGTCCGCGCGGCCCGCTCCTGGAGCGAAGGCATCGCCGAGGTCCTCCGCGCCCGCGCCGACGGGGCCGGTGGGGTCAAGGGCGACGGCGCCAAGGAACTTGCCGCCGTCTGGGCCGAGGCCTTCCCGGCGGGCTACCGCGTCGACTACGAGGTGGAGGATGCCCTGGAGGACATCGCCCGCTTCGAGAAATACGGTGCCGTTGCCGCGGCGGCCGCGGAAACGGCCAGGGAACATCCCGGCGTCCACGTCTACCTCCCCGACGGGGCCGGAGCGACGCTGGAAGAGGACGCACGCGTTAAGCTCTACATGCTCGAGCCCAAGAGCCTGAGCCAGATCCTGCCCTACTTCCACAACCTGGGCCTCGAGGTCCTGGACGAGCGGCCGTTCGAGATCGAAACGGCGGACCACCGCGACTTCTTCCTTTACGACCTGGGCCTGAAGTACCCGGCAGGCGTGGACCCGGTCACGACGGGCCGGCTGCTCGCGGACTCCTTTGGCGCCGCGGTGTCCGGTGCGGTGGAATCGGACAGCTTCGACCGGCTGGTGCTCCGCGAAGGGATGCAGTGGCGCCAGGTCGTCGTGCTGCGCGCCTACGCCAAGTACATGCGGCAGATGGGCAACACCAACTCCTACGGATTCCTGGCCGACACCCTGCTCGCCAATCCTGATGTCAGCCGCGGACTCAGCGCCCTGTTCGAGGCCCGTTTTGATCCCTCGCTCGGCGAGGACGCACGCCGGGTCCGGCAGGACGAGGTCCTTGCCGGGCTGGACGCCGCGATCGAACGGGTCGCGACCCTCGACGCCGACCGGGTGCTGCGCACCTTCAAGAACCTGATCCAGGCGACGCTCCGGACCAACTATTACCAGAACAAGCCCCATCTCAGTTTCAAGCTGAACCCGTCCGGTATCGAGGGCCTGCCGTCCCCCCGGCCCATGTTCGAGATCTGGGTCTACTCGCCCCGGGTCGAGGGTGTGCACCTTCGCTTCGGCAAGGTGGCCCGTGGCGGGCTGCGCTGGTCGGACCGGCGGGAGGATTTCCGTACCGAGATCCTTGGCCTGGTCAAGGCGCAGACCGTGAAGAACGCCGTGATCGTGCCCACCGGCGCCAAAGGCGGTTTCTACGCCAAACAACTCCCGGACCCGGCGGCGGACCGCACCGCATGGATGGCGGAAGGCGTCGAAAGCTACAAGACGTTCATCCGCGGACTCCTGGACGTCACCGACAACCTCGTTACGACGCAGGAGGGGGAACAGCCGGTGCCGCCCGCCGACGTCGTCCGGCACGACGACGCCGATTCCTACCTCGTCGTAGCCGCCGACAAGGGAACGGCCTCGTTCTCCGACATCGCCAACGGGCTGGCCGCGGAGTACGGTTTCTGGCTCGGCGATGCCTTCGCCTCCGGCGGCTCGGTCGGCTACGACCACAAGGCCATGGGCATCACCGCCCGCGGTGCCTGGGAGTCGGTCAAGCGCCACTTCAGCGAGCTGGACCTGGACACGCAGTCCGAGCCGTTTACGGTCGTCGGCGTCGGCGACATGTCCGGCGACGTGTTCGGCAACGGCATGCTGCTCTCCAAGCACATCCGCCTGCTCGCGGCCTTCGACCACCGGCATATCTTCCTCGATCCCACCCCGGACGAGGCCGTGTCCTTCGTCGAGCGCCAGCGGCTCTTCGAACTGCCCCGTTCATCCTGGGACGACTACAACAAGGCGCTGATCAGCAAAGGCGGGGGTGTGTTCGCCCGCCAGGCGAAGTCCATCCCGGTCTCCGACCAGGTGCGGTCCGCGCTCGGACTGCCCGACGGGACCACCCAGCTCAGCCCGCCCGAACTGCTGCGCGCGATCCTGCTCGCCCCCGCCGACCTGCTGTACAACGGCGGAATCGGCACCTACGTCAAAGCCAGCACGGAAACCAATGCCGAGGTCGGCGACAAGGCCAACGACTCCATCCGCGTCGACGGCCGCGATCTGCGCGTAAAGGTTATCGGTGAAGGCGGAAACCTGGGCATGACGCAGCGCGGCCGAATTGAGGCTGCCCTCCAGGGCGTCATCCTGAACACCGACGCGATCGACAACTCCGCCGGCGTGGACTGCTCCGACCACGAGGTCAACATCAAGATCTTCGTGGACCGGATGGTTGCCGCGGGGAAGCTGGAGCCGGCGGAGCGTTCGGAGTTCCTGGCATCGATGACCGACGAAGTCGGCCGGCTCGTGCTGGAGGACAATATCGACCAGAACATCCTGCTGCTCAATGACCGGATGCGGGTCTCTGAATGGAGCCCCAGTTATGAGCGCCTGATGGACTGGCTGGAGAAGTCCGCGGACCTGAAGCGCGATCTGGAGGCGCTTCCGACCACTGAGACGCTGCGCGAGCGGCTGGAACAGGGCCAGGGCCTGACCTCGCCCGAGCTGTCGGTGCTGGCGGCCTACGCCAAGATTGAGCTCGCTTCGGCTCTCCGGGACAGCGACCTGGCCGAGGACCCCTGGTTCCGGGGAACTTTGCGGGCCTACTTCCCGCAGCAGCTGCGGGACAGGTTCGACGCCGAGCTCGACACCCATCCGCTGCGGCGCGAAATCATCGCGACGGTGGTGGCGAACGACATGATCAACATGGGCGGCATCACGTTTGTGTTCCGGGCGATGGAAGAGACCTCGGCCACCGAGGCCGCTGTCGCGAAGGCCTTCGTGGCGCTCCGTGAAGTCTACGAACTCAACATCATGATCGGGGAACTCAATGAGTTGCCGGCATCCTTCCCGACAGAGCACTGGAGCACCATCCACCTGGATATCCGCCGGCTCCTGGACCGTGCCGTGCGGTGGGTCCTGAGCCAGGGCAACGCGTCCCGGCCGATCGCCGACATCGTGGGCGAGTTCAAGCCGCTGATGGATCCGATGCGGGCACGCCTGCTGGACTACCTGCGCGGCGACGACCGGGCCCGGGTGGCCGAATGGCTCGAAAAGGCGCGCAGCTGGGACCTGCCGGAGGATCTGGCCCACCGCTGGGCGGAACTGTTCGAGAGCTTCGTGCTGCTCGACATCGCCAAGATTGTCCACGTCAGCCCGGAACCCGTGTCGAACATCGCCCACGTCTACTACACGGTGTTCAACCGCTTCCACGCTGACTCCCTGCTTGAGCGCATCACCAAGCTGCCGAGGAAGGATCGCTGGCAGGCCCTGGCCCGGGCGGCCCTTCGTGACGATCTCTACTCGACCGTTTCGGACATGACCACGGCTGTGCTGGAGGCAACGCCGGCGGACATGCCTGCGGAGGAACGGCTCGCAGCCTGGGAAAGCCAGAATGCTGAGCAGCTGGAGCGGGCGAAGACCATGTTTGACGAGGTGAACGCGCTCGAGGCCGATGACATGGCCTCGTTGTCGGTAGCATTGAGGCTCTTGAGGTCAATCGTTCGACGCTAGGCAGCTGACCCTGCCGCCGTCGCAAATGGAGGTGCTGTGGCAATCTTTACGGACCCTATCAGGGAGCATGCTGATTTCGGGCCTGGGGATGCCGAGTGGCTGCACCTCCTGGTCGGCGACTGGCAGATGGTCGCGGACCTGGCGTTCGCGGACCTGGCACTGTGGTTTCCGCACCCTGAGCTCGGTTATGTGGCGCTGGCCCACGTCCGCCCCTCCACCACGCATACGG
This sequence comes from Arthrobacter ginsengisoli, assembly GCF_031456935.1. Classification (NCBI taxonomy): domain Bacteria; kingdom Bacillati; phylum Actinomycetota; class Actinomycetes; order Micrococcales; family Micrococcaceae; genus Arthrobacter; species Arthrobacter ginsengisoli. The sequence goes on along the minus strand of NZ_JAVDVQ010000008.1, from coordinate 193,404 downwards.
TGTTCCACTCCGACTTCGTGGGGGAGGGGATCCGGTCCGATCTGAAGCCGCTGGTCGACAAGGCGTGGGAGAGCCGCATCATCGAACGCTCCAACGAGACCAACTGGAGCAGCGACATGGCCCTCCGTGTGGAAGCCGTGCCGATGGTCCGCAACGGCAGGACCCTGGCGATCGTCACGACGCACATGGACCTTTCCAGCTCGCGGATGCCGTCGCGGCTGGAGCTGACCTACCGGCAATGCGCCTATGACCTGCTGCGGATGGGCACGCTGGGCCTGTGGCCGGACTTTGCCTCGCCCACCGGTTCCCGCCGCGGCGCGCCGCGCGTCGGTGACGGTCTGATCAGGCTCGACGCCGAGGGCATCGTCCAGTATGCGAGCCCCAACGGGGTTTCCGCGTTCCGCCGGCTCGGGGACGGCGAGTCGCTGGAGGGCCGGAGCCTGGCTGAGGTGACCGCGGGCCTGCTGAAGGACCGGCGACTGGTGGACGAGACCTTGCCGCTGGTTGTCACGGGACGCATGCCGTGGCGCAGTGAAATTGAGTCCCGCGGGGTCAGCCTGTCGCTGCGGGCCATTCCCCTGCGCGATGAACAGCAGCGCTTTGGTGCCCTGGTCCTCTGCCGGGATGTCTCGGAGCTGCGGCGGCGGGAGATGGAACTTGTCACGAAGGACGCCACGATCCGCGAGATCCACCACCGGGTCAAGAACAACCTGCAGACGGTTGCTGCCCTGCTGCGGATGCAGTCACGGCGCATGGTCAGCGACGAGGCAAAGCAGGGACTCGAGCAGGCGATGCGGCGGGTGGCCACGATTGCCCTCGTGCACGAAACGCTGTCGCAGGGCCTGACCCAAAGCGTCGATTTCGATGAACTCATCGGCCGCCAGTTCCGGCTCTCCGCCGAGGTGGCTTCCCCGTCGCAGCAAGTGAAGACGGCGCGCTCCGGACTCTTCGGGGAGCTCCCGAGCGACTCCGCCACCCCGCTGGCGCTGGTGATCAACGAGCTGGTGGCGAACGCCGTCGAACATGGCCTGGAAGGCCGGACGGGAACCGTCTGGCTGATCGCGGACCGCTCCGAAAGCGAGGACGGTGACGAGTTGCTCACCGTGACGGTGGCGGACGACGGTGTTGGTATCCCGGCCACCCCTTACGTGGAGGGACTTGGCCTGCAGATTGTGCGCACCCTGGTGACGAGCGAACTGGGCGGCAGCATCCAGTGGAGTGCCCGGGAGGGCGGCGGAACAGCTGTCCGGATTGTTTTGAGCCTGGCCACACGCTAGCCGACCGACGGAGGCGCTGCCCGCTGCCGGCGGCTTAACGGACAATGGCCGCAGACGAAGGTCTGCGGCCATTTCTGTCCTGTCGGCCGGCCGGTCACCGGCGGGCCAGCGTCAGGTGCCCGGTACTAGGAGGCGCGGCGGGCGCGGGCTGCGCGGCGCTTCAGGGCGCGGCGTTCGTCCTCGCTCATTCCACCCCAGACGCCGGCGTCCTGGCCGGATTCGAGTGCCCACTGCAGGCAGGTGTCGACAACGGGGCATCGACGGCAAACACTTTTGGCTTCCTCGATCTGCAGGAGGGCAGGACCGGTGTTTCCTACGGGGAAGAAAAGCTCCGGGTCCTTGTCAAGGCACGCTGCGCGGTTACGCCAATCCATGCTGATCAGTCACTCCATTTCCTGGGCACACATTTAAATTCCTTGTGAAATTATTCACTAGAGGCTTCATAAGAAAGGGGCCCTCTGGGGCCCCCTCGGTCATCTCGATTAAGCGTGTCATGTTAACGCTGCGTAAACAAGGGGTACTGGGCTGAAAAATGCCTGGGGATCGTGAGCGATGCATCACATTGGCTGGCGGCGCCCTCACATCTAGACGACTATGTCCGGTACTGTGCCAGTGTGTCAAGAGACCCTGAGAACTCCTCCGAAACTGCAGGCAGCCGCGACCCCGGCTCCCGGCTTCCCCTGGTTCGGCCCCCGGGCATCCGGGTCATAGCAGTCATCGTGGCACTGGAAGCGACCGCCCTGCTGGTGGCGGCCATCTGGTACGGAAGCCAGCTGCTGACCGGCGCCCCCGTGCTCTCCTTCTGGGGCGCGGTGTTCACGCTGGGGCTCCTGCTGGCCTTCTCCGCCTGGCTTATTGCCGTGGCCCTGTTCCTGTTCCGCGGATACCGCTGGCCGCGCGCGGGCGCGCTGGTGGCGCAGCTCTTCACGCTCACCATCGGCTTTCCCACCATGACGGGCGGATACCCCCTGGCAGGCCTGGCCATGCTCGTGCCGGCCGTTCTCGCCATCGTTTTGCTGTTTGACAAGCGTGTCATCGCGTTCGCGTCCCGCGCCGGCGGGGCACCTCCCGCGCTGTAGCCGAGCCGGCCCGGTAGGGCAGCCAGGCCCTCACGGTCCTGGTCCTCCGGTGCTGCCGCCCGCGGCGGGGTCCACCGCCAGCTGCACCGCCCGAGCCCGCCCGTCAGAAATCACGACCGCCCGGCCCGGCGGAGGGCTCTGTTCGAGTTCGAACCTGACGCCGAAGAGCTCCCCATCCATTAAGCCCCGCGGGGCGATCAGGATGCCCCGTCCCTGTCCGGCACCGGTTTGGGCCACCGGGACCCGTTGCCGGATGCCCGGGCCGAAGCCGGCGGTCAGGACGACCCGCCAGCCGAGGTTGTTCAGCAGGAGCAGCCGGGCGTTGGTCTCTGGTGACTGCAGGTCGAGGTCGTCCACCAGGAGAATCGCCGCCGGGTCCAGCGCACCCGTGAGCGCGGCCTCGTGGGTCCTGGTCCAGTACCGTTCCGGATCGCCCGGGGCCTGCAGGCAGCTGACGGACGGATTGAGGCCAGGTAGTGCGGACAGCAGCGAAGTCTTCCCGGAAGCGGAGCCGCCGAGGACGGTAAGGACGGCGCCGGGAGGCAGCGGAACGCCCGCCGGGAGGAGTTCGTCGCCGCCGACGCCCAGGCACAGGCGGCCGGGAAGGGCAGGCAAGCCTGACGCCAGAGCCAGGACTTCGGCGGCCGTCACCAGCCCGGGCAGGGGCTCGACGCGGAACGGCCGGATGCCTGCAGCGCGGGTGGCCGCGCCCCGGGCGGCGGGGGCGCACGGCTCAAAAAGCTGCCCCACGTGACCGGACGGGGCGGACGCGGCGGACGCGGCGGACAGCGGCCCAAAAACCACGACGCGGCCGGCAACCGCTTCAGTGAGGGGCAGCCGGGGCCAGGCCAGCCGTCCCTCTTCCGTCGAGCCGGCAGGCACGAAGATCCGGTTGGGAATGGCCGCGAAGAACCGTGACGCCACGAGCTCGCGTTCACCGGCAACAAGGACGGTGATCCCTGCCCTTGCGCCGTCCCGCACGATGTCCTGGACCAGGTCTTCGGCCCACGCCAGGGGACCCGCCCGGAACGCGGAGACCCAGGATCCCCAGCCGCACAGCGCCAGCACAAGGGCAGGTAGCCCGACCGTGCCGGCAGTTCCCAGTCTCCGCGTCATTTCCTCGGAGACACGCTCCAGCACCCGCGCCGCCCGGCGAAGTTCGCGCAGTCCCACGAGTGCTCCGACGCGCGGAGATGTGGACGCTGCGTGGAAGGACCCGGCGGCATCGAGGACGTACAGGTGGCGTTCGTCGCTGCAGCCGAGCAGCTGATTCACGATGAGTCCCAGGGCGGCGTCGGCGCCGCCGGTGTTCCCGGAGACCAGGCCCAGATGGCCGTGGAGGCCAGGATGCCAGCCGAACTCGGCGACGCGTTGTTCTTCCGGAACGTCCACCAGCCCCAGCCTCATCATGCCGCGGCTGCCGTCCCGGGGAAACGGCAACCGTTTGGGGAGCGGCGGGGCGACGGGACGGTGCAGCGGCCCGCCGCAGGCCGCCTCCCAGACCGCGGTTACCGCGTCCGCCAGCTCGGTGACCGCCCGTCCGTATTGCGGATCGGCGCCACCGGCCACGCCGGGGGACTCGTCCGCCACCGGGCCGTTCAGGAATTCCGTCGCCCGCATCACGGTGGGGCTGCGGGTCATCCCCGGGCCGGCCAAACCGATCGTGGCCGTCTGAAACTCCTCCGGCGCTTCATTTCCGCGGACAAGGTAGGCACGGCCCGGACTCGTAATCGGGATGGCCGCCGCCAGCCGGGAATTGATGATGTCGAAGGATTCCAGCTCGGATTGGACCCGAAGGGCGACGCAGCTGGTCACGTTTGCACGGATGTCCGGGGACACGGCGCCCTGGGGACGCTGGGTTGCCATAACGAGGTGGATGCCGAGCGAGCGTCCGATGGCAGCAATCCGCATCAACTCGGTGAGTGCTTCAGGGGCCTCGTCAACGAGCATCCTGAACTCATCGATGATGACGACCAGGTGGGGCAGCGGCGGCCCGGACGGAACCACCGACTCGTAGGCCCGCAGATCTGCGGCCCGGTGCGAGGCGAACAGCTCTTCCCGGCGGTGTACCTCCGCACGCAAGGAGACCAGGGTGCGTGCCACCCCGTTGATGTCCAGATCGGTGAGAAGCCCCACGCAGTGCGCCAGACCGGACAGCGGCCGCAGCCCGGAACCGCCCTTGAAATCGATCAGCAGCAGATTGACGCGGTCAGGCGGGTGGCCGGCCGCCAATGCCGCGGCCAGGGTCCGGAGAAATTCTGATTTGCCGGATCCAGTGGTTCCCGCGACCAGAAGGTGGGGGCCGTCCGCCTGCAGATCCAGCTGCAACGGGCCGGAACTTCCGACGCCCACCGGGACGGGAAGACCACGGGCGCCGGCGGACTCGGCCCACCGGGACGCTATGCCCGCCGCCGAAAGCGGGAGCAGCTCGCCCAGGGAGCGTGCTGCCGGCATGCCCGTCCGGGGGACAGCCGCGGGCCCGGCGGCCTGCAGGCGGCGGCAGTTGCGGTCGAAGACGCCGGATGGAACCAGATCGGGGGAAAATTCCAGCGACGTCCCGGCGGATGATAGCCGGGCGGTGCGCTCCGTGAGGACAAGGTCCGCGGCCGAGCCCGCACCCGCGCCCGCGGCCGGTGCCGGATCGCCGGAGCAGTCGAGGACCTGCCAGCCGCGGTTGACCGCTGCGGAGCGCAAGGCGGCGGTTGCCGGGGCTGTGACGATCAGCAGCACTCCGCGCTCATAGTCCTGACCGAAGCCGGCCGCCAGGGTTTCCAGGGTCGAAGCCTCGTCCGCGCTGAGAGTTGCGGCAGCGAGGAAGCGCGCAGCAAGAAGCGGCGGGGTGGGGCCATGGATAACGATTCTGGTCCGCCGGGCGGCGGGGTAGCAGGCAAGCTGCAGCACAACGGATCTGACCAGCCCGGCCATGGCGGGTTCCGGTCCCCGCAGGGCGGTCACCGCCGTCCCGGGGTCAAGCGTCACCGGCATTGTTCCGAGCAGCGGTGGCCGGAAGCCGGGATCCGGTGGTTCCAGACGGATATTCGCGCGCTGCTGGGCCTGTCCGAGCCGCAGCCAGACCGGGCCCGGGCAGACCGTGCCCCTGCTGGCGGCCGCCTTCAGCGGGTCGGGTCCAGCCGGTGAACCCCGCAGGGAAAGCTCCCCGGCGGAGGGTGCGGCCCGTCGCCGTCGTTCCTTATCCTCGCGCGCTGCCGCGGCGACAGCAGACCTGAGTTCGCGGCGCTGCCTTCGGCCGGCGGCGGCGGGCACGAGAACCGAAACGGCCGACACCGCGGTAAAAGCCAGGAACATCCACCATCCGGTCAGGATGGCCAGGCCGACCCCGATGGCGAAAGGCAGGAGGGCAGTCAGCAGCAGTGCCGCCCTGTTGCCGGGCGCCGCGGGATTGCTGACCAGCAACGGTGCCGAGACGTCGGAACCGGCAGCGGCCGGGATACCGGAGTCCAGGGTGCCGCCGAAGACCACGGACATCGACGAGCCACCGCACTGAATCAAGGACTCGGTGGAAACGGCCGACGTGTGCACCTTCCGTCCGTCAACGCTGACCCCGTTGGCGCTCCCAAGATCGAGGAGTGTGACGGCGGAATCAGTCACGTCCAGCCGCGCATGTTCGCGGGACATTTCGGCATCCGGAATCACGATCTCGGTGCCGCGGCGGCCGATCCGGAACCGCCCGCGCCGCAGCGGCACGACCAGGCCGGCGGCCGGACCGCCATGCACGACCAGGATTAGCGGTGCCGCTTGCATGGGGGCAGCCGGCACCGCGCCGTCCACCAGGACGGCGCCGTGGACAAGGGGGGCCTCGCCGACGTCCAGACCGGCGACCGGCACCCGGTCTACTGTCAGGTCCCCGGTTCCGAAACGCCGTGAGATGGCCGCCTGGAGTTCCGCGCCGGGGCACGCGGCCGGCACTTCGATGGCCAGTTCCACCGGTCCGGAGGTGAGTGCGGACCCCGGGGCCGGAACCAGCGTGCAGTGCAGCAGCATCGGGGAGAAATCCTTTCCCGCATGGTCGTTTGGATCCCACGCTAGGCGCGCCCGGCGTGACCGGCGCCGGGGGATTCCGTCTATGTGGACGACAGCGGCCGTGGCCGATTCCGTTTGGCGCTCGGGTAGGCTAGAACAGCAGACAATGCGAAACATTGCGCTGCCCGCATTCGAACCAGGAGAGTTTGTGACCGCTGACCTCGTCATCGTAGGGTCGGGCTTTTTCGGCCTGACAATCGCAGAACAGGCCGCCACGGAGCTGGGCTTGAAGGTCGTTGTCATCGACCGCCGGCATCACATCGGCGGCAATGCCTACAGCGAAAAGGAAGAGCAGACCGGCATCGAGGTGCACCGCTACGGCGCCCACCTTTTCCACACCTCCAACGAGCGGGTCTGGGAGTACGTGAACCGCTTTACAACGTTCACCAATTACGTGCACAAGGTGTATGGGGTCCACAAAGGTGAGGTGTATTCCCTGCCGATCAACCTGGCCACCATCAACCAGTTCTTCCGCGCCAACCTGACCCCGGGGCAGGCGAAGGAGCTCATCCAGGAACAGGCCGGGGAGCTCGCCGGTACCGATCCGCAGAACCTGAACGACAAGGGCATCCAGCTCATCGGCCGGCCGCTGTACGAGGCGTTCATCAAGCACTACACCGGCAAGCAGTGGCAGACCGATCCGAAAGACCTGCCCGCGGGCATCATCTCCCGCCTCCCGGTGCGCTACAACTACGACAACCGGTACTTCAACGACACGTACGAGGGCCTTCCGACGAACGGTTACACCGCCTGGATCGAGAAGATGGCGGAACACCCGAACATCGAGGTCCGGTTGAACACCGACTTCTTCGATGAGTCGCACGACTACAGCAGGAACAAGGTCGTCGGCAACATTCCCGTGGTCTACACCGGACCCGTCGACCGCTACTTCGACTTCGCCGCGGGCGACCTGTCCTGGCGCACCATCGACTTCGAGGAGGAAGTGCTCGACGTCGGCGACTTCCAGGGGACGTCGGTGGTCAACTACAACGACGCCGATGTTGCCTACACGCGGATCATCGAGCCGCGCCACTTCCACCCGGAGCGCGACTACCAGACGGAAAAGACCGTCATCATGCGCGAATTCTCCCGGGCGGCCGAAAAGGGCGACGAGCCTTATTACCCGATCAACACCGCCGCGGACCGTGAGCGCCTGCTCAAGTACCGCGACCTGGCGGCGGCCGAGAAGGACGTCCTCTTCGGCGGACGGCTCGGCACCTACAAGTACCTTGACATGCACATGGCCATCGGCTCCGCCCTGACCATGTTCGACAACAAGATCCGGCCGCATTTCGAGGCCGGCGCCACGATTGAAAGCGGAGGAGTGGACGCATGAGCGCCGCTGACGGAACCACAGCCTGGGCCACGATCCAGCGCGTCATCCTGCCCTCGGCGGACCAGCCGGACACGGTTTCCCTGTATGCCGACGCGGGGACGGCGAGCGGCATCCGGCTGCGCGAGAATGACGAGCTGGCCCGGACCCCCAAGCTTCCCGAAGACAAACTGCAGATGTTCAGTTCCGGCAGCCAGCAGGCGCACTTCGAGGACCTCCTCACCCGGCATTCGATGCGCGTCCGGTCCGGTGAACAGATCTCTTTCGGCACCTATTTCAACGCATTCGCCGCGAGCTACTGGCGGCGCTGGACTTCGGTCCGGGACATCAGGCTGGCCGTCCGGACGAGCGGCACCGGCACTGTCACCGTGTACAAGTCGAACGCCCGCGGCTCCGTCCAGCGCGTCGACGGTGTCCACGTCGACGGTGACACTACCTCGTTGTTCGAGCTTTCGCTCAAGCCGTTCGGCGACGGCGGGTGGTACTGGTTCGATCTCGCCGCCAGCGCGGACGGGCTGGTGCTCGAGAGCGCCCAGTGGGAGACCGCGGGGACCGACCGCCCCAAGGGGCAGGTCACCCTGGAAATCACGACCATGAACAAGCCTGACTTCTGCCTCAACAACGCCCGCATCCTGGCGGATAACCCGGACGTCCTTGAGAACGTCAAGGAAATCCTGATCGTGGACCAGGGGACGCAGAAAGTCGAAGACCAGGAGGGCTTCGCGGCGGTCCGGGATGCCCTCGGAGGCAAGCTTCGGATCATCAACCAGGCAAACCTTGGCGGCTCCGGAGGCTTCGCGCGCGGCATGTTCGAGGCCGTCGAAAACGGCAGTGACTACGCCCTGCTGCTCGACGACGACATCGTCGTCGAACCCGAAAGCATCGTGCGGCTCCTGACGTTCGCGGATCACTGCCGCAAGCCGACGATTGTCGGCGGCCACATGTTCGACCTTTACAACCGCAGCGTCCTGCACACCTTCGGCGAGGTCGTGGACCCCTACCGGATCGTGCCGGCCCTGCCGCACGCCGATATGGAGACGCGGCACGATTTCAGCGTCGCGAACCTTCGCCAGACCCCGTGGCTGCACCGCCGCGTGGACGTGGACTACAACGGCTGGTGGATGTGCCTGATCCCCACCAAGGTGATCCAGGAAATCGGGTTGTCGCTGCCGTTGTTCATTAAATGGGACGACGCCGAATACGGACTGCGGGCACGGGAAGCCGGCTTTGCCACGGTATCGATGCCCGGCGCTGCCGTCTGGCACGTGTCCTGGATCGACAAGGACGACCTCGTCGGCTGGCAGGCCTACTTCCACGCGCGCAACCGGCTGATCACCACATTGATCCACAGCCCGTACCCCAAGGGCGGCCGGGTGCTGCGCGAATCGTTCCAGTCCGACGTCAAGCACCTCGTGTCGATGCAGTACTTCACCGAGCACGGACACATCGACGCCCTGCGCGACCTCCTGAAGGGCCCCGACGACCTCCACAAGGTGCTCGGTACCAAGCTGCCCGAAATCAACGCCCTGAAGGCCGACTACCCCGACGCCCAGCTGAAGGAAGATGTCGATGACTTCCCGGCGCCCAAGATCGGCCGCGGGCCAATGGGCGGGACCGTTGTGGGGCTGCCCAGCAAGAAGCAGCTGATTCCGTGGGGCATCAAGACCGTCGCGCGCCAGCTGATCAAAGCGCCCGGCCCGGAAAGTACCGAAAGGCCGCAGGGGTATCTGGCCCACCGGGACAACCGCTGGTACAGGGTGGCCCACTATGACAGCGTCGTGGTGTCCAACGCCGAAGGCACGGGCGCGTCCTGGTACCAGCGGGACCCCAAGAAGCTGAAATCAATGTTGACCGAAGCGACGCGGCTGCACCTGCAGCTCTTCCGCGAGTGGGACAAACTTGCCCAGCAGTACCGGTCCGCCGTAGCGGAGATCAGCTCCTTCGATGCGTGGAAGAAGACGTTCGAGGCGAACTCCAAGGACGGCGACTAGATGGCGGGTCAGACCGACCAGCTGGTTAGGCCCGGAAGCGGGCGGGGGCTCCTGGACGTCTTCGGGGACCGCTTCCTCCTGAAGCTCCTGGTACGCAAGGAAATCAAGGTGCGGTACCGGGGCTCGGTGCTGGGGCTCCTGTGGTCGTACGTCAAGCCACTCGTGCAGTTCCTGATCTACTTCGTGGCGCTGGGCGTCTTCCTGGACCTCCAGCGGGGTACGCCAAACTATGCGATCTATCTTTTTGCCGGCATTGTGCTGGTCAACTTCTTCACCGAGTGCCTCTCCAACGCCACGCGATCAATCGTCGACAACCGGGATCTGATCCGGAAGATCTACCTGCCGCGGGAGCTCTTCCCGGTGGCCACGGTCTGGGTGTCCGCGGCGCACTTCCTGCCGCAACTCCTGGTGCTGGTCGGCGCGTGCCTCGTGGTGGGATGGACGCCGTCGATCCTTCAGCTGGCCGCCGCCGTCCTGATCTTCCTCATGGTCGCGGTTCTCGCCACCGGACTGGGCCTGATCTTCGGCGCCATCAACGTCTATTTCCGTGATTCCGAAAATATCGTCGACATGATCGTCATGGTGGTGACGTGGGCTTCACCCGTCCTCTACGTGTGGACGATGGTCGAGAACGTGATGGGCTCCTGGTTCTGGGTCTACCAGCTCAACCCCATGACGGTCGCCGTCGAGGTCTTCCACTGGGTCTTCTGGGAACCGACGCTCAACGCCGAACAATTGACGATTGAGACCATTCCTCCGGGCCTGCTGACCGTCTGGCTGCCGATCGCCATGATGATCTCCCTCGGCCTGCTGTTCCTCGGACAGTTGACGTTCCGCCGGCTCGCCGTCCACTTCGCACAGGAGCTCTGACATGACCTCGCACGGCCATGTGGCCATCAGCTGCATCGACCTCCGGAAGCAGTTCGTCCTGCGCCACACCCGTTCCCTCAAAGAGGCCCTGGTCTGGCTGGTCAAGGGCCGGAAGGGGGACCTGTCGAAGAAATTCCTGGCCCTCGATCACGTTTCGCTGGAGGTTAAACAGGGCGAGACCGTGGCGCTCATGGGCCTCAACGGTTCCGGAAAATCGACCCTCCTGAAGCTCATTTCCGGCGTCCTGCAGCCCGACGGCGGAACGGTGCGCACGCGCGGCCGCGTGGCCGGGCTCATCGAAGTCGGCGCAGGCTTCCACCATGACCTCAGCGGCCGGGACAACGTCTACCTCAACGGTGCCATCCTTGGCATGACCGAGAAGCAGATCGACGAGAAATTCGACTCGATCGTGGAATTCTCGGAGATCGGCGAGTTCATCGACACCGAAGTGAAGTTCTATTCCTCCGGCATGTACCTGCGGCTGGCGTTTTCCATCGCTGTGCACACGGATCCGGAGGTCTTCCTGATCGACGAGATCCTCGCGGTGGGCGACGAGCCCTTCCAGCGCAAGTGCATCGCGAAGATCAAGGAACTCTCGGAAATGGGGAAAACCCTGTTTGTGGTGAGCCACGACCTGGACCTGGTCGCCACCGTCTGTGAGCGCGGCGTACTGCTCGAGCACGGCAAGGTGGTCATGGACGGGGAAGTGCACGCTGTCGTGGCAGAGCTGCGGCGGCGTTCGGCGCACGCGGAGTCCGAGGGCAGTTTGTGATTCACTCGCGTCGGCGCAGCGACCTCATGTGGCTGGCAGCGACGGTGGCCGCTGCCTTCCTTGGGTCGCTGATTCCGCTTCTTAGCAATAACAGGTTCTACTACTATGACGATACCCAGGCCGGGGCGTTTGGCATCTGGTTCGAAATTGGAACCAAACTCAGCGCAGGGGAGTGGCCGCTCTTCAGCGACAGTGCCTGGGGGGCCGGCAACTATGCCGCCGAGGGCCAATGGGGCATCTGGAATCCGCTCATTCTCCTGATCGGCTGGCTGGCCAGCACATCGGCCAACATCGTCGTCTTTTCGACGATTCTCAAGATCGTCTTCCTCTGCGTGCTGGCCGCCGGCACGTTCCTGCTCGCCAGGAGCTACCAGGCAAAGCCGGAATGGTCGGCGATCGCGGGTGTCGCCGTGACCCTCACCGGATTCACCGTGTACATCGACGCCGCCTCCTGGGTCACCGGGCTCATGGTTTTCAGCCTGCTTCCCCTGACCTGGTTCGGGCTGCGCCGGATGGCCTTCAACGGGGGCAACCCTATATTCGCGCTGATCCCCGCCTACGTGCTGATAACCATCGGCTACGTTCACGGGACGCTCATGCTGGTCATCGTCTTCGTGGGCCTGCTGCTGGAAGCTCGGCTGACTGGAGGCCGCAGGAGCGCCCGCCGCTTGCTCCTCGCCGGCCTGGTGTGCGGGCTCACCGCGATGGCGGTGTACCTCCCGGGACTCCTCACGGCCCCCGTGACGGCACGCTCCGGCGGGATCGAGAACACCGGCTTCCTGACGCCGGACCTCACCGGACTGTTTACCGCCTGGGTGCCGGGCAGCCTGCCGCAGGTCACCGGGTGGTGGGGCGGGTTCGCCACCGTGCCCCTGCTCTACGTGGCATGGTTCCTCCCGGTCCTCACGATCGTGGACTACGCGAAAGTAAAGGCAGCCGGCAGGGAGCTGACCGCGCTCTGGGTTGTCGGACTCGTGTCCTTGGCCCTGACCCTGGCGCCCAGCGACCTGGGCCCGCTCCGCTTCCCCATCAGGATCATGCCGTATGTGTCCCTGGCTGTCCTGGTGGCCCTGTCGGTGCTGGTCTCACGCTTCAGGGTGCCCGCACTGAGCCGCGGACGCATTATCGCCACGGCTGCGACCGTGCTCGCCGGGCTGTACCTGGCCTGGAGCCAGTTCCCGTCCTTCCGGGTGGCGGCGCTCTATGGGCTGCTGGCGGCCGCCGGCATCGCGGCGCTGCTCTTCTTCCTCTACGTTCCGCGTCTGCGGACCGGGTTCCGGGGACCGGTGGTATTGGCCGGAGGCGTCGTGCTCATAAGCATGGTCATTGCCGCGGGACAGCACCTGGCCTTCACATCGTCGCCGCTGCCGGACTATCGGATGCCGGATACCCCGGGGAGCTACTCGCGTCAGCTTCCCGGAGCTGAGGGCGGCACCTTCATCGTGGGCGATCCCACCAAGCTGGGACCGGAGATCTGGAACGAGACGCTGGCATCGAACGCCTGGTACATGAATGCTGCCGAAGTCCAGAACCTCTATTCGCCGATCATGTTCGCCAACTACGCCGAAGATCTGTGCATCTCGAGCCACGGCTGGACCTGTGCAGCGGCAGCCGGGAAACTCTTCGAGACGGATCCCGCGACGGGAAAGGTCCTCGCGGATCTCCTGTCCATCGACACGGTCCAGCTCCTTCGCGACCCGGACTCGGAGTCCAATGAGGCCTTCAACGGCGCGCCTCCGGGTGGCTGGCACGAAGCGGGCAGGTCCGCGGACTCGGTAGTGTGGGTCCGCGATCAACCCCGGCTGAACACCGGTCAGCTTGTCTGGTCATCGGAGGGAACAGCCCTGTCGCTGGTCTCGGAAAGCAGCCGGGAAGTTGTGCTCCGCGTGGACCGGATGGGCGACGCCCCGGGCAAGGCCGTGCTCAGCCGGCTGGCCTGGCCGGGATACGAGGCCGACGGGGCAGTAGTCTCGGCGCCGCTCCGGGGTTATCTTCTTGAGCTGGACATCCCGGCCGGCTCGGCCGGACAGAGCGTGACCGTCCGTTTCGAACCGCCGGGCTGGCCGCTCGTGCTGGCGTGCATCATTCTGGCGGTCGGAGCCACCGCCGCGTGGAGCGTCGCGGAACTGGTCCGGCGTCGACGGCGGGAAAGCCGCGCCCAGCCCGTGTCCGGCGGCGGAGAAACCGCCAGGGACGCCGTCGCCGCCGGCTGACACGACGTCCGCAGCAGAAAGTACTCCGGCGGGAGCGCCACTATGTGGTGCTCCCGCCGGAGTGCTTTGTGCTTGCCGCCGCAGGCAGCTGCGGCCGGTGTATCGCCCTAGACGGTGCTCTCCACGGCGTGCTGGTGGCCCATCCGTCGGTTCAGCCGCACGTACGCGAGGCGCCGGGCATACGACATGGCGATCGCCTTGGCGTTTCCAACGGCCACGTCGAGCCGGCTCAGCAGGGTGGGGTCGTCGTTCCGGAGCTGGTTATGGAACGCAATCGCCTGGTCGGACTGCTGGCGGGCCAGCCGCACACTCCACTGGCTCGCACTGATCCTGAAGGACGCCAGGGTCTCCCGCAGCGCCACGAAGTCGCCGTGGCGGCAGATGCGCACCAGAGTCGCCTCGTCGATGAGATACGGGTGGGAGTTGTCCCACCAGCCCTCCCGGGCGAGCAGTTCGCGTTCGAAGAGCGAGCAGGCCGGCTCGCCAAAGATGTTGGACCCGGCGCGGACCGTCGCACGAATCGCCTGGCGTCCGCTGACCCGGCCATCGACCCCCTGCAGCCCGCGGCCCTTCAGGAACAGCCCCCCGTTGGCGTCGACGAGATCGCGGCGGGACGAAACAATGACCGCGCCGGGATTGTCCTCGAGGGCTTTGACCTGGAGCTCCAGCGCATCCGGAGAGATCAGGTCGTCGCCGCAGACGAGCTTGAGGTACTCACCCGTGGCGGCCTGGCTGACGCGGTTCCAGTTGGCCTGCGCGCCGCCGCCGGTCGGAGTAGGCGTCAGCACCCGGACTTTGGAGTTGTCCGCGAAACGGGCGATGACCTCAGCGGTGCCGTCGATCGAGGAATGGTCGGCAATGACCACCTCATAGTCCTCGAAGGTCTGGTTCAACACCGACTGGAGGGTCTCTTCGATGTACTGGACATTGTTGTACGCCGGAATGACGATCGAGACTTTGGGGCTCATGGTGTGCTTTCCTCAGTGGCTTTTTTGGGGGACTCGGATTCAGCGCTCCGGCGGAAGGAGAAATACTTGTGGCCGAAGTAGTTGATGATGACGGTCACACCGGTGATGGCGATCTGGGACGGAATCTGGGGATACCCGAGGACCTCGTGGGCCACCAGCAGCAGTGCCATGTTCGTGAAGAACATGGTCAGATTGACCAGGGTGAACCTGCCCAGATCCAGCCAGAAGTGCCCTTTGACGCGGAAGACAAGTTTCCGGTAGACAAAGAACACTGCGATCAGTGAAACGACGAAGGCGATGCTGAGAACCACCGGAGACGGCAGCCCGGGGTTCAACCATGCAATCGCAATGAAGAGGGCCGTGCTGAACGCCGTGTTCGCGCCGCCGACCAGAAGGAATGCCACACGCTGGTCCTTGATGATCCTCAAGAGGGGACCCGGGGGACCATTGTGGATACCCTTAACAGCCTCCTCGGGCGTTTCGGGCTGCTTCATGGGACGCACCTATTCTCTGAACTCTTGGGGCCGAAAACCGGCAAAGACACACCTTAGACTACCGAAGAGCGGCAACGCCGTCACAACGGGCCGGTCCGGCGGGGCGGTCGGAAACCGCGCCAGGCGCGCTCAGAGTTGACCCGAAAGGGCCAGACGCTGGACCTCCTGGACCGTGTTGTTAATGCCAACCGCCAGCGGAGTCACCGGGTGCGCGTCAAGCTCCGGCCAGACCACGGACTTCAGGCGCAGGTCGTGCGCCTGTGCCTTCGCGAACGGGGAGGCCCCCAGGATGATCAGCGGACGGCGCTTGAAGATCGCACGGCAGGCGCCGATGAGGTTGCCGATGGTGTCGGCCCGCTGGGACGCCAGAATCTTCATCACGACCTCGCCCGGGTGGACGTCCGGGCGGACCAGGCGGTCCAGCCCGTCGGCGACCAGCCGGCTCGCGTCGTCGACGAAGAGGTAATCCCGCAAGGTGTCCAACGACACATAGACCGAAACCGGCGCGCCCGTGAGGTGCGCCTTGGCGAACACCGAGATCAGGCCCTGCGGCTTCCGCAGATTCTGGCCTGGACCGTACAGATTACTGACCCTGCCGACCAGGGTCCGGACCCCGGTATGCCGGGCGAAGTCCGCCGCTGTCGCCTCGGCCCGGAGTTTGGCAAAGCCGTAGGGGGCCAGGGGTTGCACCGGGCTGTGCTCGGTGAACGGGGGTGTGCTGGACCCGGCGTAGACCCCGCCGGCAGAGGACGCCAGGAACATCGCACCGTTCTGCCCGCCGGTGACGCAGAGAATTTCCGCAAAAACGTCAAGCGCCCGGGCGAACAGGGACAGTTCGGCTTCCAGGGCCTCGGGCGAGGTTCCGGTGACACCCGCGCCTGCGCACCAGGCAATCGTCCACGGCCCGCCGGCTGCTGCCTCACGGAGACTTTCGGCACCCTTCCGGAACGCCTGCAACGCAGACTCCTGGTCGGACCAGGGGATCGTGCTCGTCAGGACAGCGACGCCTCGGGATTGGAGTTCTCTGACGACGGCCTTGCCGAGGAGGCCACCGGCGCCGATCACCCAGGTGGGCCTAGCCTGCATCAGCCACCGGGCCGGAGGGCAGCGTGGCCGGCGCCTCGTGCGCGATCTTGCCGAGCGGGCCCAGCGCCGGGTCGCTCACAATCAGGTACGCGGGTTTCCCCATGGCCATATTGACGTTCACTCCGACGTACTCGGCGATCACACCCAGGGAAAACAGGATGGCTCCAGTGCTGAAGAGGAGGACGACCATGGTCGACGTCCAGCCCTGTTGGCCGGCCCCATGCCCGGTCAGGTAAGCGATCACAAAGTAGATGGCGAGACCGACGCCCGCGAGCGCGAAGACGGCGCCGACCATGCTGACCAGGCGAAGTCCCCGTGTCCCGCTGGAGATCACCATGCGCCAGAAATGTGAGAGCAACGTGCGCAGGCTGTACCCGGAGCGCCGGTCACCCTCTTCGCGCAGCACCACCGGACAGGTCGCCGTCTTGTCGGCAATCCAGCCCATGGCGACGTCGAGGTAGACGCCGTGGCCTGCGTAGGCGGCAACCGAGCGGGCGACTTCGCCGGTCACCAGGCGGAAGCTCTGGTAGCTCGTGGCATCATCGCTGGAGAGCAGGAACCGAACCGTGCGTTTGGCGCTCTTTGACGCCATATTCCGGAGGAAGCCATGCGGGGCGGCGTTGCTGGGCATCGCGTACGTGACCGAGGCGTTCTCCGCCATGGCCGTATCGAGCAGATCCCCGATGGCTGCGGGATCGTGCTGTCCGTCCTCATCCATGGTGACGACCCAGTCGCCGCCGGCGGAGGCCATCCCGGCCAGGGTGGCAGCGTGCTGCCCGAAGTTCCGGCTCAGCCAGACACCACGGACGATGTCAATGGAATTCGTCAGGGACCGGATGACTGCGGCTGAATTGTCGGGTCCGTGATCGAAAACCAGCAGGACTTCCGAGATCACATAATCATGGCCGCCCCGGGTGGTCGACACTTGCTGATAGGGGAGAAGTTCGTTGACCACTCCGACCAGAGTCTTTTCGCCTTGGTATACGGGGATGACCACGGATATGCGATGGGGCGTCGAGTTGGTCTCTGGTTGAGCGAGTGTCATATCAGGAGATTCTACCGGCTCCCGTCATCACCGGTGGCGCAGGTGCTCTCCGGCAGGGCCGGTCCGAGCCGTGCCGGGGGCAGTCGATTGGAGTCCGGGAAAGTCCACTCGGGTAATATGAACCTGTCCCTCGCGCGCCGTCATGCGGTGGACGCATGCCCAAACTGAACGGATTGTGAATTGCAGCCTTCCCTATCGTCCTCAACGCGCAACAGGAAATGGCTATGGCTGACCGCCGGTTCGGTGTTGGTGCTGAGCCTCATTCCGCTCGTATTCTACGGCCGCTTCTATTTTCAGGACGATACCGAAAACGGCGCTTACGGAGTCTGGTACCACCTGGGTGAGAGCCTTTTCCAGGGGCAGGTTCCCGTTCTCAATCCGTCCGTCTGGTCCAGCGGCAATTACATTGCCGAGGGTCAATGGGGCACCTGGAATCCGTTGGTCATGCTTTTTGGCGTGCTCGCCTACATCAGTCCCAATGCGGTTGTCCTGACGACGGCGCTGAAGGTCACGATGCTGGTGGCTGCCGGCATGGGAACCTTCGTTCTGGCCCGGAGCTATTCGCTTTCCCCGGAGTGGGCCTTCATCGCCGGAATTGCCGTGCCGCTGAATGGTTTCACGATGTACTTCGATGCCCCCTCGTGGGTGACGGGGGCGCTCGTGTGGGCCATCTTCCCCTTCTTCTGGGCCGAACTGCGGCAGCTGATGGCGGGCAAGCGGAACCCGTTCTGGGCATTCATCACGGGGTACCTGATCGTCACGGTGGGTTACGTGGCGGGCACCGTGGCGATTGGATTCATCCTGCTGGCGGTCGGCATCGAGACGCTGATCCGCAAGGCCTGGCGCCCTGCCATCCGCATTGCGGTGACCGGGGTTTCGATGGGACTTGTGGCGGTTGTGGTCTTCCTGCCCGGCGTACTTACCGCGGCGGTGACGACGCGCGGGACGACCGGCGTTTGGAACGACGACTACATGAGCATCGACTTCAACAGCCTGCTGATGGCGCCGATTGCCACCGCGTATCCCCAGCTCCTGTCGTGGTGGTGGCCCGGGACGGGCGCCACCAGCCCCGCCGCGTACATCGCGTGGTTCCTTCCGGCGATCGCATTCGTGAGCTGGAGCCGCTTCAAGAAGCTGGCTCCCGAGCTGCGCGACCTGTTCTTCTTCCTGGCCGCCGCCCTCGCCTTCGTCCTGCTGCCAACGACAATCGGGCCGCTGCGGTACCCCGCACGGTTCATGCCCTACGTGGCAACCGGTGCCGTGCTGTTGGTGATCGTGGCACTGGCGCGCGCACGGCGGCCGCATATCGGGCGCCCCTCGCTGTACTTCGCGCTCGGACTGGTGGCGCTCGGAGCGTATCTTGGCTGGGCGCAGGTCCCCTCGCGCTCCTTCACAATTCTTGCCGCCGCCGTCGTCGTCGCCGGGGCACTCATCGCGATGTGGTGGCTCCTGAATCATCCCGAAGCGCAGGCACACCGGTGGAACAAGTCCGGCCTGAGCGCGCTGTCGCTGATCGCCATCGGAGTGTTGCTGGCAACGACAGCGACGACGCTGCTGCAGCACCGGACGTCCAACCGGAGCGGCCTCTCCATCGCCAACCAGCCGGCCAATGTGTCCACGTACAAGGGTGTGCTCCAAGGCGTACAGAACGACGTCCTGGTCGTCGGCGACGCCCTGGACTACCCCCAGGAGAAGGAGACGTGGGAGCAGACGCTCATGGCCAATGCCTGGTATCTCAGCGACGCCAGCGTCATGAACCGCTACCAGCTCGTGGGTTTCTCCAAGTTCAACGATCTGCTCTGCCTGCGCTACCTGGGCGGGACGTGCCCGGAGCTGGCGGAGCGGCTCTTCAACCACCGGGCGGAGACCGGACTGAGGCTCGTGGATGAAATGCGGATCGACAATGTGCAGATCCTCAAGGAGTCGTTCAACAAGCCGCAGGTGGCCAAGGCATCCAACAACTACGTTACCCGGGACGAAGAACTGGAAATCCCCGCTGTTCCGGCCGGCTGGCACGTTGCCGCGGAAAGCGAAGGAACAGTGCTGTGGAGCCGGGACGTCCCGCTGGGCCCGGCCGGCGGCGTGAGCTGGAGCCAGCCCGGAACCCGGCTGACCGAAGTCTCGCGGGACGACACCAAGATCGTGCTGAAAGTCGATGAGGTTCCGGCAGGCGGCGGCCGGGTTGCGCTGAGCAGGCTGCCCTGGCCGGGTTACAGCGTGGAAGGGGCAGAATTGATGGAACGCCCCATCGGCGGGTACCTGCTCGGCCTGGAGGTCCCGTCGGATGCCCAGGGCAAGCTCGTCACCGTCAGCTTCGAGCCTCCCGGGTGGCGGATCGGGATTCCCGTCTGGGCCGTGGCCGTCGTCGGAATGCTGGGGTGGAGCCTGGTGGCCATGCGGCGTACACGCCGGGTCCCGTCGGGGCAGGCGGAAACAGTACAGCCGGAAGCAGTGCAGCCGGAAGCAGTACATGAGGGGACAAAGTAGCAACATGACAGAAGTCGGGAGCATAGTGCGTTTTCCAGCGGCGACCAAGGTCTTGGTGATCATGCCGGCGTGGAACGAGCGGGCCTGTATCGGAAATACCGTCCATGAAGTCATTGACCTCGGACGGGACTACGACGTTCTCGTCGTCGACGACGGTTCGGACGACGGCACTGCGGAACTTGCCGAGGCCGCAGGCGCGCACGTCCTCCGGCTTCCCTTCAACCTCGGTGTCGGCGGTGCGATGCGGGCGGGCTTCAAGTACGCGCACCGGATGGGCTACAACGCCGTCGTCCAGGTGGACGCGGACGGGCAGCACGATCCCAAGGACATCCCGTCGGTGATTGCGGGCCTGGACCACTCCGACATTTCGATTGGTGCACGGTTCGCGGACAAGGGACAGTACACCGTCAGCGGCCCCAGGAAATGGGCGATGCGCCTGCTGGCGGCCGTGATTTCCAGGATCGCCGGTACAGAGCTGACGGATGTGACCTCAGGGTTCCGCGCTGGCAACGTCCGGGCCATCTCCCAGTATCTGAAGCACTATCCTGCCGAGTACCTGGGCGACACGATCGACTCGCTCGTCGTTGCGATCCGCTCCGGATGCGTGGTCTCCCAGACCGGGGTGGAGATGCGGCCCCGCCAGGGCGGGCAGCCCAGCCACAACCCGGCGAAGTCGGCGATCTACCTGGTCCGGTCGCTGCTCGCACTCCTGTTCGCCATGACCCGGGGCAAAGCCCGGGCCTCTCACGAAAGCGACATCTGACCGTGGAAAGCATTGCAGCGCTCATCTTCTCCCTGCTTGTCCTGGGCAGCGTTGTGTTCCTGCTGCGCGGCAAGGGGCTGCGTGAAAAGTACGCGTTCTTGTGGCTGCTTGTCGGCATCGCCTGCCTTGTGCTCACGGCGATCCCGGGCATGCTGCGGGGCTTCACCACCCTGATCGGCGTGCAGGTCCCGTCCAATCTGCTCTTTGCCATGGGCATCATCTTCCTGACCGGCGTCGCCCTGCACCTCTCGTGGGAGGTGTCCGTGCTGGAGGAAGAGGCCCGTACGCTGTCCGAGGAAGCCGCCATTGGGCGCGCACGCCTTGAAGAGCTCGAGCGCAAGGTGGAGGCACTGTCCTCGACTGCCGGCGATGCGGGCCGGAACACGCCGGCCGCCCCGTCGACCACGGCACAGTGGCAGACACCGCGGCCCACTGACTGATCTCAAGGATTAATCCCAACTATCAGCCTCCCAGCACCACGTCCGGGTGGACGTGCCCGCGATGGTGTGGAGCGCATGGAGGAACTTAGTTGAAAATGCGATTTCCCGCGCCCGTGGCCGAGGCAGGCCGGAGATTCCACCGCTGGGTGTGTGTCAACGACCGTGCCGCGCGCCTGATCACGGTCGTGGTCTTCGTGGTCCTCGTGCTGTTCGGAATCACGACGTCCTCAGTGGGTATTTCAGAACTCCGGCAGGATCCTGCCAACCCGTTGGGCTGGCAGTTCGGCAAGTCCCGGCCCATCCGCTCCGATGAGATCCACGCTTTTTCGGCCATCGTCATCTCGATCCTGGCGACCCACGGCGCCCCGAGCCTCAGTCCGCTCGCCGCGCGGGCCGATCTGGTGCACCGGTTCCCGACTGACGGTTTCTTCGAGCAGTTCGTCTTTTTCGACTCGACCATGCTCCGCGCCGCAGCGGTCATTCCTGATCACATGCTGTTCGCGGCCCACTGGTGGCTTCCGTCGCTGATCCTGCTGCTCGCCATGCCAACCTGGTTCCACCAGCTCGGACGCTCCCGCCGGTACGGCTGGTTCGCCGCGATCCTGATCGTGCTGTCGCCCTCGAGTGCGTGGTGGTCCCTGATGCCGGTGGCACTGATCGCCTACACGCTCGGCGGCTGCGTGCTGATGATCGCCGCCTTCCAGCGGTTCCACAAAGGCCAGCGTTTCGCCCCGGCTGCGATGGCCGTCGGCGGCGGCATCCTGATCGCGGGCCTTCCCAGCTTCTATGCGCCGTGGTCCCTGCTGCTCGGACTCCCCGTCCTGATCGGCTCAACGCTGTGGATCCTGCTCCGGGGCGGCGGCTGGGCACCGCGGCTGAAATCCGTCCTCATCACCGGCGGCACAGCCATCGTCTTTGGCGCCGGAACACTTTTCGAGAACAGGGAAGGGCTCCAGGCCCTGTTCAGCACGGTCTATCCGGGGTCGCGGCGGGTCGAGGCGGATCCCCAGGCGCTGGGCCGGCTTCTCGGTGCACCGGCCCTCGGGCCGCTGCAGTACAGCGAACCTGTCGGCATCAATGCGAGCGAATTGTCATCCTCGTTCACCGTGTTCTTCGTCTGGATCCTGGTCATCCTCCTGGCCGCACAATGGCGGCCGACGTTCCGGGACAACGTCGTCGAATGGACGTTCGGAACGTGGTCGGCACTGTGGATCGTCTGGATCACGCTGGACCTTGGCCCCCTGAGCCAGAAGTTCCCGCTGCTCAATCTCGTAACGCCGCCGCGGGCAGCCCAGGTGGTGGGTGTGCTCGCGGTGATCCTCCTGGGCCTCCTGCTGAGCCGCTGGTCCGCGCCGTCCTCGTGGCGCGTGCCGCTCCTGGCCGGTGCCGCGTGCGGCCTGGCCACGGGGTACGCGGCGTCGCTGCTGAAAGCCTCGGACCTGCCGTCGCTGTCAACCACGCTCATCCTCCTGGTGTCGGCCGCGGTCGCCGTGGCCGTCGCTGCCGTCACGAGGTATCCCCAGCGGCTGTGGCCCCTGGCGCTCTGCGTCGTCCTGGCAGCGCTGCCGGTGGCACGGGCGAATCCGGTGCTGGCCGGGCTGGGCGACCTGCGGGCTTCGGACACCGCCAGGGCCGTGGCAGCCCAGGCACCCGCGGCGAGGGCGGAGGGGAAGCTCTGGGCGGCGGACACCCCCTCGCTGAACACCCTCCTGCTGACCAACGGAATGCCGTCCCTCTCGGGGCTCCAGCGGTCCGGCCCGGACGTGGCGGCCTGGCAGAAGCTGGATCCCACGTCGGAATTCTCCAACAAGTGGAACCGCGGGGGCGGCTACATCTTCTTCGCCTGGGCTCCCGGCCAGCCGACGTCCTACGAGACGAACGACTTCGACGCCGTCGGGGTGAGCATCGATCCCTGCACGCTCAAGGGCGCCTGGCAGAACCTGGACAGGATCGTCTCGTCCCGGCCGCTCGAAGCACCATGCCTGACCCTGGACTCTGAACTCCAGTGGCAGGGGAAGCCGGCCTACGTCTACGCCGTCCGCTGAGGCCGGCGGGGTGCACGCGTCAGCCGTGCCATGCGGCCGGGGCTCCTCAGTCGGTGGGCCCGGTCCGGAGCTCCGCGCGGACACCCCGGCGCAGCAGCCACACCGCCATCACCAGCATGACGGCGAAGCCGGCAATGCACAGCAGTGCGCCGCCCGGCGGCTGCCAGGACGGATTGGTGACCATCTCGAACCATCGGCGGTCCACCGCCCACCCGGTCACGTAGCGCCGCAGGGTGTGAACGAAGGTCCAGAACTGGAAGAGAGCCACGAGGACCGCCGTGGCGTTGAGCATCGCTGCGGCCTGCGGGGAGAAGCCGCGCGCATCCGTCCGGTCCAGCGCAAGGCCGCACACCATCAGCAACGGGACGAAAACGGCGAGGATGTACCGGCCCTGCCAGACGATTCCCATCGTCCCGACGGCCTGGGCCTGGAGCAGCGGCGGAAGCAGCAGCAACGCGGCGAGCAGGAAGAGAGTTGCGGTCCGGCCGCGGCCCCGGGCCAGTACGACGGCGGCCAGCACCAGCGCCGCGCCGAGCCCCAGCCAGAGCACAAACGCGCCCATCGGTGCCGGGACTTCGAGCCAGCCAAACTGCCCGACGTATCCGGTGGCGTAGTCAAACGTCCGGTCCAGCATGATCTCGGCTCCGGTGAGCGGGGAGGAGCCTGCAGCTTCAAACGGGTTGCTGGAAAGGCTGTCATGCCGGGTGATCCAGTACAGGGCGAAGGCGCAGGACAAACCAATCGCCGCGGATCCGGCCCACACCCAGGCGTTGCGGCTCAATGCCCTGATCTGCGGCCAGGTCCCCAGTATGCAGGCGGTGGCGGCCATAAGCGCCAGCCAGAGCAGCGACAGGCCCTTGGTGTTGGCCAGCACGCAGGCCGCAACCGTGATGACGGGGACGTAACGCCGGTAGGCTCCGGGGTCAGCGGAGCGTTCCAGCAGCAGCACCAGGTTGGCCAGCAGCGCGGCCGACGTGGCGTACTCCAGGGAATTCGGGTTCACGGCGCCGTTGAGGAACAGCACCATCGGTGTCATCGCCGCGGCGGTGGCGGCCATGGCCCATTTCCGGTGCCGCAGCCGGGACAGCGCCGAAAAGGCCGATGCGAGGAACAGGCAACTGACCAGGGCGCTGACAAGCCGCATCCCGTACACGGCGGCGGCGCCGTTGTTGACGAGCGACGGCAGCCCAACCACCGCATAGTACAGCGGGTTGTAGTTGCCGGCGGAGGTCCGGGCGTCCACCAATGCGCTCTGGTCGCCGCTGAACGGCGGGACGCAGGAGGGCGGAGTGTCCTTCTTCTGCGCGAAGCAGCCGAACGTGTCGTAGTAGCCGATGCCGGCCGGGACAGTCACCAGCTGGAACGCTCCGCCGCCGGGCACCTCACGTCCGGTCAGTTCTCCGCGGACCACGGCGGCAGCCTTGATGACGTGGGCGGGTTCGTCCGGGACCCCCATCAGCGGAGTGGCCAGCGTCCAGGCGCTGGACAGGCCCATGAGCACAATGAAAGCCCACCAGAAGGTTCGGCGCCGGCCGGGCCGGGTTGAGTTCTCAGCCGGGCGCTCGTCGCGCGCGCTGCCTGGTTCCTGTCGTCGACGCAGCGACGCCGGGATCAACGTCCGTTTTCCAGCAGCCCGAGGAGGTAGCTTCCGTACCCGCTCTTCATCAGCGGTTCCGCGCGTTCCCGGAGCTCGTCGTCGCTGAGGAAGCCCAGACGCCAGGAGATCTCCTCGGGGGCGCCGATCTTCAGCCCCTGCCGGTTTTCCGTCGTCCGGACGAAGTTGGAGGCGTCATTGAGGTCGTTGAACGTTCCGGTGTCGAGCCAGGCGGTGCCGCGGGGGAGGATCTCAACGTGAAGTTTCCCGCGTTCGAGATAGGTGCGGTTGACGTCGGTGATTTCGAGCTCGCCGCGCGGTGACGGTTTGAGGTCCCGGGCGATCTCGACGACGTCGTTGTCGTAGAAGTACAGGCCCGGTACGGCGTAGTGGCTCCTGGGCTTCGCGGGCTTCTCCTCGAGGGAGATGGCCTTGCCGTCCCCGTCGAATTCGACAACGCCGTAAGAAGAGGGGTCTGCAACCCAATAGCCGAAGACAGCGCCGCCCTGGATGTTCTCGAAGCGGCGCAACTGGGTGCCCATCCCCGGGCCGTAGAAGATATTGTCACCGAGAACCAGGGCAACGGGTTCGTTGCCAATGTGCTCGGCTCCGAGCACGAAAGCCTGGGCGAGACCATCAGGGGAGGGCTGCTGCAGATAGCTGAGGTTCACACCGAACTGCGAACCGTCACCGAGCAGGCGCTGGAACTGCTCGGCGTCGTGCGGCGTCGTGATGATCAGGATGTCCCGGATGCCGGCCAGAATCAGGGTGGAGAGCGGGTAGTAAATCATTGGCTTGTCGAAGACCGGCATCAGCTGCTTGCTGACGCCAAGAGTAATCGGATGGAGCCTTGAGCCGGTACCGCCGGCCAAAATGATTCCGCGCATACAGGCCATCTTTCCTGCTGACTCGTGCATCGGCCAAATCCGGTAACCTTTGAAACTATGCAGCGACTACTAGTAACCGGCGGCGCCGGCTTCATCGGCTCCAATTTTGTCCACTACGTCATGTCCACGACAGAGAACTTCGTGACTGTCCTCGACAAGCTGACGTACGCGGGCAACCTGGAGTCGCTGAAGCATCTTCCGGCCGACCGATTCCAGTTCGTGAAGGGGGACATCTGCGACCAGCCGCTGGTTGATGACCTGGTGGCCGCCCACGACGTCGTGGTGCATTACGCGGCGGAATCCCATAATGACAACTCGCTGCAGGATCCGCGCCCGTTCCTGGACACGAACATCATCGGCACGTACACGCTGATCGAGGCGGCCCGGAAGCACAATAAGCGCTTCCACCACATCTCCACCGACGAGGTGTACGGCGACCTGGAACTTGACGATCCGGAGCGGTTCACCGAGAACACACCGTACAACCCCTCCAGCCCGTATTCGTCCACCAAGGCCGGCTCGGACCTGCTGGTGCGGGCCTGGGTCCGGTCCTTCGGGCTGCAGGCGACGATCAGCAACTGCTCGAACAACTACGGCCCCTACCAGCACGTGGAGAAGTTCATTCCGCGCCAGATCACGAACGTGATTGCCGGGATCCGCCCGAAGCTCTACGGCAAGGGCGAGAATGTCCGGGACTGGATCCACGCCAATGACCACTCCTCGGCCGTGCTGGCGATCATCGACAAGGGCCTGATCGGCGAAACCTACCTGATCGGCGCCGACGGCGAGAAGAACAACAAGGAAGTTGTCGAACTCATCCTGGCGCACATGGGCCAGCCGCGTGACGCGTACGACCATGTCGTTGACCGGGCCGGCCATGACCTGCGCTACGCGATCGACTCCACCAAGCTCCGCACCGAGCTCGGCTGGCAGCCGCAGTTCTCGAACTTCGACGCCGGTATTGAGGACACCATTGACTGGTACCGGGCCAACGAGGACTGGTGGCGGCCGCAAAAGGCCGCAACGGAAGCCAAGTACAAGGAGCAGGGCCAGTAGGGATGGAGTTTCAGAAAAAGCTCTCCGTCACGGAGACCCCCATCCCGGGGGTGCTTCTCTTCGACCTGCCGGTCCACGGCGACAACCGGGGCTGGTTCAAGGAGAACTGGCAGCGCGAAAGAATGCTGGCCGCAGGTCTTCCCGATTTCGGACCGGTCCAGAACAACATCTCCTTCAACGACAAAGCCGGAACCACCCGCGGCATCCACGCCGAACCGTGGGACAAATTCGTCTCGGTGGCCTCCGGGCGCATCTTCGGTGCCTGGGTGGACCTGCGGGAGGGCCCGACGTTCGGCGCGGTCTTCACTGCCGAGCTGGATGCCGGCAAGGCGATCTACATTCCGCGCGGAGTGGCCAACTCGTACCAGACCCTGGAGGACGACACCTCGTACGTCTACCTGGTGAACGATCACTGGTCCGCGGATGCCGAATACACCTTCCTGAACCTTGCTGACGAGACCGTCAGCATTCCGTGGCCCATTCCCCTGGACCGGGCCGAGCTTTCGGACAAGGACAAGGCCCACCCGCGCCTGCAGGATGTTGTCCCGATGCAGCCGCGGCGCACGCTGGTGCTGGGCGCCGGCGGACAGCTGGGCCAGGCACTTCGGGCTGCGTATGCCGGCGATGCGAGCGTGGAATTCGCCGACCGCAGTGAATTCGATGTGGCCAATCCGGCGTCGTTTACGGACCGGAACTGGCGGCGGTATTCCGCCATCATCAACGCGGCCGCCTATACCGCGGTGGATGACGCGGAAACCGAGGAGGGACGCCGCACGGCGTGGGCCCTCAACGTCACTGCCGTCGCCGAACTGGCCAAAATTTCGGCACGCCACGGGCTGGTGCTGGTGCACGTCTCCAGCGACTACGTTTTTGACGGCTCCCTGAAGAGCCACAGTGAGGACGAGGGGCCGGCTCCGCTGGGAGTCTACGGCCAGACGAAGGCCGCAGGGGACGCCGCCGTCAGCGTCGTGCCAAGCCACTACATCGTCCGCACCAGTTGGGTCATTGGCGAGGGCAGCAACTTTGTCCGCACCATGGCCGCGTTGGCGGCCAAGGGAGTCACCCCGACGGTTGTCGACGATCAGGTGGGCCGGCTGACGTTTGCCGAGGACCTGGCCGCGGGCATCAGGCACCTGCTCCAGGTCAAGGCGCCTTTTGGCATCTACAACCTGACCAACGACGGCGAGCCCCAGTCGTGGGCCGACGTCGCCGCCGAGGTTTTTGAGCTGGTCGGCGCTTCGCGGGGTGACGTCACCGGGGTGTCCACCGAGGACTACTTCCGCGGGAAGGCCGCTGCGCCCCGGCCGCTGAACAGTGTCCTGGAGCTGGACAAGATCAAGGCGACCGGATTCGCCCCGGCCGACGCGTCCCAGCGGCTCACCGAATACCTGCGCGGCACCGTCTAGCGCCACGTCGGCCGAAACCGGCCCGGCTGAAACGGGTGAGGCCCGGACTGGATCCCAGTCCGGGCCTCACCCGTTGTGCCAGCTGCCTAGGAAGGCTCCGGCCGCGTGAGTTCCGCGTCCGCGGCCTGCAGCGGCTGCGGTGTCCCGGCTGCCGGATCCTGTGCGTCGTCGGGTCCCGCGGACAGGTGTTTGTGCGCGTGGGCGCCGTGGTGGGCCGGCTTCTTCCCAAACACCCAGTGCTTGTACAGGAAGTAGTTCCAGACCGTCATGGCGGCTGTGGACACGACCTTGCCGCCCATGTAGCCCAGGATGGTTGGCGTCAGCAATTGCACGATGAGCACGGTGGCCAGGGTGTTGGCGACCACGAGCACGCCGTAGCGGATCATGCTGACGTGGGTCCGGTGCGCGGATTCGAAGGAGAACTTCCGCTGGACCAGGAAGTTGAACACGAGGCTGGTGAGGAAGGCGGTGGCGCTGGCAATCCCGACATCCCAGTGGAATACCTCGCGCAGGAGCACGAGGAGGCCAAAATCGACGGCGAACGAGAGCCCGCCCACGATCAGGTAGCGGACAGCGCTGTGGCCAAAGAACTTCCGCAGCAGCCCGCGGGGTTTTTCCGCCGCCGCGTCCGCGGGTGTGGTCCGGCTCATGGCTTGCCCAGCGAAACCGGCGTCAGGCGTTCCCGCTCGACGGCGGGGGGTGCTGGGGCTGCGTTGACGGGCACCGGGGCGGGGTCCGTGGCCGGCACGGACGAACGTCGCGGCGCGTCCGGAGCGAAACCTGCGGCGGGCACCGAGTTGTCCCGAACATGGCGCAGCAGGAGGAACGCACCGAGAACGGTGGCGGCCACAAAGACCGTAACGGCCGTCAGGGTCCCGAGCGGGGGCTGCCATTGCGGATTGCGGATCAGGTCAACCCACCGGATGTCCATGGCCAGCCCCGTGACGTAGCGCCTCAGGACCCAGATGAAGGTCAGGACCTGGGACGCGGCGAGCAGGACAATGAGGGTGTTGAGGGCGGGCACGGCGGCCGCGGGCCACGGCCGCCGGTGGGTGTTGTCCAGCGCGATTCCGGCGATCATGAGGCAGGGAACGAAGATCGCCAGGATGTAGCGGCCCTGCCACACCATGCCCTGGTCGGTGATGATGACGGCCTGCAACAAAACGGGGAGCAGCAGCAGGGACGCGGAAAGGAAGATCGTGGCGGCCCGGTAGCGGCCCCTGCCGTAGATGATGCCCGCGAGGACGGCGGCGAAGCAGACGGCAGTCCACAACGCCATGACGCCCGTGGGGGCGTCCAGCTCAAGCCAGCCGAACTGGCCGATGTAGCCGTGCATAAAGAGGAATGTCCGGTCGATCATGATTTCAGCCCCGGCATCAAAACCCAGCCCGGCGCCGTCGAAGGGCTTGCTGGCGAGACTGTTGTGGCTGCCGATCCACCAGAGTGCGTAGGCGCAGGACAATCCGATGACGGCCGCGCCCGCCCACACCGCCGGCCGGCGCAGCAGGGCCTTGAGTTCCGCGGCTGTGCCGAGTATCACGACAGCTACGACGATAACGAGCAGCCAGAGCAGGGAGAGCGCCTTGGTATTGGCGAGCAGCGCGGCTGCGGCCGTTGTGGCGATCACCGGCACGGCGAGGGCGCGGCCCTGCAGGGACCCCTTCAGGAGGAGCAAAAGATTGGCCGCGATGGCTGCTGTGGTCCCGTATTCCAGGCTGTTGGGGTTGACGGAGCCATTGAGGAAAAGAGTCATCGGCGTGACGGCGGCGGCGAGGGTGATGATGGCCCACTTGTTCCGCGGCAGGCGTGACAGCGCTGAAAACGCCAGCGCCAGGAAGATGCTGGTCAGGAGGGCGCTCACGAGCCGCATGCCATAGACGGCTTTGAATCCGCCGGTGAGCAGTGAAGGCCATCCGACGGCGGCGTAGTAGACGGGGTTGTACAGGCCGGCGGTGGTCAGTCCGGCGACCATTTCGTTGGGATCCCCGGGGATCGGCGGCGAGCACTTCGGGGTGGCCGCGACGTTCCGCACAAAGCAGGTGATCTGGTTTGTGTGCTCGATGAAACGGGGAACCTGGACGGCCAGGAGCGGACCGCCCCCGCCGGTCTGGGCACCGACGAGTTCGCCGCGCACGACGGCGGCCGCCTTGACGATGTGGGCAGGTTCGTCGGGGACCGATGAGATCGGCGACGCCAGCGCCCACCCGGAGCTCATCACGAAGATGACGAGCAGCGGCCACCAGAACCATCCCACACCGGGGTGGCGGTCCGGCGGGCTCGTGATGGCGTGCTTCAAGGTGCGGGCTCCTCAGGGAAAGGCGGGCAACGTCCGTGCTGCTGACGGGTCTGCCTCAGGTCATGGCTCTAAGTAGTCTAGTCAGTCCGCTCAGAGAACCACTGCCAGGGTGCGGGGCAGATAACCCTCGCTGGGCTTCATCCCGGTTCCCGAGTAGGCCCAGAGGGAGCCGTCCGGCCGCCGCGCGACCAGATCCGGGTTCCCGTCGCCGTTGAGGTTCCAGCCGTTGAGGACCCGGTCGTACACGTTCCAGCCGGTTCCGATCCGGACGGCGGCGCCGGGTTTGCCGCTGCCGTCCCCGGCGTAGAACCACAGTGTGCCGTCGGGCCTGCGGGCCAGAAGGTCGTTCCTGCCGTCAGCGTTGAAGTCGCCGGCGCCAAAGAGCTGATCGAACGCTTCCCAGCCGTAGTCGCCGACCTTCACTCCACCCTGGTAGCCGCTGTTGGCCGCATCAACTTTTCCGGTTCCCTTGTAGAGCCAGAGCGCGCCGTTGGACTGCCTGGCCAGGAGGTCGTTCCTGCCGTCGCCGTTCAGATCCCCGGCCCCGGTGATCGTGTCGAAGATCTCCCAGCCGGACAGGCCGATCTTCCTGGCACCGGCATACCCGTTGCTTGCCGAGTCGACACGCCCGGTCCCGGCGTACAGCCACAGCGTCCCGTCCGGTTTCCGGGCCACCAGGTCGTTTTTCCCGTCGCCGTTGAAGTCGCCGACACCGGCGAACGCGTCGAAGGCGTCCCAGCCGTAGTCGCCGATCCTCTTGGCGCTCCCGTAGGAACCGGTCCCGTTGCCGGGGTAGAACCAGAGGGTTCCGTCGGGCTTGCGGGCCAGCAGGTCACCCTTGCCGTCGCCGTTGAAGTCCTGGACGGCCACGAGGGCGTTGAAGGCACCCCAGCCGTACTCCCCGATTTTTCGGGCTCCCTGGTATCCCTCGTCCTTCATGGCGGTTCCGGCATAGAAATAGACCGCGCCGGTGGGGGTGCCGGCCACGAAGTCCGACATCCGGTCGCCGTTGCTGTCCCCGGTTCCCACGATGTCGTCGTAGACCCCCCAGCCAGTACCGATCTGGCGTCCGTTGACCAGCCCCGCGCGGCCGTTGTTGGAGTAGAACAACAGGGTGCCGTCGGCGCGCCGTCCCGCTAGGTCATTGGTGCCGTCGCCGTCGAAGTCCTGGATGGCGATGAGCTGGTCAAAGATCTGCCAGCCGTAGTCGATCTTGCGGGCCGTTCCGGTCTGGCCGGTCCCGGTCCCGGAGTAGAGATACAGGCTGCCGTCGGGGGTGCGGGCCGCCAGGTCGGGCTTCTGGTCGCCGTCGAAATCGCGGACGCCGAGGAGACTGTCAAAAGCGTTCCAGCCGTATTCCCCGATCCTGACGACGGGACGGTAGCCCTCGTCGGTTCCCGACACCCGTCCGGTGCCTGCGTAGAACCAGAGTGATCCGTCCAGTTTCCTCGCGACAAGGTCGTTTTTTCCGTCGGAGTTGTAGTCACCCACACCGAGGACCCGGTCATAGATTCCCCAGCCTGAACCGATCCGCCGACCGGCGAGATACTGGCCGGCGCCGTTGCCGGGGTACAACCACAGTTCGCCGTCGGCCCGGCGCTGGATCTGGTCGGCTTGGCCGTCGCCGTCGAAGTCGCCGGGCGAGACGAGCCGGCGGGTCGGATCTGTCGGGACCGGCGGGGCGGGCGGCGGCGGTGGGGGCGGCGGGGCGCTGCCCGTGGCGAACCGCTTGAGCGAGGTGTAGTCCCCGTTCCAGACGTTGGAGTCGCCGCCGTTGGCAAAGGGGCCGGACTCGCTGTACTGCCAGAAGCTGAAGTTCGCCCAGCTGGAGGGCAGGGCGCCCGGGCTGTCGCTGGGCGAGCTGGGCCAGCGGGCGATCCACAGCGGCCAGTCGCCGAAACCGGAGGGCCCGCCGGTGCAGTAGTTCCACCACGTGGTGGTGGTGTACATGACCGGCAGCCGGCCGGTGAGGGCCTGCATGGTGTTGCCAAAGTCGCGGGCCCAGGACGTCAGCTGGGCGGGGGTCATGTCGTAGCAGGTGTTGCCCTGGTAGTAGCCGCCAATGGTCTGTCCGGCGTAGGGGTTTCCCTCAAAGTCGAGCACGGGAGGGAGGGTGTACCCGTCGGCGCTCCAAACGCCGCCGTTCTGGACGAAGATCCGGGCCTGGGCGGCCCCGGAGGAGGCCGCCGGGTTGGCGAAGTGGTAGGCGCCGCGGATCATGCCAACAGCCCTGGAGCCCAGGTACTGGTCGCTGAACGTGGTGCTGGTGTAATAGTTCCCCTCGGTGGCCTTGATGTAGGCGAAGCGGGCGCCCATGTTCCACTCGGTCTGCCAGTTGATTCCGGCCTGGTACTTGCTGACGTCGAGTCCCTGGACCCCATAGCTGGGCATCCAGGTGCCTTCGGTGGCCAGTGCCTCGGTGGCGGCGGTGGTGTCTCCGGCAGGCGACCCGCCGGCGGCGCGCGTTCCCTGTCCCATCTCGGCCCCGCCGGCCTTGGTGGCCTCGGTCATGGCGCTGCGGTAGGCCGCTGAGGTTCGATCAACCGGTGGCTGCGCGCTGGCCGACGGCGCCGCGGTCGCGGTCACGGTGGCGGGGGCCGGAGCGGGCGAAAGCGTCGGAGTTGCCGTGGCGGCCGGTGCCGGAGGCGCCGTCGGCGCAGCCGCGGTCGCCGTGGGGGCCGGCTCGACGGCGCTTGCCGGAGTGGCCAGACCGGGACCTGCGATGAGTGAGACGGCCAGCAGCGTGGCACCGACCCGGCTGCCGAGGTGTCTGGTGGGGGGAAGTACGGTCCGCTTCATTTGCCGCTCCGGAACAACACGCTCATGGCAGTGTCATAGTGATCCCGCGCCCGGTGCCCAGCGCGATGGGCAGTCCCGGAGGTGAGAATGTCTGACTTGTCGCGCCCACCCTAACACCGCATAATTACGGGAACCAGAGTTTCTGAAGTTACTAGTGTGATGATTGTTGTGAATGGCATCGCCGGTTTTCCACATGCTGCCTGGCAGGCCCTTGTCCGGCAGCGTGCTCACGCCTAGCTTTAACCCAATTGCAGTGCCCCGGAGACAGGGCGGCAGTCAAATTGGGGGCCATCGTGGAGGCTGTACGTATTGTCGAGGACGAAGTCCGCGAATTGATTCGCCGGCGCGGACTGGACCCCCTGCGCCAGACCAGCGAAGTCCGCCGCCTCGTCGAGGCGGCGGTCATGGATTACGACGAGCGGGCCCTGTTGGGGCCCCTCCCGCCGATTGGCCCGCTGGAATCCGCCCGCAGGTTCGTCTTCGACGCCGTGGCAGGGTTCGGGGCCCTTCAGCCCCTGCTTGACGATCCGGCCATTGAGGAAATCTGGCTGAACGCGCCCAACGAAATCTACGTGGCGCGGAACGGCGAATCCGAGCTGACCTCGGTCTCCCTCACCGAGCAGCACGTCCGGGACCTCGTGGAACGGATGCTCAAGAGTTCCGGGCGCCGCCTCGACATGTCGTCGCCCTTCGTGGACGCCGCACTGCCGGACGGTTCCCGGCTGCACGTCGTGATCCCGGACGTGACGCGGCGCCACTGGGCCATCAATATCCGCAAATTCGTCGTGAAGGCCAGCAGGCTCGAACACCTGGTGGAACTGGGAACCCTGACGCCGCAGTCGGCGCGGTTCCTCGGCGCTGCCGTGGCCAGCGGCCTCAACATCCTGGTCTCCGGCCCCACCCAGGCTGGAAAGACGACAATGCTGAATTGTCTGGCGGCGAGCATCGGAACGCGGGAGCGCGTTGTCACCGTCGAGGAGATCTTCGAGCTGCAGTTTCCGCTTCGGGACGTCGTCGGGCTGCAGTGCCGGCAACCAAACCTCGAAGGCGAAGGCGAAATTCCAATGCGGCGGCTGGTCAAGGAGGCGCTGCGCATGCGGCCCGACCGGCTGGTGGTTGGCGAAGTCCGGGAGGCCGAGAGCCTGGACATGCTCATCGCCCTTAATTCCGGCTTGCCGGGGATGTGCACGGTCCATGCGAATTCGGCGCACGACGCGGTCACCAAGATCTGTACGCTCCCGCTGCTCGCGGGCGAAAACATCTCGAGCGCTTTTGTGGTTCCGACCGTCGCGTCCTGCATCGACCTCGTGGTCCACTGCGCGCGGCACACCAGCGGACGCCGGGAGGTGACAGAGATCCTCTCCTTGGGCCGACGCGTGGAAAACGGCATCATCGAGTCCTCCATGGTCTTCGCCTTCGAGAACGGACAACTGCAGCCGAAGGCCAACTCGATGCCCTCAGCCGAGAAGTTTGCCCGCGCGGGGTACGACGTCGCGACCCTGCTGGAGCCGCGCTGATGGCGGCGCTGCTGGGCATGCTCGCCGGTTCCGGACTCCTGCTGATCTGGTGGTCTGCCTGGGAAAAGCCCACGCCGGGCCGCCGCCGGCCCAAACCCAGCCGGCTGGAGGATCTGCTGCGCTCCGCAGGCATTGAGAAGGTCAGCGGCACGGGTCTGTTGGCGAGCTGCCTGGGTGTCGGGGCGTTCACGATGCTGGTCTTCTTTGCGGTGACCAGGTCGTGGCCGATTGCGGCCTGTTTCGGCCTGTTCGGGGGTTGGCTGCCGATGGCCGTCGTGAAATGGCGCGCGCGGAAGCGCACCGCTGTCCTGCGGCAGCTCTGGCCCGACGTTGTGGACCATCTGCGGTCGGCGATCCGGGCCGGTCTTTCACTGCCGGAAGCCCTCATCCAGTTGGGCGACAAGGGTCCCGAGGAACTCCGTGATGTGTTCCGCGATTTCGGCTCCGACTACCGCGCAGGCGGGCAATTCGATCCCTCCCTGACCCGGCTCAAGGACCGGCTGGCGGATCCCGTGGCGGACCGGATTGTCGAAGCACTCCGGCTGACCAGGGAAGTGGGCGGCTCGGACCTCGGCCGGCTGCTGGGCACGCTGGCGGAATTCCTGCGCGAGAGTGCCCGCACCAGGAGCGAGCTGGAGGCCCGGCAGTCCTGGACGGTCAACGCCGCCCGTCTGGCAGTAGCCGCCCCCTGGATTGTCCTGATGCTGCTGGCAAGCCGGCCCGAAGCGGTGGCAGCCTACAACACGCCGCTCGGGGCCGCCGTCCTGCTCGGGGGCCTGGCAGTGTCCTTGGTCTCCTATGCCATCATGCTCCGCATCGGAGCACTGCCGGCAGATGAGAGGGTCCTCCGGTGACAGGGCAGATCGCGACAGCCGCCGCCTGCGGAGTCGTCCTTGGCTGCGGATTCTGGTTGTTGCTGATCAGGCTCCCGTTCATGCGGCCGACCACCTTCGTTGAACGCATCGGCCCGCAGCTGAAATCCCACAACCTGGAATCCCGGCTCCTGCGCGCAGTGCCGAGAAACTTCACCCCGTTCGGCCCGCTGGAGCGAATCCTGCGGCCCGTCATCGGCGATGCCGTCCTATGGCTGGGGAGGCTGAATCCCGGTTCCTCGGCCCTGAAGCGCCGCCTTGCCAGGGCCGGGACCGTCAAGTCGCCCGCCGATTTCCGGGCCGAACAGCTCCTCTGGGGCGCGGCTGGCTTTGTCGCGGCTGTCGGGGCAGTCGTCCTGTTCGGCGCGTCCGGACGGTTCAGCCCCCTGCTCGCCGTCGTGCTGGTGATTGGCAGCGCCGCCGGCGGATTCATGTTGCGGGATTATCTGCTGGGTGCCCGGATCAGGAAACGCGAAGCGCGCATGATGGCCGAGTTCCCCAGTGTCGCCGAACTCATGGCGCTCGCCGTCAGCGCGGGCGAGAGTGCCACCGGCGCACTGGACAGAGTCTGCCGCAGTGCCAGGGGAGAGCTGTCCAAGGACTTCACGCACGTGCTGGCGGAGACCAGGGCAGGAAAGCCGCTCGTGGAAGCACTGCAGGAATTCTCGTCACGGACCGAGCTGGGTCCGTTGCTGCGCTTCGTGGACGGGCTGGTCGTGGCCGTCGAACGGGGAACACCGCTCGCTGATGTCCTGCGTGCCCAGGCCCAGGACGCCCGGGATACCGCCAAACGCGAGCTGATGGAGTCGGCAGGCAAGAAGGAAATCGGAATGATGATTCCCGTCGTCTTCGGCGTCCTGCCGCTGACCGTCGTGTTCGCTGTCTTTCCTGGGTTGGCGGCCATCAGCATGGGTTTGTAGCAGTGAAGGGAACCGCACGGAAGCAGTAGCAGGACACCGAACCACCGATGTAAGGGGACAAAGTGAAACAGATCATGAACCGCATGGCGCTGTTGCTCTGCACCATCAGCCTCGCGCCCGGGCCGGCCAGCGCCCACGGGGCCACGGGGAGGACCCGTCCCGGTGACCATCGCGAGCGGGGCGATGTGCCCGGCTGGGTGATGATCACCCTCATGTCTGCCGTCCTGGTCGCCGCGCTCCTCGCGCTCGCCGGCCCGGCCCTGGAAGGACTGTTCAACCAGGCCATGGACAAGGTCGGGCAGTAGCACGTGCGCCTGCCCGGCGCCGGCTGGGGCAAACCTGACGAACGGGGTTCGGCGGTAGTGGACTTCGTCCTGGTGGGTGGGCTGCTGACGCTGTTCTTCCTCGCCATCGTCCAGCTCACTCTGGTCCTGCACGTCCGGAACACACTGATCGACGCCGCAGCCTCGGGAGCCAGGTACGGCACGCTCGCGGACCGCGGCGCCGGCGATGCCAGGGACCGGGCCGCGCAGCTGATCGGGGTGGCGCTCAACGCGGAGTTTGCCCAGGACGTCACGACGAGCGAATCCACGTACCAGGGCATCCGCACCCTGGAAGTCACGGTCCGGGCGCCGCTGCCCGTCATCGGGCTGATCGGCCCCCGGGCGGTCCTGGAGGTGAAGGGGCATGCTGCCATCCAGCCCTGACGCACCGGCAAGCCCTGCGGCGCGGGCCCGCCCTGGCCTGCGGGACCAACTGCCCGCGGGGGACACCGCGACGGCAATCGCCACCGGCCCCGAAGGCGGCGAACGGGGAAGCGCAGTCGTTGAATTCACGTTCCTGTCGCTGCTGCTGATGGTGCCGCTGGTCTACCTCATCATCACGATGGGCCAGCTCCAGGGCGGCTCGTTCGCGGTCGTCGGCGCCGCGGACCAGGCGGCCAAGGTCTTCGTTGCCCAGACGGATGCCGCCGGCGGCCGGGCAGCCGCCGAGCAGGCGGTGCTGCTCGCGCTCGCCGACCACGGGCACTCCGCAGCGAATGCCCGGGTCGAGACCAGTTGTGCCCCCGCAGACTGCCTGGCTGCCGGCTCGGCCGTGACGGTGACGGTCCATCTCACGGTGCCATTGCCGTTCGTGCCGTTCAGCGAGGTGCTCGACTTGAACGCCGGGCAGCTCAGCGCCTCCGCCACGCAACTGGTGGGCCGCTTCCGGTGAGCCTTCCCGCGACGCCCCGCCCCGCGCTCCGCCGGCAGCAACCGCGGCCGGCGCATCACCCGTGCGGGGACCACCGCCGCGACGCCGGGCAGCTGATGGTGCTGATCATCGGCTTCGTGTTGCTCGCACTGCTGCTCACGACCGTTGTCATCGCAGCGTCCAGCGTCTACATCGAACACAAGAAGCTGCTGTCGCTGGCCGACGGCGCCTCGGTGGCCGCCGCGGACAGTTTCACGCTGGGACAGCTCGAGACAGTGGGCGGCAACCCTACCGCCATCCTGACCGGTGCCCGGGTGCGGAGCACAGCCGACGACTTCCTGGACCGCAGCAGCGCCTCCACGCGCTTCAGCGGTCTCGCCGTCGGGCCGCGAACGGGCAGCCCGGACGGATCCACCGCCGTCGTGGTGCTCAGCGCCGCCGTCCACCCGCCCATAGTCAACTTCCTGGTGCCTGACGGCATCAGGATCGAAGCGACGTCGACGGCGCGCTCCCGGCTCACGCGCTGACCCCGCGGCCGGCCGCCTGCCCGGCCCGCAAACCCAGTCCGGGCGGCCCGCATGGATAGCGTAGGCTTAAAAAACCATGGCAAACATTGATTTTCCCGCAGAAATCCGCGCCCTGCGCGCCACCTACGCCTCCATCGAGAACGTTTCGAATATCGAGGCGCTGACGGAAGACATCGCAGAACTCAGCGAGCGGGCCGGCGAACCCAATCTGTGGGATGATCCCGCGGCCGCCCAGGTGATCACCTCCAGGCTGTCGCACCGCCAGTCCGAACTCGCGCGCCTGAACTCACTGGTTTCGCGGATTGACGACCTCGAGGTCCTCGTGGAGCTGGGCCAGGACGAGGACGACGCCGACTCGATGGGGGAGGCCGCCACCGAACTGGAGTCGATCCGCAAGGCACTGAAGGAACTCGAAGTTGTGACCCTGCTGTCCGGGGAATTCGACGAGCGCGAGGCCGTCGTCACGATTCGCGCCGGCGCCGGTGGCGTGGACGCTGCGGACTTCGCCGAAATGCTGCTCCGGATGTACCTGCGCTGGGCCGAACGCCACGGCTACCCAACCACCATCATGGACACCTCCTACGCCGAGGAAGCCGGGCTGAAGTCAGCCACGTTCGAGGTCAAGGCCCCGTACGCCTACGGCACGCTCAGCGTCGAGGCCGGCACGCACCGCCTGGTCCGGATCAGCCCGTTCGACAACCAGGGCCGCCGCCAGACCTCGTTCGCCGCCGTCGAAGTCATCCCGCTGATCGAGCAGACGGACTCCATCGATATTCCGGACAACGAGATCCGCGTCGACGTCTTCCGTTCCTCGGGCCCGGGCGGCCAGTCGGTCAACACCACCGACTCCGCCGTGCGCCTGACCCACATCCCCACCGGCACCGTGGTCTCGATGCAGAACGAGAAGTCGCAGCTGCAGAACCGTGCTGCGGCACTGCGCGTGCTGCAGTCCCGGCTCCTGCTCCTGAAGAAGGAGCAGGAGGACGCCGAGAAGAAGGCGTTTGCCGGCGACGTGAAGGCCTCGTGGGGCGACCAGATGCGCTCCTACGTACTGAACCCGTACCAGATGGTCAAGGACCTGCGCACCGAGCACGAGGTGGGCAACACCTCTGCCGTGTTCGACGGCGAGATCGACGACTTCATCGACGCCGGCATCCGCTGGCGGACTGACAACCGCAACGCGGACAAGTAGCCGCGGGCGGGGGGACGGCAGGGCGGACCGGCGCACCCAGCCCTGCCCCTCCCGTCTCTTGCGTCACACCCGCCCCTCCCGTCTAATCCTGCGACACGCCCCCGCGCGCGGGCCGATCCGCCGGGGCCCGTGCGTATAGTCGAGAAGCCGGAGCTCTACTTCCCCCACTAGAAAGCCCGCGCGCCGGCGGCAGAACTGGGCCGTACCCGTCCACGTCCTGCAGGGTATTAGGGCCATGATCCGTTTCGAAAATGTCACCAAGGTCTATGACCAGACGGCGCGACCCGCGCTGGATTCGATCAACCTGGAGATCGACCGCGGCGAATTCGCCTTCCTGGTCGGGGCCTCAGGCTCCGGCAAATCGACCTTTCTGCGCCTGGTCCTCAAAGAGGACCGCGCCTCCTCCGGCGCCGTCTACGTGGCCGGCCAAAACGTGGCAAACATCTCCAGCTGGCGCGTGCCCAGGCTCCGGCGCGGAATCGGCGTCGTGTTCCAGGACTTCCGCCTGCTGCCGCAGAAGACCGTTTTCGCCAACGTCGCCTTCGCCATGCAGGTCATCGGCAAGAGCCGCAGCGTCATCCGCGACACCGTTCCCGAGGTCCTGAAGACCGTCGGACTCGAGGGCAAGGAAAACCGTCTTCCGCACGAACTCTCCGGCGGCGAACAGCAGCGAGTGGCGATCGCCCGCGCCGTCGTCAACCGCCCCGGCATCCTGCTGGCCGATGAGCCCACCGGAAACCTGGACCCCACCACGTCCATGGGCATCATGGGCGTGCTGGACAAAATCAACCAGAACGGCACCACCGTGGTCATGGCCACCCACGACGACGACATCGTGAACGAGATGCGCAAACGCGTCGTGGAACTCCGCAACGGGGTCATCATCCGGGACGAGGCCAAGGCCCTCTACACGTCCATGATTCCGGTCGTCGGAGCGTCGCGCCGCCTCCGGGACGCCAGCGGACGGGAAGCCGAAGCTGCCCCGGCCGGCACCACCCGCGCCGGGGCACGGGCCGCAGGGGAGAACCAGCTGTGAGGCTTCAATTCGTCCTCGCGGAAATCGGCAGCGGCCTGCGCCGCAACCTCTCCATGGTGGTCTCGGTCATCCTGGTGACGTTTGTGTCGCTGACCTTTGTCGGCGCCGCCGGCATGCTGCAGCTGCAGATCAACCAGATGAAGGGCTACTGGTACGACAAAGTCCAGGTCGCCATCTTCCTCTGCAGTGACGGCTCGACGGCGGCTGGCTGTGCCACCGGCCCCGTCACCCCGGAGCAGCAGGACAACCTGGGCAAG
The DNA here is from genome assembly GCF_031456935.1 of Arthrobacter ginsengisoli. Classification (NCBI taxonomy): domain Bacteria; kingdom Bacillati; phylum Actinomycetota; class Actinomycetes; order Micrococcales; family Micrococcaceae; genus Arthrobacter; species Arthrobacter ginsengisoli. The sequence continues at coordinate 152,947 of NZ_JAVDVQ010000008.1, read as the reverse complement.
CTTTTGGAGTCGCCCGCGGTGGCCCAGTACGTCAACGACTTCCAGTTCGAGTCCAAGGACGACGCGTACAAGCACTTCAAGGAGCAGTTCTCCAATTCCCCGATCGTCGACTCCGTGACGCCGGACCAGCTGCCCGCCTCCTTCCGGATCAATATGAAAGACCCGGAGAAGTACCAGATCATCAGCGAGACCTTCTCCTCGCAGGCCGGCGTGGAAACCGTCATCGACCAGCGCCAGCTCCTGGAACGGCTCTTCTCCGTGATGAACGCCGCGTCCCTCGTGGCCGTCAGCGTTGCCGGTGTGATGATCGTCTGTGCCATCCTGCTGATTGCCACCACGATCCGGCTTTCGGCCTTCAGCCGGCGCCGGGAAACCGGAATCATGCGCCTCGTCGGCGCGTCGAAGATAGTAATCCAGCTGCCGTTCATCCTCGAGGGCGTGATTGCCGCCGTGATTGGTGCGGGGCTGGCCTCCGGAACGCTGTGGGCCGTGGCGCACTTCTTCCTGGGCGGCTACCTGTCCCAGCAATATCCGGACACCGCCTTTATCTCCGCAGCTCAGACGCTGATCCTGGCGCCGGCCCTGATCGGTCTCGGCGTTCTGCTGGCTGGCGTATCATCACTCCTGACCCTCCGTCGATACTTGAGGGTCTAGGGTGCGCAACGAAAAGGGAAGGCCCATGACACCGATGCATCGACTGGCCCCGCGTCCGGCTTCGCGCCGGCTGTCCGTGGCCGGCCGCCGCAGCCGCATCGTCAGCGCCGCACTGGCGCTCGTTCTGGCGGCGAGCATGGGCGCCTCGACCCCGGTGGCATTCGCCGACACGCTCGAGGACCAGCAGGCCGCACTCCGCGAGGAGGCGGCCCGGGTCCAGCATTCCCTGGAGTTCGTGGACTCCCGGATTTCCCAGGCCGCCGCGGACCTCGTCCTCTACCAGGGCCAGCTCCCCGGGGCGCAGCAGGCCCTGCTGGAGGCACAGGGCCGCGTGGCGACTGCGGTCAAGGAGGCCGAGGCCCTCGCTGCCCGGGTGGACATGGCGCAGCAGAACAAGGCGAAGATCGCCCAGCAGCTTGAGACGGACAAACAGAAGATTGCCGACACCAAAAAGCTGATCGGGCAGATCGCCACCCAGGCCTACAAGTCCGGCGGCGTGCCCTCCAACCTTTCACTGTTCTTCGGCTCGAACAACGGCGGCAGCCTCACGGACACCATCGATCTGGCCGACCAGGCGATGCGCAGCCAGAACTCCGCGATGGACAAGCTCACCCAGCAGAATGCCACCAACGTCAACTCGCAGGCCCGGCTCGAAGCGGTGGAAGCGGAAATCACGGACCTCAAAGCCAAGGCCGACGCCGCACTGGCCCGTGAACAGGCCGCCCGTGACGAGGCTGAGGCCAAAAAGGCCCAGGTGGACCAGCTCATCGCCGACACCACGCGGCTCGACGCCGAACTCCAGGCCGCCAAGCCCGCTATCCAGACCCAGATCGCCCAGGTCAAGGCACAGCAGGACGCCGTCGCTGCGGACATCGTCGAACGCGACCGCAAGCTGCGGGAGGCCTGGGAAGCCGAACAGCGGCGGATCGCTGAGGCCGCGGCGGCAGCCGCCGCGGCGGCAGCCCGTGCCCAGGGCCAGATCAAGCCCCCGGCGCCGTACGTCCCGGCCCCGCCGGGACCCCCGTCGGCGTTCGGACTGCGGCACCCCTTCAACGGCGTGCCGATCAGCTCCGGCTTCGGCTGGCGCGCGACGCCGCCGGGTACCATCGACTTCTACGGCCAGGGCGGCTATATGCACACCGGCATCGACTTCGCCGCGGCCTGCGGTACGCCGGTTTACGCAGCGGCGGCCGGCACCGTTTTCTCGGCCGGCTGGGCCAACGACGGCGGCGGCAACAATGTGAAGATCTCCCACGGCGTTGTCCAGGGAAACTCGCTGACCACCATTTATTACCACAACGTCAGCGTGACGGTTTCCCCCGGGCAGCAGGTCAGCCAGGGGCAGCTGATCGCCTACTCGGGAACAACCGGCAACTCCACCGGCTGCCATTCGCACTTCGAGACCTGGCTCAACGGCCGGGCGGTGGACCCGATGAACCTGCTCTGATCCGCCCGGAGCGGAAGCCTCCCGGCTGACCCGCGGCCCTGCCGTAAACTGGTAGCACTCCGCGCCACCCAGGCTGCGGCCCATCCATCGATCCAAGGAGTTCCACCGTGCCGAAAGAAAGTGGCCGTAAGGTAGTGGCCACCAACCGCAAGGCCCGGCACGACTACCACATTCTCGATACCTACGAGGCCGGGATCGCCCTTATGGGCACCGAGGTGAAGTCCCTTCGGGAGGGCCACGCCTCCATGGTCGACGGTTTCTGCACCTTCTACAACGACGAGCTGTGGATGGAGGGCATCCACATCCCCGAGTACCACCAGGGGAGCTGGACCAATCATGCCGCCCGGCGCCGCCGGAAGCTGCTGCTGCACCGCGACGAGCTCACCAAGATCTCGCACAAGATCCGCGAATCGGGCTTCACGATCGTCCCCCTCCAGCTGTACTTTCTGGACGGCCGGGCCAAGGTGGAGATCGGCGTCGCCCGCGGCAAGAAGGAATACGACAAACGCCAGACCCTGCGCGAGCAGCAGGACAAGCGCGAGGCCCTGCGCGTTATGCGCGAGCGGAACCGGCGCTAGGAAACTGCCGGCGCCGCCGGAATGATTCCGCAGGTTCGTGCGTTATGCTTGATAGTCCGGGAAGGAACGGTGCGGTGTCCGCGACAGCGGCCAGCAAAGTGCCAGACCGGTTTGATAAAAAAATACGGGGATGATCGGTTTCGACGATGTTAGTCGCGACAGGTGAAGCGGGCCGAGGATGCAGAATTATCTCGTAAACGCTGTCTGCAAACCAATAAGTGCCGAATCAAAACGCACTGACTTCGCTCTCGCTGCCTAAGCAGTAAGACAGTCCGTCAGCCCGAGGTTGCTATTGCCCCGGATCCTGGCGTCATTTAGATAGCCACTGCTGTTTACCCCCGTCATCGGGGTGAACGGGACTCTTAGATGACTGGGCCCGGATCAGCCAGCTGTTTGCAGCGTGGCTGGGGCCGAGAAAATCCAACGCAAACTGCGCCCGGAGAAGCCCTGACAACACGACATCGGACGGGGGTTCAATTCCCCCCATCTCCACCCCATCGGAGCCCCGGAAACGGTGCTCCACCCCGTAAAGTTCCACACAGTAAAGTTCCACACAAAAGGCCGGAAGCTCAGCTTCCGGCCTTTTGCGTTGCCCGTTTGTTTGCAGGGGCGGTGCCCCGGCGTGCGGGCGTGCTCAGCGCTTCTTGATGTGGGCGACCGGGTCCGCGTGCGTCTCCGCGACGTTCTTGGACTTCTTCTCGGCCCGTTTTTCCTTGATGGTTTTCACCGGTTTCTTGGCCGTGCTCTGGTGCGGCGTTTTGTCAGGCATGTGGGCGCTCCCTAAACAGCAGGGGGCCGGGATGGCCCCGTGGTATTTAAGTTACGCCTCGGGCACCGCAACGTCCACGATACCGACGAAGCGGCTGCCCACGCCCTCGTACTCACTGCGGACCAGACCGGCAGCAGCGCCGGGGATCTCGTACGGGGCGTGGTCCGCGCAGCACACGTAGGTGAACTCCGGCCACCATTTCTTCGGCCGGGCTGCTTCGGAGAATCCGCAGACCGCGCAGGTCAGCTGGACCCAGACGGGGCGTTTGCCAGTCCGGTTGGCTTTGGACTGCACGAGCCAGGCGGGCGGATTGTCCAGGAGTTCGCCGAGCTCGGCGTCGCTCAGCCGGGGCGGGAGGTGGTGACGGTGGGCCATTTCCAGCGGAATGTCGAGGATCTGGGCTGCTTCACGTCGGGTAACCATCCTTCAACGATACGGGATGCAACGGGCCCCGAATCGCCGTCAGGGCGGCGGCGTTAGGCCCGTCACAGGGCGGTGGCGGCCAGGCCGAGCGCTGCTGCCGCCAGCCCGGCGACCAGGTTGGCAGCCAGATTGAGGGCGGCGGCGCGGTAGCGCGTCTCGCTCACCAGCCGCACCGTGGCGGTGGTCCAGGAACTGAAGGTGGTCAGGCCGCCGGCAAGCCCGGCCGAGAGGCCGGCCTGCCACTCGGCCCCCAGACCCAGCTGGCCCGTCCACCCCAGGGCCGCGCCAATGATGAAGGAGCCGGTCACGTTGACCGTGAGGGTCGCCCAGGGCCAGTGCGGATGCCCTCCCGGGTGGTGCGCAAACCAGGAGTCGACGGCGAAGCGCAGCAGGGCGCCCGCGACGCCGAAGGCTCCCACCAGCACGGCGGTGATCATGAGGCCCCGCCGCTCAGGTCGGCCACGGCCTTGCCGGCCTTCCACCCGGCGGCCGCCGCACCGAGTCCCAGGACGAGCGACAGTCCGAGGTAGGCCAGCCCGACGGCGGGGAAGCCGCCACGGAGCTGCTGGTCGATGGTGAACACCACGGCGGAAAAGGTCGTGAACGAACCCAGCAGCCCGGGGCCGAGACCGGCCCGCAGCCAGAAGGCGGTCTTCGGCCGTGCGATCCAGACCGTGGTGAGGGCCGCGAGGACAAAGCTGCCCAGGACGTTGATCACCAGAGTCGTCCACGGGACCGTGCCGGGAATTTCGGGGAACACGACGCCGGCGCCGTAGCGCAGTTCGGTTCCGATCAGGCCGCCGACGGCGACGGCGGCCCACGCGCGCAGCCCGGGCAGTCCGGGCCGCGCCGCAACTGCCGCCGGTGGCGGAGCCTTCGCCGCGCGTTTCATGCCGCGGCGCCCGCCGGGGCTGCTGCCCGCATTCAGGGCCGCTTGAGGCTGCAGCCGGGATGGACCTTCTCGCTGTGGACCCAGAGGGCGGATGCGACTTCGGCCGCGAGGTCAAACTCCTGCCGGGTCCCGCCCGAGCCGATGCGCACGACCAGGGCGCCGCCGAACGGTTTCCGGCCCAGGACCTCGATGTCCGCGTCCAGCCCGATCCGCTGGGCGGAAAGGTAGCGCAGCAGCTCGGGGTTTTCGTCGCTGATCCGGGTGATCAGGCCGGTGTGCCCGGCGTCGAGCTCGCTCATCCGGTGGGCGGCGGGCACCCTCACGGTGCCGTCCGCTGCCGGGATCGGATCGCCGTGCGGGTCCCGCACCGGGTTGCCGAGTTTGGCTGCCATCCGTTCAATGAAAGTCTCCGAGACGGCGTGTTCCAGAAGTTCGGCTTCGTCGTGGACCTCATCCCAGCGGTAGCCAAGCTCCCGGACCAGGAATGTTTCAATCAGCCGGTGCCGCCGGACCATGGACAACGCCAGCCGGACGCCGTCGGCTGTGAGGGTGATGGCGCTGTAGGGCTGGTGGTCCACGAGACCCTGGTCCTTGAGCTTGCGGACCATTTCGGAGACCGAGGAGTTGGCAACGCCGAGGCGCTGGGCCAGCTGGGTGGAGGTGATGGGCTTGTCCTGCCACTCCGTGAAGGAGTAGATGACCTTGACGTAGTCCTCGATCGAGGAGGAGGGCAGACTGGTCTTCACAGCCTCCAGCCTACCGTCAGGCGGCGCCGGAGAACGTCAGCCACAACAGGACGAGGTTGAGCACCACCACCAGGATCACGCTGATGATGGCGGCTACACGGAGGGCCATCCCATCGGCGAAGCGGCCCATGAGGGCCTTGTTGCTGGTCAGGACCACCAGCGGGACCAGCACAAAGGGGATCCCGAAGCTCAGGACGACCTGGCTGAGGACCAGGCCCCAGGTTGGATCGAAGCCGATGCTGAGCAGCACCACGGCCGGGATCAGGGTGACGACGCGGCGGGTCATAAGCGGGATCCGGATCTTGAGCAGGCCCTGCATGATGGATCCGCCGGCGTAGCAGCCCACGGAGGTGGAGGCCAGGCCGGAGGCGAGCAGGCCGACGGCGAAGATGACGCCGATGACCGGGCCCAGGTTGTTGGTGACTGCGGCATGGGCGCCTTCGATGGAGTCCGTCCCCTCCTCGCCGCCCAGGGTCGACGCGGCCAGCAGCAGCATCCCGATGTTCACGATCCCGGCGATCGCGAGGGCCGCCACGACGTCCCAGCGGGTTGCCTTCACAAGACGGGCGATCGCCTGCGGGGGGACGTGGACGTGCGGGTTCGGGCGGTGCCGGTCCCTGGAGAGGGCCGAGTGCACGTAGATGGCATGCGGCATCACCGTGGCGCCCAGCATGCTGGCGGCCAGCAGCACGGTCTCCGGTCCCTGGAAGCCCGGGATCAGCCCGGCCGCCACGCCCGCGGGGTCGGGCGGGCTGATAAAGAGGCCCGTCAGGAATCCGATCGTGATGATGCCCAGCAGGAACATGATGATGTACTCGAAGGGCCGCTGCCGGTTCCGGGCCTGCACGGCCAGCAGCAGCATGGACACGCCGCCGACGATTACAGCGCCGAGGGGGAGCGGCAGGCCGAAGAGCAGGTAGAGCGCGATCGCGCCGCCGACCACCTCGGCCAGGTCGGTGGCAGCGGCCACGATCTCGGCCTGGACCCAGAAGGCGCGGCGCCACAACGGCTTGAGCCGCTCGCCGAGGATCTCAGGCAGGCTTTTTCCGGTGACGATCCCGAGCTTGGCGGACTGGTACTGGACCAGTACGGCCATGATGTTGGCGGACACCAGCACCCACACCAGGAGGTAGCCGTACTGGGCGCCGGCCGTGAGGTTGGCCGCGACGTTGCCGGGGTCCACGTACGCGATTGCGGCGACGAACGCCGGTCCCAGCAGGCCGATCACGGCACGGCTGCCACCCGGCTTCCGCCGCGCGGGCGCTGCCGGGGCCTGCGGTTGGTGTCCTGTTACGTCCAGCACGGGGGCTCCCTGGTGATCGTAAGTGTCGGCAAAGACGCGATGGTGGCGGCAGGTTGCCGCTGGCACCGGTCTTTGCTTGCCTACAATCAATTATTAGGCATGCCGAAACTTTAGGCCAGAGTGCCCCCGCGGCAAGGTCGCCGTCACGGACTGCGGCGGTCTCAGGCGCGGACGGCGCGCCAGCTCTGCGTCAGGTACGGAAGCGGGAGGATCTCGCCGGGATGGTGGCCCAGATGCCCGTGCAGGTACCAGTCGAGGTTGCCAAGCACCTTGGCGCGGGTTTCCTCGCTGGCAGCCAGGTAGTAGCTGCGGGACTTCGTCAGCTCCATGATGTCTGCGGTGCGCAGCGGATCTTCCCAGCGGGTGAGGTGGCTCTCCAGGCCGGTGAATTCCGGACCCAGCGGCGGTTTGAAATGCGGCTTGTGCACATCGCCGGCATGCATGATGCGCGACAGCCGGTGCACCCAGGGGACGGACGTGTCCAGCTGGTTCCAGATCAGCCCCAGGACACCGTGGGGGCGGAGGATCCTGGCGATCTCCGTGCTGGCCAGGAGGGGATCGCACCAGTGCCAGGCCTGGGCGACGGTGACCAGGTCGAAAGCCGCGGCGGGCAGCCCGCTCTGCTCGGCTGAGCCCTCGACGGCGGCGACGCCGGGAAGTGCCCGGCGCAGCTGTGCCAGCATGTCGGCGGACGGATCCACCGCCACCGTGTGCAGGCCGCGCTCAAGCAGCAGCGCGGTGAACTTCCCGGTTCCCGCGCCGAGATCCGCGGCGTCCTTCGCGCCGGCGGGGATCAGCCAGTCGGCTGAGTCGCCCAGGTAGCCCGGGCGGACGCGTTCGTAGTGTTCCCCGCCGTCCTGGAAGCTCTGCCCAAGTTCCCGGCGCCGCTCCTGGTACAGTTTGGGGCCGCCGCGTGCCACGTGTGATCTCCTTCGGCAGGTCCGGATGGGTACCTCTCGAATTTACCGCACGCGGCACGGTCGGTGTTTCCAAGGGTCGTGCAGCCGCCGCCCTGTCAGTCCAGCGTGCAGGGGGCGGCGCCGGCGGTGCCCGGTGTGTTGGGCGCCCAGTGCGGGTAGCTGCGGGTGTCGTTGGCCGGCACCCAACGTCCGGCATCCACCACGTAGTCCCAACCGAGGCCGGTCTGGCGCAGTTCCCGGATCCCGGCGAGCAGCCGCTCGGCGTCCTCCAGCCGGGAACCCAGGCCGAAGCTGGCCCGGAGCGAGCCGGCCGGCAGACCGAGCCGCCGGAGCAGGGGGTGCGCGCAGAAGCGGCCGTCACGCAGTCCGATGCCGTGTTCTGCCGACAGGTACGCCGCCACGAGGCCGGCGTCGTAGCCTTCGAGCGAGAAGTTGACGACGCCGATCGTCCCGGTGCCCGCGGGTGCATCGAAGGAAGCGCTGTCCGAGAAGATCTGGTGGACCCTGACGCCGTCGAGCCGGCTGAGGCCTTCGACGAGGAAGGACCGGATGGCGTTTTCGTGCGCGTGCCACTGTTCCACGTCCAGATCGGCGATCACCTGCGTGGCGCGGGCCAGCGTGGCTGCGCCGAGGACATTCGGGGAGCCGCCCTCGTGCCGGGCCGGACCGGTGGTCCAGCTGACCGCATCGACCCGGGCGTCCTGCACGGCTCCGCCGCCGGCCAGGTGCGGTGTGCCGGCGTCGAGCCAGTCGGGACGGCCGATCAGCACACCGGCGCCGAAGGGTGCGTAGAGCTTGTGCCCCGAAAAGGCGAGATAGTCGACGTCGTCCGCGGCGATGTCGATCCGCCGGTGCGGGGCAAGCTGCGCGGCGTCGACGACGATCCGGGCGCCATATTCGTGCGCCAGGGCGGCCAGTGCCCGGATCGGCAGGATCTCGCCGGTGACGTTGGAAGCCCCGGTGACGGCCAGCAGGCTGACGCCGCCATAGGCGAGTTCCTTCCGGAGCAGTTCCAGTGTGCCGGCGAGCGTGGCGGCGGCGATGACACTGCGGTGCGGCACCTGCTGCCACGGCAGCAGGTTGGCGTGGTGTTCGATGTCGAGGTAGAGCACCTCACCGGTGTGCACGCCGTCGGCTTTGGGCAGGCAGCCGGCCAGCAGGTTCAGGGAATCGGTGGTGTTCCGGGTGAAGATCACGGCATCGTCCGGGCGGCCGCCCACGAAATCGCGGACAATCGTGCGGGCGTTCTCGTACACCGAGGTGCTGATCTGCGAGGCATAGCCGGCGCCGCGGTGGACGCTCGCATAGTACGGCAGGATCTCGTTGAGATAGGCCGAGACCACGGACAGGGCCGGGGCCGAGGCGCCATAGTCCAGGTTGGCGTACCGGACGTTGCCGCCCTGAATGAGCGGTGCCTGGATCTCGGCACCGGTCACCGCGGCCAGTGGCCGGCGGGCGACGGCGAACCGGGCATCAGAACCGGCGCCGGCAGTGGCAGGAAAAGTGACAGTTGTCATGGGACCTCGCTTGAAAAGGACCCCACATACCGGGGATCCGCGCTTGCCGGGTCCATTCCGGACCGGCCAGGTCGTCACCCGGGGCACCCCACCGCGAATGGAGGGTTGCCGGCCAGCAAACCGGGGTTTCGCGCTGGCACTCGTGACCTTTTTCGAGCCTAGGACATTCCCCGTTCCGGCGGGAAGGTGCGGGCCGAATATGAAGCTGTTTGTTACGCAGCCGCCGCCGGGAGCCGTTGCTACAGCAGGTCGTCCAGACCCGGGTTGAGGCGCTTGAGGACCTCCGAGTGCAGGATGGAGTTGGTGGCGAGGGCGTTGCCGCCGAAGGGGCCGTCTTCGCCTTCGAGCGAGGTGAAGCGTCCGCCGGCCTCCGTCACGATCGGGACCAGCGCGGCCATATCGTAGAGGTTCAGTTCGGGCTCGCAGGCGATGTCGACGGCGCCTTCGGCCACCAGGCAGTAGGACCAGAAGTCGCCGTAGGCCCGCGTGCGCCAGACCTCCTCGGTGAGGCCGAGGAATTCATCGAGGTTGCCGCGCTGCTTCCATCCGCCGAGGCTGGAGTAGGACAACGAGGCGTCCGAGAGCTGGGAGACGTTGGAGACCTTCAACCGGGTGGCGGCCGCCAGCGACCGGCCCATATAGGCTCCGGCGCCCTTGGCGGCCCACCAGCGTTTGCCCAGTGCCGGGGCGCTCACGACGCCAACGACCGGCTCGCCCTCGTCGACGAGGGCGATCAGGGTGGCCCAGACGGGGACGCCGCGGACGAAGTTCTTGGTCCCGTCGATCGGGTCGATGATCCAGCGGCGCGAGCCGTGGCCGGAACTGCCAAACTCCTCCCCGAGGACGGCGTCGCGCGGCCGGGAGCGGGACAGCTGGCCGCGGATGGCTTCCTCGGCTGACTTGTCGGCGTCCGTCACCGGGGTCAGGTCCGGCTTCGTCTCGATCCGAAGGTCGAGCGCCTTGAAGCGGCTCATGGTCTGGGAATCTACGGAATCTGCCAGGACATGGGCAAGGCGCAGGTCATCGTTGTAGCTCGAAGCGGGTTGACTCATGGTTCCAAACTACCGCCAAAGCGGACGGCGGGGCGGGAGGCCACGTTGCTGCGCCGCCGGATGCTGCCCGGCGCGGCCCCGGGCAGCGCTCCGGAAGGCACGCTCAGGAGACGGTGCCGAGTTCCTTGACGTCCTGGGCTTCCATCCGCGGGTCCGTCCCGAGCAGCCGGCGCAGTGAGCCAAGCCGGGCCGGCCCGGATTCGCCGGCATGGCCGGCGGCCACCCAGGCGTCCACGCCGCAGTTGACGGCGCTGGAATCGTGCTTGCAGCCCCGCTCGCAGTCGTCGGTTCCGGGCTCGAGGTCCGGAAAGGAGTGCAGGATCCGGTCGGGGTCCACATGGGCCAGGCCGAAGGAGCGAATGCCGGGGGTGTCGATGATCCAGCTGCCCGCGGGCGCATCGTTGACCTTAAGGGCCAGCGCCGAGGAGGAGGTGTGGCGCCCGCGGCCGGTGACGGCGTTGACGCCGCCGGTGGCGCGCTCGGCGCCGGTCAGCGCATTCACCATGGTGGACTTGCCGACGCCGGAATGGCCCAGCATGACGGTGACCTTCCCGTCGAGGTAGTCGCGGAGCTGGGAGACGGCGTCCTTGTCCAGCCGGGCGGAGAGCCCGTCGTCGGAACGTGCATCGATGCCGGAGGCCTCGGAGTCCGCCGTCTTGGAGATGATCACCGGAAAGGCGAGGTGCTGGTAGTTGGCAAGGAGCTCCGCGGGATCCTTGACGTCGGCCTTGGTGACGAGCAACAGCGGTTCGATTCCGGCGTCGTACGCGGCCACGAGGGCGCGGTCGATGAACCCTGTCCTCGGCTCCGGGTTCGCAGCTGCCACCACAATCACCAGCTGGTCGGCGTTCGCGACGACGGCGCGTTCGATCGGGTCCGTGTCGTCGGCGCTGCGCCGCAGCAGGGTCTTGCGGTCCTGGATCTTAACCAGCCGGGCCAGGGTGTCGGGTTCCCCGGTGACGTCGCCGACAAGGGATACGAAGTCCCCGGAGACCACCGGGTTGCGGCGCAGTTCCCGGGCGCGGGCGGCGATGATTTTGCGTTCCTCGGGGGTGCCTTCGGCGACGACGGCGGTGTAGCGTCCGCGGTCCACGGTGATGATCCGCCCGGTGACAGCGTCGTCGTAGGCGGGCCGGTCCTTGGTGCGGGGCCGGGAGCCCTTTTTGTTGGGGCGGATCCGGACATCGGATTCGTCCCAGGAGTCAGTGCTGCGTGCCACCGGCGTCCTTGTCTGTGGGAGTGGAGCCGGCAGGAGTGGAGTCCGCGGGGGCGCCCTGGGCCAGCATGGACTCCCAGAGCTGCGGGAAGTCCGGCATCGTCTTGGCCGTGGTGGCAATGTCCTCGACCTCGATGCCGGGAACGGCCAGGCCCAGGATGGCACCTGCGGTGGCCATCCGGTGGTCGGCATAGCTGCGGACGACGCCGGCGTGCAGCGGAGCGGGCCGGATGATGAGACCGTCCGCGGTCTCCTCCGCGTCGCCGCCCAGGCGGTTGATCTCGGCCACGAGGGCGGCCAGCCGGTCCGTCTCGTGTCCGCGGAGGTGCGCGATGCCGCCAAGCCGCGAGGGGCCGGTGGCGAGGGCGCAGAGTGCGGCGACCGTGGGGGCGAGTTCGCTGGTCTCGTCGAAGTCGGCGCCCTTGATCTCGGGGCCGCCGGTCACGGTCAGGGTGCCGTCCGTGAGCGTGACGGTGGCTCCCATGGTGGTGAGGATGCTGCGCCACAGATCGCCGACCTGCGTGGTCGCGGCCGGCCAGTTGGGGATGCGGACCGTGCCGCGGGTGGCCAGGGCCGCCGCGAGGAAGGGGCCCGCGTTGGAGAGGTCCTGTTCGATCCTGACGTCGAAGGCGCGGATCGGCCCGGGAGCGACGATCCAGTGGTCCGACCGGGAATCGTCCACGGCCACCCCGGCCCCGCGGAGCACGGCGACGGTCATGTTGATGTGGTCCAGGCTGGGGACGGGCTTCCCGGGACGCTCCTTGCTGCGGTGCTCGAGGTGCAGCCCCTCAGTGAAGCGGGCTCCGGCCAGGAGCAGCGCGGACACAAACTGCGAGGAGGCGCTGGCGTCGATGACGAGGTGGCCGCCGCGCACTTCGCCGGTGCCGTCGACCGCGAACGGCAGCGAGGTCGCCGGCCCGCCGCCGGGCGCGCTGACGGCGACGCCCAGGCCGGTCAGCGCGTCGATGACGGGGCCCATCGGGCGCTTGCGCGCGTGCGGATCCCCGTCGAACATTGTCACTCCGCGGCGCAGGGCCGCGACGGGCGGGACGAAGCGCATCACCGTTCCGGCCAGCCCGCAATCGACGCCGGACCGCGCCCCGGGGGCGTCCCGGCTGATCGGGGTGACGGCCAGGTCGGGGCCGAAAGCGCCGTCGCCCGGGACTTCCGTAATAATGGCCCCGAGCTGCCGCAGTGCCTCGATCATCAGTGCCGAATCACGCGAATGCAGGGGTGCGCGCAACCGCGAGGGCCCGTCGGCGAGGGCGGCCAGCACGAGGTACCGGTTGGTCAGGGACTTCGACCCCGGCACGGTGAGCGTTGCGTCGACGGGATGTCCGGCGAACGGCGCCCGCCAAAGCGGAGCGCTGTCGGCCGGAAGGGAACGGGCTGCTGCAGCGGGGGTAGTGCCTGTCATTGCTGTCTTAGGCTCCGACGGTGTGGTCTACGGCTTTGCGCACGGCTTTGTCGGCCTTTTTCAGCTGCTTGCCCGTGGTTTTCCTGACATCAGCCCTGAGGTGGCCGGCGTTTTTCCGGACGTCAGCGGCGAGGTGCTCGGCGCGCCAGGCCAGGCTCGGCCGGCCGTTCGTGTCGACGGCGGCCAGCAGCACGCCACCGGTCAGCGAGACGTTCTTGAGCAACTGCTTGCGGCGGGCGTCGCGTGCGTTCTTGCTGCTGATGTCGGCGCTGCGCCATTCAACATAGCTGTTGAGCGCGGAGATGACGGCCAGGAGGGTGGCGGCGAGGCGTGCCGACTTGCCGAGTGCGAAGAACACGCCGGCGCCGACCTGGGTTCCGCCGATAACGCGGGCCAGGACCTTCTCGTTGGTCTGGAACGGCAGGGATTCAGCCGCGTGCCGCAGCAGGGGGGAGAGCTGCGTCGCAGTGTCATCCGCGTTCTTCAGCTTGTCTATGCCTGCAAGGACGAAACTGGAGGCGAGCATGGGCCGGGCGAGAAAGCGGACAACGGACATGAATTTCCTCCTGGATGGACGAACCGCGGAATCAATGCGGGAGAACCGGTTCTAGTCTTGCACTTTTGCGGAATATTTGCCCGCTGGACCGGGTTATCAAAGACAGGTTCCAGCCGTCTGTTTGCGGCTGGATTTTGGCTCAGACCAGCCCGCCCAGCGGGCTGGAACTCAGCGGCATGGCCGGAATACCCCGGCGTGGCGCAGGAAGGCGGAGATTTGATTCTGGTGAAGGACAGTCCCGCGACGGACACCGCGTTGAAGCTCACCGTGCAAGACCCGGCAGACCCGGTGGCGCTGTGGGGCGGGGCGCCGCACGACGGAACCGTGCCGGCAACAACGGGCGCCCGCCGGAAGGTGACAGTAGACTTGAAGGCAATGAGCACCATGGATCCGGCCGTTGCGGCCACGCACGAGGTGGCCGGAAACGGCGCCACGCCCGCCAAGTCACCTGCTGCCGGCTCCGCCGGCGCACTCTCAGAACCTGTCCCGGAGCCTGGCGCCGAGCTGGATCCCGCGGCCCGGGAAACGTTCGTGGACGGACAGGCCCTGGATGTTGCGACGGAAACCACGGAGGAACGCCGGGTTCGGTTCGAACGCGACGCCATGCAGTATGTGGACCAGTTGTACTCCGCAGCCATGCGGATGGCCCGGAATCCCGCCGATGCCGAGGACCTGGTCCAGGAGGCGTACACGAAGGCTTTCTCGGCCTTTCACCAGTACAAGCCGGGCACCAACCTGAAGGCCTGGCTGTACCGCATCCTGACCAACACGTACATCAACCTCTACCGCAAGCGGCAGCGCGAGCCGTTGCAGTCGAACTCGGACACCATCGAGGACTGGCAGCTCGCCCGGGCAGAGTCACACACCTCCTCGGGCCTCCGGTCGGCGGAGGCAGAGGCGCTGGACCACCTGCCGGATTCGGACGTGAAGCGCGCCCTGCAGGCCATCCCGGAGGAATTCCGGCTGGCGGTGTACTTCGCGGACGTCGAGGGATTCGCGTACAAGGAAATCTCAGACATCATGAACACCCCGATCGGAACCGTTATGTCCCGGCTGCACCGGGGCCGGAAGATGCTGCGGGACATGCTCGCCGACTACGCCGCGGAGCGGGGATTCAGGGCCGCAGATGCCACCGCGGCGGCCGGAAGCAACAAACAGGAGAACAGGAAATGAGCGACTGCCAGGGACTGGGCGACTGCGACGACGCCCGGATGCAACGTATCTACGAGTACCTGGACGGTGCCCTCACCCACGATGACATCGCCGAGATCAAGGACCACCTGGACGGGTGCCCGGAATGCTTTGAGCAGTACGACCTCGAATGTGTCATCCGCGTCATGGTGAAGCGTTCCTGCACGGAGGCCGCCCCGGCGAACCTCAAGAATTCGATCCTGGACCGGATCCACTCCAGCAACCCGGTCGAGGCCTGACCAGCCAGGGACTGCACCGGCCAAGGAACCACAACGAATGACCCCGAAAACCTTGAGGTTTCCGGGGTCATTCGTCTAAAGCTGTCATTCCAGACTTTGCTTAGGTGTTGGGGCGCTTGCCGTGGTTCGCGCCGCCACGCTTACGGTCACGACGTTTACGTGCACGTTTGCTCATAGCTGGCCTCCTTAATTTCTGGTACTCAAAAGAGCTGCCCTCAAGTCTCCCACATCAGCGCACCCGCCGCGAACCGGCGGGACGGGCGCCGCGGGGTGGATCAGTCCAGGGAATTCCGAATGGAGATCCGCGCCTGGTCCAGCACCGTCTTGACCGTCTCCAGCGTCACGGGAGTGATCGGATGCCGGCCGCCGTGGCGGCGCAGTTCCACGCGGATGTCGTCGCGGAAGGCCTGCACCAGCATCTCAGCCTCCCGCAGCCGGCCGTCGCTCTCCTGCGAATAGCGCTGCCCCAGCGAGGCGACCGTGGAGCCGGCCGCACGGGCCGAGGAACGCGCGGCCTCCGCCGTGGCGGCAAGGTCGGCCCGCAGCCCGCGCATGTTGACCCGGATGTCCTGCCGCAGGTTGTCCGCGAGCCGCCGGACTGAGGCGGAAATGTCGTTTTCCACGCCGGCAAGTTCCTCCCGCCGGTTGTTCAGCTCCACCAGTCCTGCCGGGGTGATGCTGTAGTAGGTCCGGCGGCCCTCGGTGTGGGTGGCGACCAGCCCTTCCTCCTCAAGCTTGCCAAGCCGCGGATAGATGGTTCCGGCGCTGGGGGAGTAAGTACCGCCAAAGCGTTCGCTGAGCGCCTTGATGAGTTCATAGCCGTGCTTGGGACCCGACTCCAGCAGTGCCAGCAGATAGAGCCGCAGCGCCCCGTGGGCGAAGACCGGAGGCATCAGAGTCCCTTGCTGGGGTCCGTGCTCGGCTGGCCGTGGAAGATCGAGGTCTTCCCTGACACGGAGTTGGTCCGGACCAGCATGAGCTGGGTATCGGGTCCGGCAATGGTTTGCACGCTGCCGCCGGGCTGGGTGTACCGCTGGTCGTCGATGACGATGGCGCCGCTGGCGGACTTGGCGATGATGTCCACGCCGACGTCGTGGGGGAGGCGGATGGTCACGTCACCTGACACCGAATTGGCCCCGAAGTCCTGGGTGAATCCGTGCAGGTCGAAACTGAGGTCCCCGCTGACGGTGTTGGCACGGATGTTGCTGAAGTCGCCGGAGGCGGTGACCTCGCCGGACACACTTTTGGCCGTCAGCACGCCGTGGTGGTTGCGGGCGATCACCTCGCCGCTGACCGTGTTGACCGACAAATTCCCGGCCGTGCCGTCGGCCAGCACGGAGCCGGAGACGGTATTGAGGCGGGTGTGTCCGCCGATCCCGGACACCATGCCGTCGCCGCTGACCGTGCCGGCCTCGACGTCGACGCCGGCCGGCAGGGCGATGCTGATGACAACCGAGTTGCTGCTGCTGTTGTTGACGGTGTCCATAAGATTCTTGAACCAGCCCTGCGGCCCGTGCAGCTGGTGCCGGACCTCGAGGCGTCCGTTGACCAGGCTGATCGCGAGCGGGTCGCCGTGGACCTCGGAGACTTCGATCCGGGCGACGGCCTCGTCATGCGCGACGATGTCGAAGCGGCCCCGGACGATGCCGAGCTTGAGTGAAGTGACGCCGTCGACGTCGATCGTCTGCGGACCCGTGACGGTCCAGTTGTTCTCTGTCATGGTTCCTCCGGGAAGGCGATGCTACCTGCGGGCGGTTGCGATATATCGCGACGATGAAGTCACGATATATCGCGGTCCCGATCCGGTCAAGATATATCGCGATGCCCGGGCGTGCGGCCTACTCCGGCGCGTCGATGCGGAGCCACTGGAACCAGCCGCGGTGCAGCACCAGCCATGCCATCAGCCCGTAGCCGGCCTGGCCGGGGGTACCGCCGTTGGCAGCGAGGTCCTGGCGCCACTGCTCGTGGTTCAGCAGCGGCGAGAACGTGTCGACGTAGAGGTGCTTGCGGCGGGTGGTGACGTCCGCGAAGGCCGTGTTCAGCTCACCGAGCCTGCGGTTCTGGGTCGGGTCCAGCGTCGGCGGCGGCCCCACCACGAAGACTTCGATCTTGTTCTGCGAGGCGGAGTCGAGGATGTTGGCAAGGTTGAGCCGGCTGCGGGCCGTGGAGAGGCCAAACTCGACATCGCGGCCGGAGAGCCCGATCACCAGTCGGTTTTCGTGCTGGCTGTTGAAGCGCCGGCCGGCTTCCTCCAGCCAGCGGGCAGCCAGGCCCTCCGTGCCTTCCTGCGGGCAGGGAAGGGAGTAGCACTCCAGGGACAGGCCGTCCTGCGGCGTGCGCGCCAGCACGCGCCCCAGCCAGCCGAGCGCGCGGGGATCACCCAGGCCAGCCAGCAACTCATCGCCCACGGCCGCGATCCGCAGCTTTCGATCTTCCACGACTACCTCTTCACTCCCGAGCGTCCATCAAAAAGGTTAAACAACGCTGCCCGGCCGGAGTTGCGAATTTCAATCTCCGGCCGGGCAGCGCTGACCCTACTTACGTGCGAATGCCTGCTTGAGCAGCGTGTCCTGCTCGGCCGCGTGACGCTTCATCGACCCTGCCGCGGTGGAAGCCGAGGCGGGGCGGGAAACGAGGCGGATCCGGCGATCCAGGGCGTCAGGAAGGTTCAGGCCAATGAACGGCCACGGACCCTGGTTGGCGGGCTCGTCCTGTGCCCAGACAACGTCGGCGTTCGGGTACTTGGCCAGCTCAGCGGCAATCTCTGCGGCAGGCAGCGGGTAGAGCTGCTCGACCCGGACGATCGCCGTGGTCTTGTCCCCGGTCTTCTGCCGGGTGGACAGCAGATCGTAGTACA
Source organism: Arthrobacter ginsengisoli (assembly GCF_031456935.1). Taxonomy (NCBI): domain Bacteria; kingdom Bacillati; phylum Actinomycetota; class Actinomycetes; order Micrococcales; family Micrococcaceae; genus Arthrobacter; species Arthrobacter ginsengisoli. The sequence goes on along the minus strand of NZ_JAVDVQ010000008.1, from coordinate 135,170 downwards.
AGCGGCCGGAGACCAGCAGCACACGCTCGACGGCGTCGGCCTGCAGCTGCTCGTGCTCGGGAATGACGGTCCGGAAGCTTCCGGTGGTGAAGTCCTCCACCGAAGACGCCGCCGCCTTGAGGCGGAGCAGCTGCTTCGGCGTGAAGACGATCAGCGGCTTGCGCGGGCGGCTGTACGCCTGGCGGCGCAGCAGGTGGAAGTGCGACGCCGACGTCGTGGGGTTGGCCACGATCATGTTCTCTTCGGCGCACATCTGCAGGAAGCGTTCGATCCGGGCGGAGGAGTGGTCCGGGCCCTGGCCCTCGTAGCCGTGCGGCAGCATCAGCACAAGCGAGGAGCGCTGGCCCCACTTCTGCTCGGCCGAGGAGATGAACTCGTCGATGATGGTCTGTGCGCCGTTGACGAAGTCACCGAACTGCGCCTCCCAAAGCACCAGGGCATCCGGGCGTTCCACCGAGTAGCCGTACTCGAAGCCCATGGCTGCATATTCCGAGAGCAGGGAGTCGTAGATCCACAGCTTGGCCTGGTCGTCGGAAAGGTGCGCCAGCGGCAGCCACTCGTCGCCGTTGGCGCGGTCGTGGAAGACGGCGTGACGCTGCACGAAGGTGCCGCGGCGCGAGTCCTGGCCGGCGAGCCGGACCGGAACGCCTTCCATGATGAGCGAGCCGAAGGCGGCGAGTTCGCCGAAGCCCCAGTCGATGCCACCCTCACGGGACATCACTTCACGCTTCTCCAGCAGCTGCTTGAGCTTGGCGTGGACCGTGAAGCCCTCGGGGATGTCGACGTGGGCCTTGCCGATGCGTGCCAGCGTCTCGGCGGAAATCGCCGTCGATGCCGGGGCGTTGATGCCGGAGTCGGACTGCTGGGCCCTCGGGCGCTCCAGGTCCGACACCGCGGCGGAATCCGCCGTGATGATCGGAATCGGCGAGGTCTGCGCCGCGTGGGTTTCGGCGAAGACGCGCTCCAGCCGTTCCTGGTAGTCGCGCAGCAGCTGCTCGGCTTCCTCTTCGGTGATGTCACCGCGGCCGATCAGGGATTCGGTGTACAGCTTGCGGACCGAACGCTTGGCTTCAATCAGGTTGTACATCAGCGGCTGGGTCATCGAGGGGTCGTCGCCCTCGTTGTGGCCGCGGCGGCGGTAGCAGACCATGTCGATGACAACGTCCTTGTGGAACCGCTGGCGGAACTCGTAGGCAAGCTGCCCGATGCGGACCACGGCTTCGGGGTCGTCGCCGTTCACGTGGAACACCGGTGCCTGGATCATCTTGGCGACGTCCGTGGAGTAGGTGGAGGAGCGTGACGAGGACGGGGCGGTGGTGAAACCGACCTGGTTGTTGACCACAATGTGGATGGTGCCGCCGGTGCGGTAGCCGCGCAGCTGGGAGAGGTTGAGCGTTTCCGCCACGACACCCTGGCCGGCGAAGGCGGCGTCGCCGTGCACCATGATCGGCAGGACGGGGAAGGCATTGCCCTGGTCGAGGCGGTCCTGTTTGGCGCGGACGATGCCTTCGAGGACGGAGTCCACGGCTTCGAGGTGGGACGGGTTGGCGGCGAGGTAGACCTTGGTCTCCTTGCCGTTGTCCGAGGTGAAGGTGCCCTCGGTGCCGAGGTGGTACTTCACGTCGCCGGAGCCCTGCACCGAGCGCGGGTCCTGGGTGCCTTCAAATTCGCGGAACACCTGGGCATAGGTCTTCCCGGCGATGTTCGTGAGCACGTTGAGCCGGCCGCGGTGGGCCATGCCGATCGCCACTTCGTCGAGTTCGTCGTCGGCCGCATCGGAGATGATGGCGTCCAGCAGCGGGATCAGGGACTCGCCGCCCTCGAGCGAGAAGCGCTTCTGGCCAACGAACTTCGTCTGCAGGAAGGTCTCGAAGGCCTCGGCCGCGTTGAGCTTTGAGACGATGCGCAGCTGCTCGTCCCGGCTCGGCTTGGAGTACGGGTGCTCGATCTGGTCCTGGAACCACTTGCGCTCCGCCGGATCCTGGATGTGCATGTATTCGATGCCCGTGGTGCGGCAGTAGGCGTCGCGGAGCACACCGAGGATGTCGCGGAAGGCGAGCATCGGCTTGCCGCCGAAACCGCCGGTGGGCCACTCGCGGTCCAGGTCCCACAGCGTGAGGCCGTAGGTCAGGACGTCGAGGTCCGGATGCTTGCGCTGGACGTACTCCAGCGGATCGGTGTCCGCCATGAGGTGGCCGCGGACGCGGTAGGCATGGATGAGCTGCTGGATCCGGGCGACCTTGTTGATTTCGTCGGCCGGGTCCACCTGCAGGTCCGGGCTCCAGCGCACGGGCTCGTACGGGATGCGCAGCGACTCGAAGATCTCGTCGTAGAAGTTCTGGGCGCCGAGCAGGAGCTGGTGCACGAGTTTCAGGAACTCGCCGCTGCCCGCACCCTGGATGACGCGGTGGTCATAAGTGGAGGTCAGCGTGAGGACCTTGCTGATTGCGTTGTGCGCGATGATCTTCGGGCTGGCACCCTGGAATTCCGCGGGGTAGTCCAGTGCGCCGACGCCGATGATCGCGGCCTGGCCCTTGGAAAGGCGCGGCACCGAGTGCACGGTTCCGATGCCGCCGGGGTTGGTCAGCGACACGGTGGTGCCGGAGTGGTCGTCGGCGGTCAGCTTGCCGGCGCGGGCCCGCTTGATCAGGTCCTCGTAGGTGTGCCAGAACTCGGAGAAGTTGAGCGTCTCCGCCTTCTTGATGTTCGGAACCATGAGCAGACGGGTGCCGTCGGGCTTCGGCATGTCAATGGCGATGCCGAAGTTCACGTGCGCCGGCTGCACGGCGACCGGCTTGCCGTCGACAACGTCGTAGTAGACGTTCATCGAGGGGAACTGGGCCAGGGCGCGGATGACGGCGTAGCCGATCAGGTGCGTGAAGGAAACCTTGCCGCCCCGGGCGCGGGCAAGGTTGGAGTTGATGACCACACGGTTGTCGATCAGCAGCTTCGCCGGGATCGCCCGCACGCTGGTGGCGGTAGGGACCTCCAGGCTGGTGATCATGTTGGTGGCGATGGCCTTGGCCGGGCCGCGGAGGACCGAGACGAGGTCTTCCTCGGGGGCCGTCGGGGCCTTGATGTTCTTGGGCAGCTGGGCCGGGATCGGCTGGGTGCCGGGGCCGGCTTCCTTGGCCTTGGCGCCGTCGCGCGCCACGGTGGCCGGGGCCTTCTTCGCGGCCGGGGCTGCGGGGGCTGCTGCCGGGGCGGGCGCGGCCGGCTGCGCTGCCGACGCGGCAGCCGGAGCTACGACGGGAAGTTCGCGGGTGGCGGGGTGCGCAACTGTCGCTGCGCCTGAGGCTCCGTTGGTGGCGGCACTGTCACCGGCGTCGAAGGATTCGAACAGGGGCCACCATTTGGCGTCCACGGTGTTCTTGTCCTGCTGATAACGCTCGTACAGTTCGTCAACGAGCCACTCGTTTCCGCCAAATTCCTCTGGTAGACGGTGGCTAGGCTGCTCTGGCACTTGAATTACGCCTCTTCCATGAGTTTGATTCCCACTGGTTTCAGGGTGCCTCAGCACAACGATTGAACCAGTCTCCGCGTCCAGTGAACCCAGACCCCTGCCAGTCTAGTGACGATTCTTGCCAAACTGCCAATAAGGGTGACTCAAATCATCAACTCGGCTTAAAGCACCGAGATGACACACCATCCGGCCGTCCGGAAGCCGTGCGGAGGGTGTCCGGATGCCGTCCGAAAAACCCCGGGAGGGGACGCTGGGCGGGAGCCGCGCGCCGGCGTCGGGAGGGTGCCCCGGCCCAAGGAACCCTCGCTAGACTCGCACTGAGACCCCGTTGAGCACCGGAGTGCCTAGTTGGAGTGCCTATTTAAGGAGCAGCCGTGCGTTTCCTGACCGAGCCCACCACCGATCTGACCTATTCGGACCTCTTTTTAGTCCCGTCCCGTTCCGACGTCACCTCCCGCCTGGATGTGGACCTCGCCGCGGACGACGGGACGGGCTCAGCGATTCCCCTGGTGGCGGCCAATATGACCGCGGTGACCGGCAAGCGGATGGCCGAGACCATGGCCCGGCGTGGCGGGCTGGCGGTGCTGCCGCAGGACGTGCCGCTCGAGGTGATCCGGGACGTGACGGCCTGGATCAAGACCCGCCATCCCGTCCTGGAGACACCGGTCACCCTCTCGCCGGCCGACACCGTCATTGACGCCCTGCACCTGATGGGCAAACGTCCGCACGGGGCGGTCATGGTCGTGGATGACTCGGGTGCCGCGACGGGCGTCGTCCGTGCCGCGGACTGCGAGGGGCAGGACCGATTCGCCTCGCTCGCCTCGGTGATGCGCCACCAGCCGGTGGTGCTGGACGCGGCACTGCTGGACGACACCGCCGGCGCCGGTTCGGCGGCCGGCGGTGGGTCCGGCCTGCGCCGCGCCTTCGATGCGATGGACGCCGCCGGGACCGACTTTGCGCCGGTGCAGCGGGACGGCGTCCTGGCCGGAGTCCTCACCCGGAAGGGCGCCCTGCGCTCCACGCTGTACCGGCCGTCCCTGGACACCGGCGGCAGGCTCAAGGTGGCCGCCGCCGTCGGGATCAACGGAGATGTCGCCGGGCGGGCAGCGGAACTCCTCGCTGCCGGGGTCAACGTCCTGGTGCTGGACACCGCGCACGGCCACCAGCAGAAGATGTTCGACGCCCTGGCCGCGGTGAAGGGCCTCAACCCCGGAGTGCCCGTGGTGGCCGGCAACGTGGTCACAGCCGACGCGACCCGTGAACTCATCCAGGCCGGTGCGGACATCGTCAAGGTCGGTGTTGGCCCCGGAGCGATGTGCACCACGCGCATGATGACGGCCGTGGGCCGGCCGCAGTTTTCCGCCGTGCTGGAGTGCTCGGCTGCCGCGCGGGCTGCCGGCGGGCGGGTGTGGGCCGACGGCGGCGTCCGCTACCCGCGCGACGTGGCGCTCGCCCTGGCTGCCGGCGCCAGCCAGGTCATGATCGGATCCTGGTTCGCCGGCACCCATGAGAGCCCCGGGGACCTGCAGCAGGACGCCGGAGGGCGGCAGTTCAAGGAAAGCTTCGGCATGGCGTCAGCCCGGGCCGTGCAGAACCGCAACCAGCGCGAGGGCGCCTTCGAGAAGGACCGCAAGGCGCTCTTCGAGGAAGGCATCTCCACCTCCCGGATGTACATCGACCCCGCGCGGCCCGGGGTCGAGGACCTGCTGGACATGATCACCGCCGGGCTCCGCAGTTCCATGAGCTACGCCGGCGCTGCCGACCTTGCGGCATTCCGCGAACGCGCCGTGGCCGGAATCCAGTCCGCGGCCGGCTACGAGGAGGGCCGTCCGGTCCCGCAGAGCTGGTGAGCTGCGCCGGCGGCGGACGCGGCCACCGCCGGGCGTCATGTGAGCGCCGCCGGCGTGAGCTGCTCCTGTAGACTGAACTCCTTATGGACAGTAAATCTAGGTGCCGGCCTGGGGGCTGTCAGCGGGGAACGGAAACCGTTGCCGCGCAGTCCACCCGAAGAGCCGGCAAACCCCGTTCACGTGCCCATCATTCTCCGGCGGCACACCAGCCCGGAGCCTTTCAGGAAACAGGGTCGGCCGCGGCCGACCATCCTCCGCCAGGCGGTCTGTTCCAACCCCCCAACGCGCGCTTCCGGGCTGCCGGGGCACCGGGCCGCACCGCTTCCCCCGAAGCAGGCCGCTAGATGGAGTGGCTTCTTCTCGGAGCGGGACTGCTGCTCATCCTGGGAACCGGCTTTTTCGTCGCCGTTGAATTCTCCCTCGTGGCCCTTGACCAGGCCACGGTCCAGCGGGCCGTGGATGACGGCGACACCGCCGCCGCGCCGCTGCTCAAATGCCTCAAGTCCCTGTCCACGCAGCTTTCCAGCTGCCAGTTGGGCATCACCATCACCACCCTGCTCACCGGCTATGTCATGGAACCATCGGTCGGCAAACTGCTCGAGGGCCCGCTGGCCGCCCTGGGGCTGCCGCCGGCCGCGGTGGCCTCCGTATCGCTGATTCTGGCGATGGCCTTCGCGACGCTGCTGTCCATGCTGATCGGTGAGCTGGTACCGAAGAACATGGCAATTGCGCTGTCGTTCCAGGTCGGCAAGGCCCTGGCCCGTCCGCAGCTGATTTTCACGGCCATCTTCAGGCCCGCCATTGTGGTGCTCAACGGCTTCTCCAACAAGGTGCTGAATATTTTCGGCCTCGAGGCCAAGGAAGAAATTTCCGGGGCCCGGACTCCGGCCGAGCTGGCCTCCCTCGTGCGCCGCTCGGCGGCGATGGGAACGCTGGACGCCGGAACCGCCAACTTCATCGCGCGGACGCTCAAATTCTCGGGCCGGACCGCCGCGGACGTTATGACGCCCCGGATCCGGATCGAAACGATTGACGGCGACCAGCCGGTCTCCGACATTGTGGAGGCGGCACGCCGCACCGGCTATTCGCGGTTCCCGGTGATCGGGGATTCCTCGGATGACATCCGCGGCGTCGTGCACATCAAGAAGGCCATCGCCGTTCCGTCGGACCGGCGGCCCAACCTGGAAGCCGGAGCGATCATGACCGACGTGCTCCGGGTTCCGGAAACCATCCACCTGGACGCCCTGCTGGCCGAACTGCGCGAAGGCAATCTGCAGCTGGCCGTGGTGCTGGACGAATACGGCGGAACCGCCGGCATCGCCACCCTTGAAGACCTTGTCGAGGAAATCGTCGGAGAAGTGGCCGATGAACACGACAAGGTCCGGCCCGGTCTGCTGCAGAGCGCCTCGGGGGACTGGTACTTCCCGGGCCTGCTGCGCCCCGATGAACTCTCCGAACAGATCCCGGGCCTGACCGTTCCCGACGAATCTGCCTACGAAACGGTAGGAGGCTACGTCATGAGCAAACTGGGCAGGATTGCCTCCGTCGGGGACACAGTCGACGTCGAAGGCGGGACCCTGAGCGTCACCCGGATGGACGGGCGCCGGATCGACCGGATCTGCTTCAAACCCGGACGTGTCCACCGCGGTAACCACTCCACCACCGAGGTTGGTGCCGAATGAGCGACTGGGCGGGAATTCTCTGGCTGGTCGTCCTGCTGATCGGCAACGCCTTCTTCGTGGCCGCCGAGTTCGCGGTCATGTCCGCGCGCCGGAGCCAGATCGAGCCGCTCGCCGAGGCGGGCTCCAAACGCGCGCAGACTGCCCTGCGCGCAATGGAAAACGTCTCCCTGATGCTGGCGTGCGCCCAGTTGGGCATTACCGTCTGTTCGCTGCTGATCCTGCTGGTCGCGGAACCGGCGATCCACCATCTGATGGCCGTACCGCTGGAAGCGGTCGGCGTTCCGGTGGAAATCGCGAACGTGGCGGCGTTCGCCGTCGCGCTGCTGCTGGTCACCTTCCTGCACGTCACCATCGGTGAGATGGTCCCGAAAAACATCTCGGTGTCCGTTGCGGACAAGGCGGCCCTGCTGCTGGCCCCGCCCCTGATGTTTATCGCCCGTGCGGTGAAGCCGGTGATCGTTGCCCTGAACTGGTCAGCGAACCACATCCTGAAACTGATGCGGATCGAACCCAAGGACGAGGTGACGTCCTCCTTCACCCTGGAGGAAGTGCAGTCGATCGTGCAGGAATCGACGCGGCACGGGCTCGTGGATGACGACGCCGGCCTGATCACCGGAGCGCTGGAGTTCTCGGAACATACCGCGTCCCGCGTCATGGTCCCACTGGACAAGCTGGTGATGCTGAAGCCGGCCACCACGCCGGTGGAATTCGAAAAGGCCGTGAGCCGCACCGGATTCTCACGCTTCCCGATGCTGGACGATGACGGGATGCTCTCCGGCTACCTCCACATCAAGGACGTGCTGTCCATTCCCGACGCGGCCTATCACCAGCCGATTGCCGAAAGCCACATCCGCTCGCTGGCGAACCTGGCCATGGACGACGAGATCGAGAAGGCCATGTCTGTGATGCAGCGGACCGGCTCGCACCTGGCCCGCGTCATCGGCCCGGACGGCAAAACCCAGGGCGTGCTGTTCCTGGAGGATGTCATTGAGGAGCTCGTCGGGGAGATCAGGGACGCCACCCAGGCCACCGGCTACCGGAGGCTCGGGCAGGACCGGCAGTAGTCCAGGGGGTATCCCTAAATAGGAATCATTCCTATTTAGGGATACACTCGGGGCAGTTGCTATTGCTGCTGATTCTCAATAACAGATCCGAGGTTTCCCGTGCGCCGTCCTGCTGCCCGTGCCATCGTTGCCGCCTGTGCCGGCGCGACCCTGCTGCTGACGGCCTGCACTCCGACGTCGGGAAACCCGCAGGGGAGTCAGGGGAGCAGCGGCGACGGAATTGTCGACGTCGTTGCCTCCACCAGCGTCTACGGGGACATCGTGGGCGCCATCGGCGGTGACAAAGTGCGGGTCAATTCCATCATCACGCGCACCAGCCAGGACCCGCACTCCTACGAGGCGACCACGCAGGACAAGCTGGCGGTTTCCAAGGCTGAGCTGGTGCTGGAGAACGGCGGCGGCTATGACGACTTCATCCACAAGCTCGCAGACGACACGGGGCTGGACCACAGCAGCGTCCTGAATGCCGTGGAGCTCTCCGGCCTGGCTCCGGAAGAGACTGCCGGCCCGTCCGCCGCGGCCGACGGGCACACGCACAGCCCTGCCGGCTTTAATGAGCACGTCTGGTACAGCCTGCCCGCCATGACGCGTCTGGCGGACGCCGTCGCGGCCAAGCTCGGTGAGCTCGAACCGTCCTCGGCCGAAAACTTCCGCAGCAACGCCGGAACCTTCAAGGATTCGCTCGGCGGCCTGGAGACCAGGCTGGCGGATATCAAGGTGTCCGACGGCGGGGCCTCGGTCGCCGTCACGGAACCGGTCCCGCTGTACCTGCTCGAGGCCGCAGGACTGGAAAACCGGACCCCGGCAGAATATACGGCCGCGATCGAAGGCGACGCCGATGTGCCGCCCGCCGTGCTGAAGGCCGCCACCGACCTTATGGGGTCGGGCAGCATCCGGCTGCTGGCCTACAACCCCCAGACCGAAGGCCCGCAAACTCTCGCCGTCAAGCAGGCGGCAGCGGCCGCCGGAGTGCCGGTCGTGACCTTCAGCGAGACCCTGCCGGACGGCATGTCCTACCTCCAGTGGATGACTGACAACGTCGACCACATCGGCAAGGCCCTGGCCTAGGATTAGCAGACAGCCCCGCCCGACAGTCCAGCCCGACAGTCCGGCCCGACAGCCCAAAGAGCGCGAGCCGAGGCTTGCGCAGAAGTTGAGGAAATCCAAGTTGACACCCGTAGTGAGCCTCCGTGGAGCCTCCCTGTCGTTCGGCAATCGGACCTTGTGGGAGGGCCTGGATCTGGAGATCAACCAGGGTGAATTCTTTGCTGTCCTTGGCCCCAACGGCAGTGGCAAAACCACGTTCCTCAAGGTCCTGCTCGGCCTGCAGGAGCTGAGCTCCGGCTCGGCCACCCTGGCGGCCCGGCCCGTGGCGCGGGGCAACCCGGGGATCGGCTATGTCCCGCAGCAGAAGTCGTTCGACCCTGACACACCGCTGCGCGCCCGCGACCTCGTGGGGCTGGGCGTCGACGGCCACCGCTGGGGTCTCCGGCTGGGCGCGGCGAAGGTGAACCGCAGAATCGATGAGCTGCTGGACCTGGTGGGAGCCGCCGATTACGCCAAGGTTCCCGTGGGCCAGCTCTCCGGCGGCGAGCAGCAGCGGCTGCGGGTGGCACAGGCGCTGGCCGCCGACCCGCAGGTGTTGCTCTGCGATGAACCGCTGCTGTCCCTTGACCTGCATCACCAGCAGGCCGTCAGTGCGCTGATCAACAAGCAGTGCCGCGACCAGGACAGTGCCGTGGTGTTCGTGACGCACGAAATCAACCCGATCATGGACTACGTGGACCGGGTGCTGTACCTGGCGGGCGGCCGGTTCCGGATCGGTCCCCCGGAGGAAGTCATGACCACCGAGGTCCTGTCCGATCTCTACGACAGCCACGTCGAAGTGATCCACGCGAACGGGCGGCTGATCGTCGTCGGACTGCCCGACGCCGCAACGCATCACCACGAGGACGCCCACGTGGTGGCGGGGGAGGTGGGCTAGATGGACCTGGACACCCTGCTGAATTCAATCTTCAACTTCGAAAACTACGGCGAACTGCTCGTGCTGGTCCAGAATTCCCTCTGGGCGGGCGCAGTACTCGGCCTGCTGGGCGGCTTAATGGGAACCTTCGTGATGAAGCGGGACCTCGCCTTTGCCGTCCACGGGATCTCCGAACTCTCGTTTGCCGGCGCGGCCTTTGCCCTCCTGATCGGGGCGGACATCGTTCTGGGCTCACTGGTGGGATCCGTCCTTGCGGCGCTGCTGCTGGGTCTGATGGGCGTCCGCGCGAGGGACAAGAACTCGATCATCGGCGTCATTATGCCCTTCGGACTGGGTCTGGGCATCCTGTTCCTCTCCCTGTACGAGGGGCGGGCCGCCAACAAGTTCGGGCTGCTCACCGGGCAGATCGTCTCAGTCGGAACGGTCCAGCTGCAGGTGCTGGCGGTCGCCGCCGTGGTCGTAATGCTTGCCCTGGTGGCCATCTGGCGTCCGCTGACCTTTGCCAGCGTGGACCCCGACGTTGCGTCGGCCCGCGGCGTGCCGGTACGGACCCTGGCCATCGCGTTCATGCTGCTGCTGGGCGTCAGCGTGGCGCTGTCCATCCAGATTGTCGGCGCACTGCTGGTGCTGGCGCTGCTGATCACTCCCGCCGCTGCGGCAATGCGGGTGACATCGTCGCCGCGGCTGGTGGTGGTTCTCAGTGTGGTTTTCGCGATGACGGCCACGGTCGGCGGGATCCTGCTGGCACTCGGCGGCCGGATCCCGATCAGCCCGTATGTGACCACACTGTCCTTCCTGATTTACGTCGTCTGCCGGATTGTCGGCAGCCTCCGGACCAGGCAAGGAAGGAACGGCCGGGTGCTGCGCAGCGCCGCGGTGCCGGCGGCCTGAGCCGGCGCCGCCGATCCCCGCGCGGCGATTTTGCATCACTGCAAGTATGCATTTGTGCAATCCTTGCAGTCGTGCAATTATTTAACGCATGACTAACACCGTCTCGCTACCCCTGCGTGAGCGCAAGAAGGCCGAGACCTGGACGGCCCTGCATGATGCTGCCGCATCCCTGGCCCTTCAGCACGGCGTCGAGCAGACCACAGTAGAGGCCATCGCAGCCAGTGCCGGCGTCTCCCCGCGGACGTTCTTCAACTATTTCCAGGCGAAGGAAGACGCCATCCTGGGCCTGCGTGAACCTGTCCTGGAAGCTGCTCTGCTGTCCCAAGTCGCCACGACGGCGGATGATTTGGTGGGGCAGGTTTCGCGTCTCCTGATTGCCGTTGCCTCGACAGCGCGCGGGGGCACCGACCCCGCACGGCGCCGCCAGCTCATCGCCCGGTATCCCCAGCTGGGCCGCCGCCATATGGACTACATGGTCAAAGCGGAGTCCCTCGTCTGTCAGGGGCTCGCGGGCCTGCTGGCACAGGATCCCGCCTGGGCGGCCGGCGCCGAAGGCTTCGGCGCGGAGGAATCCGCGCGCATGCTGGTGATGATCGCCGGCGTTCCCATCCGCTTCAATCTCACTTCCGCTGACTTCGACCCCGCCGAGGGAATCTCCGCGGAGACCCTCGGACCGTCATTGACCCTTCTTCACCATTTACTAAGGAAAATTTCATGACCACGCAAGCTGTCCCCGCTCCGGGACCGGTCGAGGAAAAACAGCACATGGTGCTGATGTTCGTGGGCCTGATGCTCTCGATGCTCCTCGCGGCACTGAACCAGACCGTGCTCAGCACGGCCCTGCCCACCATTGTGGGCGAACTCCACGGCGTCAGCGACATGCTGTGGGTCATCACCGCCTTCATCCTCGCCTCCACCATCACCATGCCCATCTACGGCAAACTCGGCGACCTGATGGGACGCAAGGCCCTCCTGATCGCCGCGATCATCCTGTTCATGATCGGGTCCGTCATCGGCGGCCTCGCCAACGACATGGGTGTGCTGATCACCGCCCGCGTCGTCCAGGGCCTCGGCGGCGGCGGCCTGATGATCCTCTCGCAGGCCGTCATCGCCGACGTCGTGCCGGCCCGCGAACGCGGGAAGTACATGGGGATGATGGGTGGCGTCTTTGCCATCGCCTCCGTCGCCGGCCCCTTGCTGGGCGGCTGGTTTACCGAAGGACCCGGCTGGCGCTGGGTGTTCTGGATCAACATCCCCCTCGGCCTGCTGGCGCTGGCGGGCGCAGTTTTCTTCCTGAAGCTGCCCAAGCACAGCGGCAAACCGCGCCTGGACCTCGGCGGCATGGCGCTGCTCGCGATTGCAACGACCTGCCTCGTGCTGTTCGCGACCTGGGGCGGCGGCAAATACGAGTGGACTGATCCGATCATCCTGGGCCTGATCGCCGGCGCGATCGTCAGCGCGGTTGCCTTCGTCCTGGTGGAGCGGCGCACGGCCGAGCCGATCATTCCGCTGCACCTGTTCAAGGACCTCAACTTCAACCTCTCGACGGTGGCCGGCCTGCTGATCGGCGTGGCCATGTTCGGTGCCATCGGCTACCTGCCCACGTATCTCCAGATGGCATTCAGCGTCAACGCCACCGAATCCGGGCTGCTGATGATCCCGATGATGGGCGCCCTGCTCGTTGCCTCGGTCGTTTCCGGCCAGCTGGTCAGCCGCACGGGCCGCTACAAGTGGATGCCGATTGCCGGCGGTGTGCTGGTGGCGATCGCCCTCGTGCTGCTCTCCACGCTCAAGCCGGAATCACCGCTCTGGGAAATCTGCGCCTACCTGGCCGTGATGGGCCTGGGACTGGGCCTGAGCATGCAGATCATGGTGCTCATCGTGCAGAACTCCTTCCCGCTGCGGGAAGTCGGCACCGCAACGGCGTCGAACAACTTCTTCCGGCAGATCGGGGCCACACTCGGCTCCGCAGTGGTGGGCAGCCTCTTCGCGAGCCGGCTGGCCGAGCTGCTCGCCGCCCGTCTGCCCGCCGCGGCGACGGGCGGCGGCACCCCGGGAGGAGACAATTCGCTGACACCCGCAGTGGTGGGCCAGCTGCCGGCGCCGATCAAGGAGGCCATCGTCTCCTCGTACAATGACGCGCTGACGCCCATCTTCATCTGGATGGTCCCGCTGGCGCTGGGCGCCGCGGTGCTGATGTGCTTCGTCAAGCAGAAGCCGCTGGCCACCGCGATCGAGCACGATGTGCTCTCCGAGTCCATCTCGGAAGGCAACATCCTGATCACCGCCGACGACGCCGACAGCGAGGCCCTTGTTCCTGCCTCCCGGTCCGGTAACTAGCCGGTACAAGTCCCACAACACAACACCGCGGGCCGGGCTGCAGCTGCTGCAACCCGGCCCGCGGTATTTTTCCTGGCTAGCGGCCGCTGCTCCGGGCCGTGCAGTCCGGGCACAGCCCAAAAATCTCGACCGTGTGCTCCACTGCGGTGAAGCCGTGCTCGGACGCCGTCCGGGCGGCCCAGGACTCGACCGCGGGCGCCTCGACCTCGACAGCCTTGCCGCAGCTGCGGCACAGCAGGTGGTGATGATGGCCGGTGACCGCGCAGCGCCGGTAGACGGCCTCGCCGTCGGCGTTCCGGAGCACGTCCACGAGGCCCTCGTCCGCGAGGGACTGCAGGATGCGGTAGGCGGTGGCGAGTGACACGGAGGTGCCGCGGTCCTGCAGAATGCGGTGCAGTTCCTGCGTGCTGACGAAGTCCGTCAGCTCGTCCAGGACGCCGCTGACCGCGAGGCGCTGCTTCGTGACCCGCGGCTCCTTGGCGGTGGCAGGGGCCGGCACCGTCGTCCGGCTGCCGTCGGCTGTGGCGCCCTGGGACATCGTGAAACTCGCTTCGCTGGTGGTCTCGATAAGGGGTGGTGGCAAGGTCCCAGATTACCAGCCGGGTCCGTGGACACCGCCGGGAAGGAACCCTAGGCTGGGCAGATGTTGCTGACGAAGTTCACGCATGCCTGTGTCCGGCTGGAGAAGGACGGGCAGGTGCTGGTGTTCGACCCGGGAAACTTCTCCGAGACCGACCAGGCGCTCGACGGCGCGGACGCCGTGCTGATCACCCACGAGCATGCCGACCACGTTGACGCCGACGCCGTCACAGCCGCCCTGACGGCCAGTGGGTCACTTCAGCTTTTTGCGCCCGCCGGGGTCGCGGCGCAACTGCGGGAAAAGGCACCCGACGCCGGGCCCCGGATCCATGCGGTGGCTCCCGGCGAGGATTTCGAGACGGCCGGGTTCTCCGTCCGGTGTTTCGGCGGGCAGCACGCGCTGATCCATCCGCAGATTCCCGTGGTGGCCAATATCGGCTACTTCGTGGATTCCAACGTCTACCATCCGGGAGATTCCTTCATCGTGCCCGACGGCGTGCAGGTCCGGACGCTGCTGGTGCCGGTCCACGCGCCCTGGAACAAGGTGGGGGAGGTCGTCGATTTCGTAATCGGAGTCGGCGCCCCGAAGGCCTTCCCGATCCATGACGCCCTGCTCAATGACAATGGACGCCGGCTGGTGGAGGGGCATGTGGCCCGGTTCGGCGCCAAGTACGGCACCGAGTACCGGCACCTCTCCAGCGGTGAGAGCGTCGAGGTGTAGGAATCAGCCCAGGCTAGGCCGGCCAGACCCCGCTGGCGAAGAACTGCCGCAGGGTCGCTTCATGTGGTGCGGGATCCAGGCCCTGGGTCTTGAGCCACTCCGGGCTGTAGTAGTTGCCGGCGTAACGGTCCGCGCCGTCGCACATCAGCGACACAACACTTCCGCGGTGTCCCTCGGCGATCATCGCCGAGATCAGCTGCCAGACGCCCCACAGGTTGGTGCCGGTGGAAGGGCCCGCCTGCAGGCCGGCGAAATCCTGCAGATGACGCATGGCCGCCACCGATGCCGCGTCCGGGACCGGGATCATGTGGTCGATGACGGCCGGGACGAAGCTGGGTTCCAGCCGCGCCCGGCCAATTCCCTCGATCCGCGACGGCTGACCCCCGCCGGCCACGGCGGGAGCAGGCGCGGTGCCGGCCGTTCCGGCGGTGTTGCTTCGGGTTCCGACATTGCGAGCTCCGCGGCTTGCCAGCCAGCCGGGATAAAACGCGGAGTTCTCCGGATCCACCACTGCGAGGCCCGTGGTGTGGCGGTGGTACCGGAGGTAGCGGCCGATGGTGGCACTCGTGCCGCCGGTGCCGGCGCCCACGACGATCCAGCGCGGGATCGGGTGCTCTTCCTGGGCAAGCTGGCCGAAGATTGACTCGGCAATGTTGTTGTTGCCGCGCCAGTCCGTGGCCCGTTCGGCGTAGGTGAACTGGTCCATGTAGTGGCCGTTCGTGCGCCGAGCGAGGTCCGCGGCGGCGTCGTAGACCTCCGAGGCGTGGTCCACGAGCAGGCACGAGCCGCCATACTGCTCGATGAGTGCGATCTTTTCCCGGCTGGTGGTCCGGGCCATCACGGCGATAAACGGCAGCCCCAGCAGCTGGGCGAAATAGGCTTCCGACACGGCCGTGCTGCCGCTGGAGGCCTCAACAATGGTGGTTCCTTCGGCGATCCACCCGTTGACCAGCCCAAAGAGGAACAGCGAACGGGCGAGGCGGTGCTTGAGGCTGCCGGTCCGGTGCGTTGACTCGTCCTTGATGTAGAGCTGGACGCCCCACTTAGCCGGAAGCGGCACGGAGTACAGGTGGGTGTCCGCGGACCGGTTGTTCTCTGCGTTGATTCGGCGGATGGCCTCGTCGGCCCAGACCCTGTCCTGCTGTCGCGCTTTGATCACCGCACCAGCCTACCTTCGGCGGCAGGGCCCGCTGGATAGAGTTGGTGGATGCAGACCCTGATGGATGTAGCCACCGTGAAGAACCGGCTGGACGGCGCCGACGAGACTGGCCGACGGACCGTGTTGCTGGACGTGCGCTGGGCACTCGGTGACCCGCACGGCCGGGAACACTACCTCGCGGAACACCTTCCCGGTGCCGTCTTCGTGGACCTCGCCAACGATCTGGCCGACCCCGCAGACCCGGCCCGCGGCCGCCACCCGCTCCCGTCGCTGGCGCAATTCCAGGCGTCCGTCCGCGCCTGGGGCGTCTGCAACGGTGACGATGTCGTGGCTTATGACGACAGCGGCAGCCTGGCCGCGGCCCGGCTCTGGTGGATGCTGCGCAATGCCGGCTTTCCCGATGTTTACCTGCTCGACGGCGGACTCGCTGCCTGGCGTGACGCGGGCTTCAGCCTCGAAAGCGGCGAAGCGCCGGCAGAACCCGGGGACGCCGTGCTGTCGGGCGGAGCCATGCCCGTAATCGACGCCGGCCAGGCGGCCATCTGGGGCCGGCAGGGGCTGCTGCTGGACGCGCGGGCGGCTGAGCGGTACCGCGGCGAATTCGAACCCGTGGACCCGCGTGCCGGCCATATCCCCGGAGCCGTGAGCGCGCCCACCACCGCCAATCTCAGTGCGGATGGCAGGTTCCTGCCGGCGGAGACGCTGCGCGACCGTTTTGCCAGGCTCGGCGTCCGCGACGACCTTCCGACCGCCGTCTACTGCGGCTCCGGTGTCACCGCGGCCCACGAAATCGCGGCTCTCGAAATCGCAGGATTCCCTGCGGCACTCTATCCAGGCTCGTTCTCTGAGTGGTCCAACAAACCCTCGAATCCTGTCGTGACGGGGGCTGCGCCGTACGCCGACGGCACCGCCGCCGGGTAGGGGCGCCGCCGCTTCCTCCAGCAGCGCGGCGGCGCTCCCCGTATCTTCTCGCTCAGGCCGCGAGCCGGGCGTGCTGGCGGGCACGGACGAGAATTTTGGCCCGGTGGCGGAGTTCGCGGTGGTGGTGGTGCCGGTTGGGAGCCACGGGTTGGTCCGGCGCCGTTCCGCTGACCCTGGTTCCCGGTAGTGGGGGTGCTTTTGATTGGTAGGTGTGGCCGGTGGGGGTGGTGATGTGGAGTGTGTGTCGGGGGCCGGGGCGGGGTTGGGCGTTCCAGCCGGGGGTTTCTTTGGTGTGGTTGCAGGCTTCGCAGAGGCCGGCGCCGTTGTTTTGGTCCGTGGTGCCGCCGTGGTGCCAGGGGATGATGTGGTCCAGGTGCCGGATCGGGGCGTCGCAGTAGGGGGTGCGGCAGGTGTCGTCGCGGAGGTGCACGAATCGTCGGAGGCCGGGCGGGAAGAGCCGGGCGCGGGAGTCCATCGCGGTGAGGTCTCCGGTGCCGGGGGCGGTGTAGAGCCGGCGGAGCCAGACGGTCAGGGCCTGGTCCCCGGCGGTGGCGCCGTTGTCCCCGCCCGTTCCGTCCATGCCGGTTCCGGTTCCGTTGCCTGTCGTTGTGGTGCCCGTGTGTGGGTCCGTGGTGTGGATTAGTGCGCGGGCGTGGCCGGCGGGGATGATGCCGTAGCCGGGGAGCCGGGCGGGTTCGCTGTCGCCCTGGAAGAGGGTGCGGTCGGTCATGACGAGCTGGATTTCGATCCCGGTGATCCCGCCGGGGGTGCCGGTGGTGCGTTCGACCAGGGTGTCGGCCATGAGCTGGCCGCGGGTGCGGGGGTCCCCGGTGGCCCGGAGGGTGTCGGCGTGCCGGGTCAGGGCGGTGTGCACGGCGACGCCGGCGGCGACGGGCAGCAGGGCGGTGAGGTAGCACATGGTGTCCGGTGCCGGGCGGAGGCTGACGTGCCGTTCGGTCGCGGCGTGGCCGGCGCGCTGGGTGACCGAGCGGGGGTCGCGGCGGTAGGCGGCGGCCCGCGCCGCGGCAATGAGGCCCCGGTCCCCGGTCCCGTCGAAGGTTCCGGTGTCGGGGGCGAGGTCGGCGTCCACGGCGGCCCGGTCCGCCGCGGACAGGCAGGCGGTTTCGCGCACGAGCAGGGTGGCGCGCCATTCGTTGAGCTGGCCGGTGTCCAGGGCGGCGAGGGTGTGGGGCATTTCGGTGACGAGGGCTTTGGCCAGGCCCAGGAGCCGTCCGCCGCGGGCGGGGGATTCCCGCCTTGCGAGGGCGAGCTGCGCGGCGACGCCGGCGCCCAGCTCCGCGGCCGGCATCCCGGTCTCGGCTTGTTCGCGGCGCTGGAGCAGGTCGAAGTCGACCGCGAGCCGGGCCTGGCGGGCCGACAGGGCAGACTTCCGGTCTTCCAGGGCCCGGATTTCAGCAATCAGAGACGCACCCTCGGCGGAGGGCCGGACCGCGGCCAGGGGGCGGGCCGCGTCGGTGACCGCCACCCCGCCAGTTGCTGCCGGAGCCATCTTGGGCCCCTGGTTGCCGTCCACAGACCCATTGAACCTCGGGGCCCCGACATTTAGGGCGCCCGTGGTTCCAGTGGCCGCGGCGGCGGCGGACTTCAGCTCCTCGACTTCGCCGGGCTGGCCGATCAGCCCGGCATCGTCACCGGAGGGCCGGACCGCGGCCAGGGGGCGGGCCACGCCGGGGACCGCCCCACTGCCTGCTGCTGCCGGAGCCATCCCGGGTCCCTGATTGCCGTCCACAGACCCATTGAACCTCGGGGCCCCGACATTTAAGGCGCCCGTGGTTCCAGTGGCCGCGGCGGCGGCGGACTTCAGCTCCTCGACTTCGGCGGGCTGGTCGATCAGCCCGGTACCCTCACCGGAGGGCCGGACCGCGGCCAGGGGGCGGGCCGCGTCGGTGACCGCCACCCCGCCAGTTGCTGCCGGAGCCATCTTGGGCCCCTGATTGCCGTCCACAGACCCATTGAACCTCGGGGCCCCGACATTTAAAGCGCCCGTGGTTCCAGTGGCCGCGGCGGCGGCGGACTTCAGCTCCTCGACTTCGCCGGGCTGGCCGATCAGCCCGGCATCGTCACCGGAGGGCCGGACCGCGGCCCGGGAGCGGGCCACGCCGGTGACCGCCACCCTGCCTGCTGCTGCCGGAGCCATCCCGGGTCCCTGATTGCCGTCCACAGACCCATTGAACCTCGGGGCTCCGACATTTAAGGCGCCCGTGGGTCCAGTGGCGGCGGCGGCCTTCAGCTCCTCGACTTCGGCGGGCTGGCCGATCAGCCCGGCACCCTCGGCGCAGAGCCGGACCGCGGCCCGGGAGCGGGCCACGCCGGTGACCGCCACCCCGCCCGCTGCTGCCGGAGCCATCCCGGGCCCCTGATTGCCGTCCATGGAAACAGGCTATCGGGCACCTGCGACAACATGCGGCTGCCCGCCGGGCGTCCAAACAGGGCAGATCGCCAAAGGCCCGGACGCCACGGCGGTGGTCCTTGCGGTGGTGCACACCTTGACACCAGGGTTTGATTTTAGTTAACTACTTAACGAAATGAAAATCAACAAACATCCTGACATCGTCGAGAGCCCGGTCTTCAAGCTGCACCGCGCCACGGCGCTGGTGGACCGGGTCGCGGACCGCTACCTCCAGGAACAGCACGGGATCCGATATTCAGCCTTTCTGGTCCTGCTCACCATCGGCACTATCGGACAGCAGACCCAGCGGCAAATTGCAGACAGGCTTGACGTATCGCGGGCTTCAATCACCCAGCGGCTCGGACGGCTGCTCGACGATGATCTGGTTACGGCGCGACCCCATCCGGACGACGCGCGGGCGAACACGATCTCGTTATCCCGGAAGGGAGCGGCGCTGCTGGAACGCGCCTGGCACGGCCTCGAAACCCATCAGGACGGAGTTGATGCGGGCGTGGATGTAAAGGTATTGGTGCAACAGCTCGACCGGATCATCGACAATGCCCTGCGCGTGCTCAATACCGAAGAGAAGGAACGCCCATGACCTCCATCTTCATGGCCACTCCGACGGCGGCCGCCCGGTCGACGAGGAAGGCTTCCCCATGCCGATAGACCAGCTTGCGGCGATCGTCGCCTGCGCCATACTGGCCGGACTCGGCATCTTCCAGGGCGCCCTCATCGGCGGAGTGCCGCTCGGGAGAATGGCGTGGGGCGGACAACACGCTGTCCTCCCCGCACGGCTCCGGATCGGAAGCGCCGTGTCCATTGCCCTCTACGCCCTGTTTGCCTATACGGCGCTGGCCAGGGCCGAGCTCACGCCGCCGGTGGTCAACGAAAACGCCACCGCGGTCTTTGTGTGGGCGCTGACGGCCTACTTCGCGCTGGGCGTAGTGATGAACGGGATCTCCCGCAGCAAACCGGAACGCCTCGTCATGACCCCGGTCGCGCTGGTCCTGGCAGCCCTGTATCTCGTCCTTTCGCTCAGCTGAGGGTAGTTGGATCCTTCGCGAAGGGTCCGCTTTAGCGCGTGCCACCGCCGGCCGACCGGCCCCCAAGTGGCACACCGGCCGGTCCCGAGGGTAGCGTCGAACCATGACTCCTGGACGCCCCGTACCGCCGCCCCTTGCCAAGCCGCTTCCCGATCTGACCGAGGACACCACGGATTACGCGGAAACGACGGCGCCGGGCCCGCGCCTTGCCGCCGCCTACGGTTCGACCGCCAGCGACAGCGGCCTGGTTCCGCTCACGGTTGCCCGCCGTGCGCCGAAGGACGACGATGTTGAGATCGCCATCGAATTCTGCGGCGTCTGCCACTCGGACGTCCATGCCACCCGGGGCGAATGGGGCAACCCGAACTACCCGCTGATCCCGGGCCACGAAATCGTGGGCCGGGTCAGCCGGGTCGGTTCCGCCGTCGACGACTTCACCCCGGGCGATCTGGTGGGCGTCGGCTGCCTGGTCGATTCCTGCCGTGAATGCGACAGCTGCCTTGACGGCCTGGAACAGTATTGCGAAAACGGCATGACCGGGACTTACGGCTCGAAGGACCGCCGCAACGGGGACGCCACCACGCAGGGCGGCTACGCCACCTCCGTCGTGGTGGACCGCCGCTACGTACTGCACGTCCCGGAAAGCCTCGACCCCGCCGCGGCCGCGCCGCTGCTGTGTGCCGGGATCACCACGTACTCTCCACTGCGCCACTTCGACGTCGAGGAGGGGGACGTCGTCGGCGTCGTTGGCCTGGGCGGACTGGGCCACATGGCAGTGAAGCTGGCCAAGGCCATGGGCGCCGAGGTAAAGGTCTTCACGACGTCAGAGTCCAAGATCGCCGCCGCGCGCGACCTCGGCGCCGATGACGTCATCCTGTCCCGCGACGAGGCCGCGATGCGCGCGGCGAACCGCAGCATCGACGTCATCATCGACACCGTCGCCGCACCCCATGACCTCAACCCGTATTTCCGCACCCTGCGTGTTGACGGTGCCCTCTTCCAGCTCGGGCTTCCCTCGGGGGACATGCCGCCGGTGAACCCCGGCGCGCTGATCCGGCGCCGGATCGCGTACGCCGGGTCGCTGATCGGCGGCATCGCCGAGACCCAGGAGATGCTGGACTTCTGTGCCGAGCACGGAGTCACCTCGGACGTCGAAGTGGTCCGTGCCGACCAGCTCAATGAGGCCTACGACCGCATGGTGGCCGGCGACGTGAAGTACCGTTTTGTCTTGGACACCAGCACGCTCGGTACACCTTCGGAAAGGGCAGACGCATGAGCACTCTCTTCACCAGGATCATCAACGGCGAGATCCCCGGCCGCTTCGTCTGGCGCGAGGACGACGTCGTGGCGTTCCTGACGGCGGGTCCGCTCGCCGATGGACACACCCTCGTGGTCCCAACCGAGGAAGTCGACCGCTGGACCGATGCGCCACCCGAGCTGCTGGGCCGCGTGATGCAGGTGGCGCAGAAGATCGGAGCCGTTCAGGTCGACGTGTTCGACGCGGCACGCGCCGGACTCATTGTCGCCGGCTACGAGATCAACCACCTGCACGTCCACGTCTGGCCCTCCAACACCATGGCGGACTTCGACTTTGGCTCGGTGGACCACCATCCCGATCCGGCGCAGCTGGACGCCAACGCCGAGAAGCTCCGCGCCGGGCTCCGGAAAGCCGGCCACGCGGCATACGTTCCGGAGGCTTAGGGGCGCGCCGCACTCAACCGCTGGCGCCGGCCCGGCCGCCCCCGCGTGTCAGGCCGGCGCCAGCGCCTTATTAAGCACCGCGCGGATCCGCTTCTCGGAGACCGAATAGGCCGTACCGAGTTCGACGGCGAAGAGGCTCACCCGGAGCTCCTCGATCATCCAGCGGACCTGGGTTAACTCGGCTCCGGCCCGCCGGCCCGAGAGCAGGGCCGACACGGCGTCGTCGTAATCGTCTTCCAGTGCCTGGACTGCGGCCATGTTCTGGGCGTCCCGCTGGACGTTGCCGGGGAGTTTCTCGAGCCGCTTCTCGATCGCCGCGAGGTACCGCGGGAGCTGACTGAGCTGGGCATAGCCCGTGCGTGCCACAAAACCGGGGAATACGAGTTGCTCCAGCTGGCTCTTGATGTCGTTGAGCGCGCTGATCAGGGCCAGGCTGGTGGTGCCCTTGAGCGCTTTCTCGATCCGCCGGGTGCTGGCCAGGATCCGCTCCACCACGGCGGTGACGGTGAAGACCGTGTCGATCAGCTCCGCCCTGACCTTTTCGTAAAGTGCACTGAAGGAGGCCTCGTCCCACGGCAGCTCGGCCGGGGTGAGCTTGTCGATGGCGGCGAGGGCGCAGTCGGCAATCAGCGCCGTGACCAAGCCATGGGGGTTCTGGCTGAACGTCAGCTTCTCGGTATTGTTCAGGTGCTCCAGGACGTAGCGGTCCGGCGGCGGCACCTTCAGGGCCAGCAGGCGGATGACGCCGCCGCGCATGGCCTGTTCCTGTTCGGAGCCGGTCTGGAAGAGCCGCAGGGCCACGGAGCTGCCCTCATCCACGAGTGCGGGGTAGCCGGTGACAGTGTGCCCCTTCACCGTGCCCTGGACCTGGCGCTGCACTGTTCCGAAGGTCCAGGCGGTCAGCCCTGCCTTCTCGGCGAAACCGGCCGAAGCGCCGTCGGGGGAAACCGCGCCCGCTGCCGCCTGGCCGTTGGAGCTGCCGTTGGCTGGCCCGCTGGACCTGCCGCTGGATTTGCCGCCGGACCTGCCGCCGGTCTGCGGTGCCGTCGTCGCGGGCGTGGCGCCCAGTGACTCGGCAATCGCCCGGCGGGTGGCGGGCGCCAGCCGCTCCTGCAGCACTCCGAGGTCCTTGCCCTCGTCCAATACCTTCCCCTGGGCATTAACGACGCGGAAGCTGACCCGCAGGTGCGGCGGAACCGCGTCCCAGTGCCAGGAATTCGGCGGGATGACCTGGCCGCGGAGCCGGCGCAGAACCAGCTCCAGTGAAGCCTCCAGCTCGTCCGTGGCCGGATCGAAGTCCGCCTCGAGGGCTGCGACGGCCTGCCGGGCAACGTCCGGGGCCGGCACGAAGTTCTTGCGCACCTGTTTGGGCAGCGACTTGATCAGGGCCGTGACCAACTCCACCCGCTGCCCGGGGATCAGCCAGCGGAACGCGGCGTCGTCGAGCTGGTTCAGGAACAGCACGGGCACTTCTGCCGTGACGCCGTCGGACGGGTTGGGCGGCGAGCCGGGCGCGACGGGGTGGAATTCGTAGCTCAGCGGCAGCTCAAAACCCTTGTGCAGCAGGGTCTTCGGGTAGGCCGAGTCATCCAGGGCATCGGCGTCGTCGCTGATCAGCAGCGCCTGGTCGAAATCGAGCAGCGCGGGATCGTGATGCCGCGCATCCTTCCACCACTTGTCGAAGTGCCGCTCGGACACAACCTCCCGGCCGATCCGGGCGTCATAGAACTCGAAGAGCGTCTCGTCGTCCACGAGGATGTCCCGCCGCCGCATCCGCGCCTCGAGTTCCTCGACTTCGTGGAGCAGGGCACGGTTGCGGTGGAAGAACTTGTGGTGCGTCTGCCAGTCGCCCTCGACGAGGGCATGCCGGATGAACAGCTCCCGGCAGAGTTCCGGATCCACCTTGCCGTAGTTGATCCGGCGGCTCGGGATGATGGGCACGCCGTAGAGGGTGACCTTCTCATGCGCCATCACCGAGCCCATCTTCTTGGACCAGTGCGGTTCGCTGTAACTGCGCTTGACCAGGTCCGGCGCCACCTGTTCGACCCAGAGCGGATCGAACTTCGCGGCCACCCGGGCCCACAGCCGGCTCGTCTCCACGAGTTCAGCGGCCATGACGAAGGTGGGGGACTTCTTGAACAGGGCTGACCCCGGGAAGATCGCGAAGCGGCTGCCTCGGGCGCCGGCGTACTCGCGCTTGCGCTCATCGAGGATGCCCACGTGGCTCAGCAGGCCCGCGAGCAGGCTGATGTGGATGCCCTCATGGTTGCCCACGGGATCGGCCAGGCGCTTGTTGTCCAGGCTGATGCCGAGCGGCCGGGCGAGCTGGCGCAGCTGGGCAAACAGGTCCTGCCACTCGCGGACGCGCAGGTAGTTGATGAACTCGGCCCGGCAGAGCCGGCGGAACGCCGTGGAGGAGAGCTCCTGCTGCTTCTCCTGGAGGTAGTTCCAGAGATTCAGGAAGCCGGTGAAGTCCGAGTTCTCGTCCCGGAAGCGCGCGTGCTTCTCCGCGGCGAGCTGCTGCTTGTCCGTGGGGCGCTCGCGCGGGTCCTGGATGGTCAGCGCCGCCGCGAGGATCATCACCTCGCGGACACAGCCGCGCTGGCCGGACTCGACGATCATCCGGCCCAGCCTCGGGTCCACGGGCAGCTGCGCCAGCTGCTGCCCGACGGCGGTCAGCCCGCCGCCGTTGCGTCCGGCAGCCGCGCCCGCAGCCTGCCGTCCGGGGCGTCCGCCGCCGTCGGCCCCGCCCGGCTGCTCCGGCGGGCGCGGGGCACTCAAGGCGCCCAGCTCGCGGAGGAGGGAGACGCCGTCGTTGATGGCCCGGGAGTCCGGCGGTTCAACAAACGGGAAGTTTTCCACGTCCTTCGGGCCGCGGGCGACGCCCATGGCCGTCATCTGCAGGATGACTGCGGCAAGGTTGGTGCGCAGGATTTCGGGGTCGGTGAACAGCGGCCGGGACTCGAAGTCCTCCGCCGAATACAGCCGGATCGCGATGCCGTCGGAGACCCGGCCGCAACGGCCCGAGCGCTGGTTGGCCGACGCCTGCGAGACCCGCTCGATCGGCAGCCGCTGGACCTTGGTGCGGTGCGAGTAGCGGGAGATGCGTGCGGTGCCGGTGTCAATGACGTACTTGATGCCGGGGACCGTCAGGGATGTCTCGGCGACGTTGGTGGCGAGCACGATCCGGCGCTTGCTGCCCGGGTGGAAGACCTTGTGCTGTTCCTGCAGGCTCAGCCGGGCGAAGAGGGGGAGCACCTCGGTGCCGGCGAGCTTCCGGTTGGACTGGATCCTGCCGTGGAGGGCCTCGGCGGCGTCACGGATTTCGCGCTCGCCGGAGAAGAAGATCAGGATGTCGCCGGGCGCTTCCTGCGCGAGTTCGTCGACGGCATCGCAGACGGCATCCAGCGGATCGCGGTCCTCTTCCAGCTCGTCGTCGGAGGCGTCGACGGCGTCGTCGCCGGCGGGGCCGCCGGCCGGCTGGGACAGCGGCCGGTAGCGGATCTCGACCGGATAGGTGCGCCCGGAGACCTCGATGATCGGCGAGGGCTCGTCCTCGCTGCCGAAGTGCTTGGCGAATCGCTGCGGATCGATGGTGGCCGAGGTGATGATGATCTTCAGGTCGGGCCGCTGCGGCAGGATCCGTTTGAGGTATCCCAGAATGAAGTCGATGTTGAGGCTGCGCTCATGCGCCTCGTCGATAATGATCGCGTTGTATTTGCGCAACAGCCTGTCGCGCTGGATCTCGGCCAGCAGGATGCCGTCGGTCATCAGCTTGACCTTGGTGTCGCGGCCGACCTGCCCGGTGAAGCGGACCTGGAAGCCGACCTCTTGTCCGATCTCGACGCCAAGTTCCTCCGCGATGCGCTCGGCCACGGTGCGGGCGGCAAGCCGGCGCGGCTGGGTATGGCCGATCAGTCCGTTGTCGCCCAGCCCAAGCTCCAGGCACATCTTGGGAATCTGGGTCGTCTTACCGGAACCGGTCTCGCCGGCGATGATGGTCACCTGGTTGGCCGCAATGGCGGCCATCAGGTCCTCGCGGCGCTCGGAGACCGGCAGCTCGGCGGGGTAGGAGATATGCAGTGTCATGGCTGCACTCAGTCTACTGGGAACTGTCCGGGCGGCGGTTCGGTGGCAGTGAAGTGCCCGGTCCCTTGCGGGGCCGGGCAACGGGTGGTGTGGGGTGACCGCTTGCAGGGGGCTCAGAAGATCCGGAACGTGTAGTTGACGCTGGGCAGGTCCAGGGCGGACCAGTATTCTTCCGAGCGGACCGGCGGGTTATGGCCCAGCCCGTCCTTGCGGAGGGCTGCGACGGTGGCGGCGAGGCCGACGACGATGAGGACGATGACTGCAATTCCGATGAGTTCCATACCTCCATGGTTCTCTTGGAGCGGGGCCAAAAGAAGTGGCAGAAATGCCCAAAAAGCTATAATTTCTGCCACAATGGAAGCATGATCAAATCAGTGGCAATGATCGTGGTGCCCAACTTCTCGATCTTCGAGTTCGGGACCGCTTTTGAGGTCTTTGGCGTGGACCGGTCCGACCGGGGGACCGGCGTGCCCGCCTTCGATTTCCGGGTGTGCACCCCGGCGCCGGGAGAGGTCCCGATGAAGTCCGGTCTCTCCCTGCATGTAGGGCTCGGACTCGACGCCGCCGCGGACGCGGACCTGGTCATCATGACTCCGTACGGCCGGGACGAGGACGTTCCGGAATCCGTTCTCGAGGCGCTGCGGGCCGCGCACGCCCGCGGGGCGTGGGTCATGTCCATCTGTTCCGGAGCCTTTGCGCTGGCCCGGGCCGGGCTGCTCGACGGCCGTCGCTGCACCACGCACTGGCATTACTCCCAGGAGCTCGCGAGCCGGTATCCCGCTGCGCGTGTGGATGAGAACGTCCTCTATGTCGAGGACAGCCGGATCATCACAAGCGCGGGCACAGCCGCGGGCATCGATGCGTGCCTGCACCTGGTCCGGGTGGAATTCGGCGCGAGCGTGGCGGCTGCCATCGCCCGAGACATGGTGGTCCCGCCGCACCGCGACGGCGGCCAGGCCCAGTTCATCGACCGGCCGATCCCGGCCTGCGGCTCTGAGCCCATGAAGGAACTGCTGCAGTGGATGGTCCTGCACCTGGGCCAGGACCATTCGGTCAACGAACTGGCCGCGCGCGTCCACATGTCGCCCCGGACCTTCGCCCGGCGTTTCCGCTCCGAGACGGGAGCGACGCCGGCGGCCTGGCTCAACTCCCAGCGGGTGCTGCGGGCCCAGGAACTGCTCGAGACGACCGACCTCAACATCGACGAAATTGCCCGCGAATCCGGGTTTGGCCACTCGGTGCTGCTGCGGCACCACTTCGCGAAGGTGCTGGACACCAGCCCGCAGTCCTACCGGCGCACCTTCCGCGGACACCTGGCCGCCGCCGTGTAGGCGAACCGGGCCCCGGTCCAGGTCAGCCTGGACGGCCTGCCCGGAAGCCGGCCTGGAAGGGCCGCCCGGCGGAAGTCAGCGGAACGGTCCCGGCAGTCCGTCCGGCGGCGGCCCGGGCTCTGCCGCCGCCTTTGCCGTCTCGACCAGATCCCGCCACGGTCCGGTGACGGCCTGCTCGGGCAGGGTCGCGCGGTGTTGTCCGGCCCGGAT
Source organism: Arthrobacter ginsengisoli (assembly GCF_031456935.1). Lineage (NCBI taxonomy): Bacteria > Bacillati > Actinomycetota > Actinomycetes > Micrococcales > Micrococcaceae > Arthrobacter > Arthrobacter ginsengisoli. The sequence goes on along the minus strand of NZ_JAVDVQ010000008.1, from coordinate 107,729 downwards.
GTTGTACAGAAACCGGTCTGGCTGCCCGGTGGCCGCGGCCCGGCCCGACGTCGGCACGGCGTCCCACGGGCAGGCCTCAATGAGGGGCTGCCAGAGGTCGGTATCCTCCGGTGGCGTGGGCTGGACGGTCCACGTCCGCTTCATGCCGGCAATGCCGCCGCTGCGCTGGACTGTGATCTTCATGGGACGGTGATCTTCATGGGACTCGGATTTTCATGAGACGGCGACTTTCAGGGGTCTCGGATCTTCATGAGCTTGCTGATCGTCTGGCTCCGGGGAGCCTTACCTTCACAGTTTCCCACGCGGACCGCACTGCGTCATGTTCCGCGGAATCCGCCCCAAAAAGCTCCCTGGCGGACGCCACGGTGGCCTTGGCGAACGCCCCGAACGTGGCGGTCGGGGCCAGGCTGCCGCCCGTCAGCGTCTCGTACCAGATCCGGCCCGGCACATCCCACGCCTGGCCGCCGAGAGCCGTGGCAACCAGGCAGAACGCCCGGTTGGGGATCCCGGAGTTGATGTGCACTCCGCCGTTGTCGGCGCTGGTGCGCACATAGCCGTCCATGGAGTCCGGTTGCGGATCCTTGCCGAGTACGTCGTCGTCGTACGCCGTCCCCGGTGACTTCATGGAACGCAATGCTGTCCCCTGGACCTGGTCCGTGAAGAGGCCTTCGCCGATCAGCCAGCTCGCCTCCGCCGCCGACTGCTGCCGGACAAACTGCTCCACGAGCGCCCCAAAGACATCGGACATCGATTCGTTGAGGGCACCGGCCTGATTGCGGTAGACGAGCCCCGCCGAATACTGGGTGACGCCGTGGGCGAGCTCGTGGCCGATCACGCTCAGCGACTTCGTGAACCGCTGGAAGACCTGGCCGTCGCCGTCGCCGAAGACCATCTGCTGGCCGTCCCAGAACGCGTTGTCGTACAGGCGGCCGTAGTGGACCGTGGCGAGCAGGTGGAGGCCGTTGCCGTCGATCGAGTTCCGGCCAAAGGCTTCGGCGTAGAGGCGGTGGGTGTGTCCCAGCCCGTCATAGGCCTCGTCGGCGGCGGGATCGCCGGTGGGAGGTTCCCCCTCCTTGCGGACCACGCTGCCGGGGAGCTGCTCGGCGAACTTGGCGTCATACACCGTCCGCTCCGGCGGCGACGGTTTGAGTTCCCGCATGCCGGGATGGCTGCCTGGCCCGGGCAAGGCACGGGACGCCTGGATGCTCGGGACATGACGGAGGGCTTCCTTCGCCGCGCGGGCGGCGTCGGAGAGCTCCGGTTCGCGTTGGGCTGCCAGGCGCCGGAGCAGGTACGGCGGGATGATGGAACAGTACATGTGAGACCCCTTTGTGCTTCGGCGGGATCCCGACGTGGTGCGGAGGCCGGCACCCAGTCCAGCCACCCGGCCGCCGGAACCCCGCTGCCGATGCAGACAGCCTACGAGCGGGCACTGACAATTGGCAGTGTGCCGCGCAATCATCATTCCGCGATCTGCACCCGTGCTGTGCCGCGGTTCCGTCCGGACGTAAAATCACACATGGAGAAGTTAAGGTATTCCGTGACGATCAACGCCCCCGTTCAGGACGTGTGGACCACGATGCTCGACGATGCCACCTACCGGGAGTGGACCAGTGTTTTCAACAGCGACTCCTACTACGAGGGCGACTGGAACCAGGGCAGCGAAATCCGTTTCCTCGGCCCCGACGGCGACGGCTCGCTGGCCGGGATGATCGCCACGGTCGAGGAGAACAGGCCCAATAAGCTGATCTCGCTGCGCTACATCGGGCAGATCGTCAACGGCGAGGACGACACCACCAGCGAGGCGGCCAGGGCATTTATCGGGACCCACGAAAAGTACGCCTTCAGTGGTGCCGGCGCGGTGACGACGGTGAACGTGGAACTCGACAGCGAGGAGGAGTTCGTCGCCATGTTCGACGACGCCTGGCCGCTGGCCCTGGCGAAGCTCAAGGACATCGTGGAGTCACGGGGCTGAGCCGGGCGAAATCTCCGGCCCGGCCTCCCAGGGGGACCGCGGGTCAAGCACGAATTGTTGCACCATGGTCCACACATTCGTGGTGGTCCAGTAGATCAGGACACCTATGGGGAAGATGATGCCGCCCGCGCCGAAGACGATCGGCAGGATGTAGAGCATCATCTTCTGTTGCCGCATGAACGGGCCCGCCATGGATTCCGCGGACACAGACCTGGCCATGATGTGCTTCTGGGTGACGAACTGCGCCGCCGTCATGGCCAGGATCATCACAATCGAGAGGATCCACACCGCCACCACGTTGCCGCCCTCGGGCGTGCCGTGGAGCAGGGACGCGGACAGCGGGGCGCCGAAGAAGCTGGACTCGTCGAACTGAACCACTTGCTCGTGGCTCATGGCGCCGATGCCCTCGCCGCTGTTGGCCGACGTCGAAATGCCTGACAAGACCGTGAAGAGTGCGAAGAAAAACGGCACCTGGATCAGCAGGGGAAGGCACGCCGCGAACGGGTTGGTGCCGTGCGCCTTGTAGAGGGCCATCTGCTCCTGCGCCATGGCCTGCCGTGAGAGCGGGTCTGTCTGGCCCTTGTACTTGTCCTGCAGCTTCTTCAACTCCGGCTGCAGCAGCCGCATGCGGCGCTGGGTCTTGACCTGCTGCAGGGCTACGGGAATCAGGGCCGCGCGGATGACGAGCACCAGCCCGATGATGGACAGAGTCCACGTCCAGCCGCTGGCAGCGGGCATGCCGAGGGCGCTCAGGCCGTTATGGAGCCCCACCATAATGGCCGACACCAGCCACTGGAACGGAAACAGCAGCGCTGCACCGAAGTCCATTGGATGCCCCCATTCGTTGGGCCGCTGCGCGGCCTGTGAAGCTGAACCTGCACGTTGCCAGCCAACACGAAAGAACCCCCAGAATCCAGTGGATCCTAGGGGTTCTTGTCTGTGCCCTCGATTGGAATCGAACCAACGACCTTCTGCTCCGGAGGCAGACGCTCTATCCCCTGAGCTACGAGGGCAGTCAGGGTTCCTGCCGTTACCGGCGGGACGTCCTAGAGCTTAGCAGGAAGGTGGGCCCGAAGGGAAAATCGGCGTACTCAGTAGCCCGAAAAGGAGTCCACCCGGATCCGGCGCGCCCCGGCCCTGCGGGCGGCGGCGCGGAGCGAACGGACACTTGCCGGTGAACCCGACACATAGACACGCCGGCGCGCGATGTCGGGCACGAGGGCCTTCAGTGCGGCGCCGTCGATCCGGGCAGGGCCCGCATTCTGCATAAACGCCGGCGGCGCGGAGCCGTCGGCAAGCCTGGCGATGACCCGGACCCCGGAGTGTTCGAGTTCCTCGGCGTAGGCGAGCTCGGCGGCATTCCTGGCCAGGTAGAGCAGGACCACATCCCGGTCCCGGGCCGGGGGCCCGGACAGCTGGGCCAGATACGGGGTAATGCCGATGCCGGCAGCTATCAGCAGTACCGGCACTTCCGGAGTCCGCGGCAGGACAAAGTCGCCGCCCACGGTGGTCGCCGTCAGCTCGTCGCCGGGGTTGAGGGCCAGGAGCGACAGTTTGGCCGTGGAGCGCGGCTCGGCCGTTCCCACGCCGATGGTGAGCTCCCGGGCGTCCGGCGGGCTGGTCAGGCTGAACACCCTCCGGCGGCCTTTGTGGTCCGCCTTCCCGTGCGGCAGGTTCAGCTCGATGTACTGTCCCGGGGTGAAACGGAGTGGGCGCCCGGGCCGGAAGCTGAATTCCGTCGTCGTCGGGGTCAACGGGCGGGAGCCCCGGAAGCGGAGCAGGATGCGGCCGCGCTGGCCGGCGGTGAAGGCGAGGGCGTTCCCCACGAGCAGTGCCAGCTCGGGGGAGTTCGCCACGAAACCCAGATTGTAGGGAATGGCGAACAACAGCCCGACGACGGCGGCCAGGGCCAGCTGCTGCCAACGGCGCGGCGGCAGGGTGAGCGGCTCGGTCAGCATAAAGCCGACGAAGAACAGGACAGGACGCTGGGCCAGGGGCTGCCACAGCGCTTCGCCCAGTCCCATGCCGGTGCGCAGCAGTTCCACGGCCACAATGGACACCGCCACAACTGTGAACACGGACGCCATCAGCAGCTTCCGGACCCGGTAGAGCACCAGCAGGACGCCCGGCAGCACGAGCCAGAGCATCGCGGGGGTGGCGGCCCACCAGGTGGCAATGTTGAGCCCGGTCAGCCCGGTGATGAACGCGCCGGCCGCCGCGGGATTGAAGATGTGCCGGCCCCGCCAGGCCAGGGCATACTTGGACGCCGACGCGAGCACGCAGGCGAGGGCAACGCCGGCCAGGTCCAGGTACTGCAACCCGGAAGAGAACTGCGTCGGCCAGAAGAGGAAATAGAGCAGCAGGCCGGTAATCAGGGACGATTCAGAGTGCGGACGCACGTGGAAGACCGCCGCGATCGCCCGGTTGGAGGCATACGTCAGGCCGAGGCAAAGCGCCAGGTGCGCGAGCATCGCCGGGAGCCCGAACGTCAGCCAGCCGAGCAGCTCAAGCAGCAGGCTGTAGCCGGCCAGCGCGGCCAGGACCCAGAGCACCAGACGGTACATCGTGAACCGGCCCAGCGCGGTGTCCAGCCGCGAACTGGCCGGAGTGGAGATTGTGGCCGTCATGAAAACAGCACCCCTTCAAAATCGGCGGAATACTCCGCGTGGCCGTCCGAGTGGACGGTGAGCCACGAACACTCGAACTCCTCCCGCAGGCGGGACCCCGCAACGAAAAACAGCGCCGTTGCCAGCGCGTCGGCCACCATGGCGGTCGCCGCCATCGCCCAGCTGGCGACGACGGTGCGCACCGGCGCTCCGGTGGTGCCGTCCAGCACGTGGTGCAGCCCGTCGCCCCAGGTGCGCCGGTTGGCAGCGGAGGCACAAAGTGCACCGGCCCCGAGGCTGACGATTCCAATGGCCCGGGTCCGGTCATAGGGATGTTCAAGGCCCACCTCGACCGGCACGGATCCCGCGTTGAGCAGATCGCCGCTCGCGTCGATGAAGTGCTCGCCGACCCCGCCCGCACGCAGTTCGGTGGACAGCAGATCCGCCAGTTGGCCCTTTCCGGCCGCCCCGACGTCGATCACGACGGGAGCACGGGTGGTCAGGACCGTGCCCTGCCAGTCCAGCACTTCGTCCCAGGGCGGGGCCGGCAGCGGCGGTCCGCCCGGGCGGAGCGAGTAGCTGGCGTCATAGCCGAGCTGTTCCAGGCTGCCGCCGATCAGCGGCGTCATGGCCCCGCCGCTGAGCCGGTACAGGGTTTCGTAGAGCGGCCCCAGGGCAGCTGCCCCGGCCGGCAAGACGTAGCGTCCCGGCGTCCGTGCGGCTCCCGCTATCACGGAGTCCGGCCGGAAGCGGGACCAGGCGGCGTCGTACTCCGCCACGGCATCCAGCAGCCGGCCGCGGAGCGCGACGGAGAGCGGGGACGGTGTTGAAATCTCCCAACGGGTTCCGATCCCGTCGAAGCTGAAATCCGTCCAGCCCGGATGCGGCACGGTTCCTCCTGGTGGCTGCGCGGCCGGTTATGACGTGGGCGTTAGGCCCGTGCCTCGGACTTAATCTTTTCCACGGCCTGGTTGAAGCCGCCGCTCGTCAGCGATGAGCCGGCCACCTTGGAGACTTTAATCTCGTCGAGCTTCTTGCCGACAATCTGGGACTTGATGCCGCCGGCGAACTCGCCCTGGAACTTCTTGGTGTTGGGATTGGACGGATGCGGGGTGATCTGGACGTCGGACACGGCGCCGCCGGCAACGGTGAGGCTCACCCCCACCGTCTCGTTGCCATTCGGTGAGACGTAGTTGCCGTCCGCGCTGTAGGTGCCGTCCTTGTAGCTGGTGCCGGCGGCTGAAGATGGTGCGTTGCTGGCCGCCTGGTTGCCCGAAGCCTGCCCGGGCGCGCAACCGGCCGCGGAGACGGCCAGGGTCAGTCCGGCGATGCCGACGAAAACGCTTTTCCGGAAAGAGGTGTTCATAGAGCGGCTCGTTTCTCTCGCGACGTTCGGATGGGGAGTGACGGAAGCCCGTGATCCGCGGGAGGCGGTCCGCCGCGGTACTCCAATGACGACGTTCAAATCAGCGTAGTGGTTCATCCTGTGATCCGGCCGCCACGGGCTGTGGATTTCCGGCCGGCCCGGACCGGCACCCCCGCAGCCCGCCGCGCAGCGGGCCCGGCTGTCATGTCGGACGCCAAATTCCGCCGCACTGCGGGCCACCGGTAGGCTGGAACCGTGACCCCTGAAGAACTCTCCCTCGCCATATCCGCCTGCCTTAGGGACGCGGTTGCCGCCGGTGAAATCTCCCTCTCCGCAGCCGACATCCCGGACGAGGTGCGTGTTGAGCGTCCGAAGAACCGGGACCACGGTGACTGGGCCACCAACATCGCCCTTCAGCTGGCCAAGCCGGCAGGCACCAACCCGCGGGAGTTCGCCTCGGTCCTGAGCGCCCGGCTGAAGACCATCGACGGGGTCTCCGCCGTCGACATCGCCGGGCCGGGGTTCCTGAACATCACCGTTGACGCTGCCGCCGCCGGGGCCCTGGCCAAGGCCATCGTCGAGGCGGGGCCGGATTACGGCACCAACACCGCGCTCGCCGGCCACACGGTCAACATGGAGTTCGTCTCCGCCAACCCCACCGGCCCGCTGCACATCGGCCACACCCGCTGGGCGGCCCTGGGCGATGCGATCGCCCGGGTTCTTCGGGCCTCCGGGGCCAACGTCACGGCCGAGTACTACATCAATGACGCCGGTTCACAGATGAACGTCTTCGCCCACTCGGTGCTCTCCCGGCTGCATGGCCGCGGTGTGCCCGAAGGCGGGTACCCCGGCGAATACATCGCGGATCTTGGCCACGAGGTGCTGACCCGGCACCCGGACATCCGCGAACTGACCGACGTCGCCGCGCTGCCGGTGATCCGCGGCGCGGCCTACAAGGCCCAGCTGCACGACATCAAGCGCACCCTGGCCGAGTTCGGCGTCGAGTTCGATGTCTACTTCTCGGAGCAGGAGCTCCACGATGCCGGTGCAATCGAGGACGCCGTCGCGCGGCTCCGGGAACAGGGCCACGTGTACGACGACGGCGGTGCGGTCTGGCTGCGCACCACCGACTTCGGCGACGACAAGGACCGCGTGATGATCCGCGCCAACGGCGAGCCGACCTATTTCGCCGCCGATGCCGCCTACTACCTCTCCAAGAAGGACCGCGGCTACACCGAGAAGATCTACCTGCTCGGCGCGGACCACCACGGCTACATCAACCGGCTCAAGGCCATCGCGGCCGCCGCCGGGGACGACCCCGAGGTCAACATCGAGGTCCTGATCGGGCAGCTGGTCTCCGTCAACGGCGCCAAGCTCTCCAAGCGCGCCGGCAACATCATCGAGCTCAAAGACCTCATCTCCTGGCTGGGCAAGGACGCCGTCCGCTACTCGCTGGCACGGTTCCCGGCGGATTCGCCGCTGACCCTGGACCCGGACCTGCTGAAGAAGCACAGCAACGAGAACCCGGTGTTCTACGTCCAGTACGCGCACGCCCGGTCCCGCGGCACTGCCCGCAATGCCATTGCCGCCGGCGTGGACCGCCGTGTGGACGGCAAAGACTGCTTCGAGGCGTCCCTGCTGGAGCACCCGACCGAAAACGAGCTGCTCTCCTACCTCGGCAGCTACCCCTCGATTGTGGCCAAGGCCGCCGAACTGCGTGAGCCGCACCGCGTGGCCCGCCACCTTGAGGTCATCGCCGGTGCCTACCATCGCTGGTACGACGCCTGCCGCGTGGCACCGCTGGGCGACGAGCCGATTACCGATCTCAACCGCACCCGGCTGTGGCTCAACGACGCCACGAGCCAGGTGCTGGCCAACGGACTGGAACTGCTGGGCGTCTCGGCGCCGGAACGGATGTAACCGCCATGACCACCAACCCGTCCACCGCCTCCGCTCTCGCGCCGGAATGGCTGCAGGTCCCCGCGGAGCTCAACGCCCTGCACGAGCCGCTGTGGGCCGCCGGGGTAGCTAGGAACGACGCCGGTGAACTCGCCATTGACGGCATCCCCGTCAGCGAGCTCCAGCGCCAGTTCGGCACGCCCCTGTTTGTGATGAGCGAGAACGATTTCCGGGCCCGGGCGCGCGCTTTCAGTGATGCCTTCAACGACGCCTTCGCTGACATCTGCGGGGGAGTGGACGTCTACTACGCAGGCAAGTCGTTCCTGTGCACCACGGTGGTCCGGTGGGTCGAGGAAGAGGGACTGCGGCTGGACACCGCGTCCGGCGGCGAACTCGCCGTTGCCGCCCGCGCCGGCATCCCCGGCGCCGATGTCGCGCTGCACGGGAACAACAAGTCCGACGGCGAAATCCACCGGGCGCTGGACATGCAGCTGGGCCGGATCGTGGTGGACAGCCTCGACGAGCTCGAACGCGTCGCGGCGATTGCCGCCAACCGGGGCGACACCGCCAGGGTCATGCTCCGGCTGACCCCCGGGGTGCACGCCCACACGCACGAGTTCATCGCCACCGCCCACGAGGACCAGAAATTCGGCCTCTCCATGGCCGGGGACTCCACCGACCAGGCCGGGCTCTCCGCCGCCGAGGAAGCCGTGGCCGCGGCCAGCGGGCATGAGAGCATCGAGCTGCTGGGCCTGCACTGCCACATTGGCTCGCAGATCTTCGAGCCGGACGGCTTCGCCCTCGCCGCCGAGAGGCTGCTGGACTTCCTGGCCGCGATGCAGGCGAAGTACGAAATCGTGCTGCCTGAGCTGGACCTCGGCGGCGGCTACGGCATCGCCTACACCCCTGTTGACACGCCGCGCCCGGCCGCCGAGATCGCGCAGGCGATGGCCGCCGTCGTCCGTTCCAAGTGCGCCGCGCTGGGCATTTCCGCCCCGCGGATCTCGATTGAACCGGGCCGCGCGATCGTTGGAAGCACAACCTTCACGCTCTACGAGGTGGGCACGCTGAAGACGGTCCGGGTCGATGCCCCCGCGGCCGGCGGTGGAGAACCCGGCGAACCCGGGAAAAACGTTACGTACCCGCGCCGGTATGTGTCGGTGGACGGCGGGATGAGCGATAACCCGCGCCCGGTGCTGTACGACGCGGATTACTCGGCGATTCTGGCCTCCCGAACGTCGGACGCGGCCCCGCAGTTGTCCCGCGTAGTGGGCAAACATTGCGAGAGCGGCGACATAGTTGTTAGAGATGTATATCTGCCCGAGGACGTGGCAGCCGGTGATCTGCTCGCTGTACCGGGGACCGGCGCCTACTGCTGGGCCCTGTCAAGCAACTACAACTATCTGGCCCGGCCGGGCGTTGTCGCTGTGCGCGACGGAGCCGTCCGGCTCATTGTCCGCGGGGAAACCGAAGAAGATCTGCTCAACCGCGACATGGGAGTCTGAATGACCGAATTGCGAACCCTGAAAGTTGCCCTGCTGGGCTGTGGAAACGTCGGGGCCCAGGTTGCGCGGATCCTCCTTGACGACGCCGACATGCTGGCCTCGCGGGCCGGCGCCAGGCTGGAGCTGGCGGGTATTGCCGTGCGCAACCTCGACGCCCCCCGTGAGGTCGAACTGCCCCGCGCGCTGTTCACCACCGACGCCGAGACCCTGGTCAAGGACGCCGACCTGGTGATCGAACTGATGGGCGGGATCGAACCTGCCCGGACCCTGATCCTCACCGCCATGCAGAACGGCGCCTGTGTGGTCACCGGCAACAAGGCACTCGTGGCCAAGGACGGCCCGACCCTGCACGAGGAAGCGGACCGGGCCGGCGTGCAGCTGTCCTACGAGGCCGCCGTCGCCGGCGCGATCCCCATCCTGCGGCCCATCCGGGACAGCCTCTCGGGCGACCGGATCACCCGTGTGCTCGGAATCGTCAACGGAACCACTAACTTCATCCTGGACCAGATGGACTCGACCGGGGCGCAGTTCGCCGACGCGCTGGCCGAAGCGCAGCGGCTGGGCTACGCGGAAGCCGACCCCACGGCCGACGTCGAGGGTTATGATGCCGCGTCCAAGGCCGCGATCCTGGCCTCGTTGTCCTTCCACACCCGTTTCTCGCTGGCCGATGTGTACTGCGAAGGCATCAGCGCCGTCACCGCCGCGGACATCGCCGCGGCGAAGGACGCCGGTTTTGTCATCAAGCTGCTGGCAATCGCAGAGAAGCTGGGGGCCGGAGGCAGGGAAACAGGCACGGAAACAAGCAGGGAAACAGGCACGGAAACAGCCGCCGGTGACACCGGTGTCTCCGTGCGGGTGCACCCCACGCTGCTGCCGCGCGAACACCCGCTGGCTGCCGTCCACGGCGCCTTCAACGCCGTCTTCATCGAGGCCGAAAACGCCGGGGAGCTGATGTTCTACGGCCAGGGCGCCGGCGGCAAACCGACCGCGTCCGCCATCATGGGCGACCTCGTCTCCGCGGCCCGCAGCATCGTCCTCGGCGGCCCGGGCCGGGCCGAGACCACAACGGGCAAGGTCGTGGCACTGCCCGTCACCGCCGCCGTCACGAGCTACTACATCGGCCTCGACGTCGCCGACCAGCCCGGTGTGCTGGCAAAGATTGCCCGGCTCTTCGCCGAGCACGGCGTCTCCATTGAAATCATGCGGCAGACCATCCACCGCGATGCGGATTCCAAGATCGAATCTGCCGAGCTCCGGATCGTTACGCACCGCGCAAGCGAGGCTGCACTGGCAGCCACCGTCGAGGCCGTCAAGGGCCTGGACGTCATCAATTCCGTTACATCCGTACTGCGGGTAGAAGGAGTCTAAGTGGCTCACCAATGGCGCGGCGTCATCCGCGAATACGCTGAACGACTGCCGGTCACCGAGGCGACGAAGGTCATCACCCTGGGGGAGGGCGGCACCCCGCTCGTTCACGCGCAGCAGCTCTCCGCGCTCACCGGCAGTGAGGTCTACCTCAAGGTCGAGGGCATGAACCCGACCGGTTCCTTCAAGGACCGCGGCATGACCATGGCCATGACGGCCGCGGTTGCGGCCGGCGCCAAGGCCGTGGTGTGTGCCTCCACAGGCAACACCTCCGCCTCCGCAGCGGCGTATGCCACTGCGGCCGGGCTGAAGTGCGTTGTGCTGGTGCCCGAAGGGAAGATCTCGATGGGCAAGCTGAGCCAGGCGATCGCCCACGGCGCAACCCTGCTGCAGGTTGACGGCAACTTCGACGACTGCCTCGACATCGCCCGCAAGCTGGGGGAGTCCTACCCGGTGTTCCTGGTCAACTCCGTCAACCCGGCCCGGATCGAGGGCCAGAAGACCGGCGCCTTCGAAGTGGTCGACACGCTCGGAGACGCTCCTGACTTCCACGTGCTCCCGGTCGGCAACGCCGGCAACATCACCGCGTACTGGAAAGGCTACAAGGAGTACTGTGCGCCGTTCGAGTCCGCCACGGCCGGCACGCTGGCGGCAGTCTCCACCCGAACCCCGGTCATGTGGGGCTTCCAGGCCGCCGGCGCGGCACCCTTCGTCGCCGGCCACCCGATCACGGAACCCGACACGATCGCCACCGCCATCCGGATCGGCAACCCCGCGTCCTGGGACACCGCCATCGCAGCGCGCGACGAGTCCGGCGGTGTGATTGAAGCCGTGACCGACGAGGAAATCCTCGCCGCCCACCGCTGGCTGTCCGCCCGCGAAGGCGTTTTCGTCGAACCGGGCTCCGCCGCCGGTGTCGCGGGCCTGATCAAGAAGCACGCGGCCGGCGAGGTGCCGGCCGGCAAGACCATCGTCATCACGGTCACCGGCCATGGCCTCAAGGATCCGCAGTGGGCGCTCCGCACCGAGGACGGCAGCGAGGTGCAGCCCGTCAAGGTCGCGAACGACGTGGTCACCGTGGCCACCGCCCTGGGACTGGAAGAAAAATAGCCGTGGAAACCACCCTCACCATCCCGGCCGAGTCCGCCGCCGGCACGCCGGCGGTTCCGGCCGGGCAGCTTGTGACGGTCCGCGTGCCGGCCACGAGCGCGAACCTCGGCCCCGGGTACGACAGCCTCGGCCTGGCGCTGACGCTGTTCGACACCCTGACGGTGGAAACCCTGGACAGCGGGGAGCTCGAATTCGAACTCAGCGGGGAAGGGGCGGAATCCCTGCCCCGCGATGCCAGCCACCTGGTGGTGAAAGCCATCACGGAGGCCCTGCACCGGCTGGGCTTCCGGCACGCGGGCCTGCGCATCACGGCCGACAATATTAATCCGCACGGCCGCGGCCTGGGCTCCTCGGCCTGCGCCGTGGTTGCCGCGGTGACGGCAGCCAATGCCCTGGTTCCGGCGGGGTCACGCCAGGACAGGGACTGGGTTCTGCAGCTCACGAGTGAGATGGAAGGCCACCCGGACAACGTCGCACCCGCGATTTTCGGCGGACTGGCGCTGTCGTGGCAGGACAGTGACCGGTACAGCAGCACCTGCGCCGCGGTCGCTTCCGCGGTCATACCGGTGGTCGCCGTGCCGGACTTTGAACTGTCCACCGAAGCCGCACGGGCGCTGCTGCCCGCCTCGGTCGGCCACCACGCCGCGGCGATGAATTCGGGGCGGGCGGCACTGCTGATCCATGCGCTGACGCAGAAGCCGGAATTCCTGCTGGCCGGCACCGAGGACTACCTGCACCAGAGCTACCGCGCCGAGGCGATGCGGCCCAGCGCGGACCTCATCGCGGCCCTGCGGCGGGCAGGCTTCGCCGCCGTCGTCTCCGGGGCCGGCCCCACCGTGCTGGTCCTCGCCAACGGAGAAGACCAGGCCGCGGCCGCCGTCGAGTTCATCGGCGCCTTCACCGCGGGCAACACGCCCGACGTCGGCTGGCGTGTGATGAAGCTGGCTGTGGACGTTGAAGGTGCTAAAGTGGAAGTGCACCGGCGGTAATCACGCAGGCGGTAATTCAGTTACTGTTCAAAAGACCGCGATGTTGGCCTAGTTGCCTCTCTCATTCTTCACTGCGCAATATTTTCCGGTGCCACCTGCTTTCGGTCTGACGCAGGAATCTGCAGAACAATCTCTGCACCCCTGAACAGTCAGTCCGCCGTTCCTTATCTTCCGGAACGCGGCTGGTGTTGCACTATCCGGCCGTGCTGGCCAACATCCATCCGGCAAGGCCGAAATCCCGGCTGCAGATCTGAACTGCAGCCCAGATCAAATCATCGCGTCCAGCTCCTAGTCTGGACGCCGTCGAGGGGGAAGGATCCTTCGTGACCGAAACCACTGAGCTGTCTTCAGCTGTGGAAACATCATCTTCTGCTGCCGGATCGTCAACGGCCGCACCCGCCAAGAGCAGTGGCCTTGCCGGCCTCAAGCTCGCCCAGCTCCAGGCTCTTGCCAGCCAGCTGGGGATTTCCGGCGGTTCCCGGATGCGGAAGGGCGATCTTGTGTCTGCCATTTCCGCCCACCGCGCCGGTACTCCCGTGAGCAAGGCCCCGGCCCGCGCTACTCCCGTGAGCAAGGCCCCGGCCCGCGCTGCTGAAAAGGCGACCGACAACGGTACCGTTTCCCAGGCCGCTGCTCCGGCCGCCCTGCCTGCCGCCGCCAGCGAATCCGACGCTGCGGCCCAGGAAAGCCCGCGTGCCCGTGGACGCGGCCGCAGCCGCCGCGCCGGCAGCGACGGTGTCATCACGGCCCCCGCCACCGAGGCCCCGGCCGCAGCCGCTCCTGCCGTGGAGGCGCCGGTGGCTCCCGCCGAGACCGGCGCTGCCGATTCCGGCGCTGCCGGGACGGAAGGCGGCGAACGCGCCCGCCAGCCACGGACCCGCAACCGCCGCCGCGGCGAAGCAGCCGAGCAGTCCGGAGGACAAGGCTCAGTGCAGGCCGCAGCCCAGGCTGTCGAGGCCCCGGCCGAGCAGGCTTCCGCCGAGCAGCGCCAGGCCGAACGCACGGAACAGCGCGCAGAACAGCGCCAGGCCGAACAGGGCAGCGACGACGGCCAGCGCCGTGAAAGCACCCGCACCCGCGGCGGCCGCGACGAGACTGCAGGGACCCGCGACAACCGCGATAACACCGGCAGCCGCGACAACAGCCGCGATCTGGACGACAGCGACGGCGGCAGCCGCCGGAACCGCCGCAACCGGCGCGACCGCAACGACCGCAATGACCGTCCCGAGCGCTCCGGCGGGCAGGACAGCCGCGACAATACCTCGCGCAACGACCGCTTCCGCGACCGCAACGACCGCCGCCGCGGACGCGCCCAGGGACCGGACGTCGACGACGTCGAGGTCACCGAGGACGACGTCCTGCTGCCGGTCGCCGGCATCCTGGACGTGCTGGAGAACTACGCGTTCATCCGCACCTCCGGTTACCTGCCGGGCCCGAACGACGTCTACGTGTCCCTCGCCCAGGTCAAGAAGTACAACCTGCGCAAGGGCGACGCCTGCGTCGGTGCCATCCGTGCACCGCGCGAAGGCGAGGCCCAGCAAGGGGGTCAGCAGCAGAGCACCCGGCAGAAGTTCAACGCCCTGGTCCGGGTCACCTCGGTCAACGGCAAGACGCCCGAGGAACTCAAGGACCGCGTCGAATTCGCGAAGCTCGTCCCGCTGTACCCCTCCGAGCGCCTGCGCCTCGAGACGGACCCTAAGAAGATCGGCCCCCGGGTCATCGACCTGGTTGCCCCGATCGGCAAGGGCCAGCGCGGCCTGATCGTTTCGCCGCCGAAGGCCGGCAAGACGCTCATCCTGCAGTCGATCGCCAACGCCATCACCACCAACAATCCTGAGGTCCACCTCATGATGGTGCTTGTTGATGAACGCCCCGAAGAAGTCACGGACATGCAGCGCACCGTCAAGGGTGAGGTCATCGCCTCCACCTTCGACCGTCCGGCCGACGACCACACCACCGTGGCCGAACTTTCCATCGAGCGCGCCAAGCGCCTCGTGGAAATGGGCATGGACGTCGTGGTCCTGCTGGACTCCATGACCCGACTGGGCCGCGCCTACAACCTGGCGGCACCGGCTTCCGGCCGTATCCTCTCCGGTGGTGTCGACTCCGCCGCGCTGTACCCGCCGAAGCGCTTCTTCGGTGCAGCCCGCAACATCGAAAACGGTGGCTCGCTCACCATCCTGGCCACCGCTCTTGTCGAGACCGGCTCCAAGATGGACGAGGTCATCTTCGAAGAGTTCAAGGGCACCGGCAACATGGAACTCCGCCTGTCCCGCCAGCTCGCGGACAAGCGCATCTTCCCGGCCGTGGACGTCAACGCGTCCGGCACCCGCCGCGAGGAGAACCTGCTTTCCCCCGAGGAAGTCAAGATCATGTGGAAGCTGCGCCGCGTCCTCTCCGGACTCGAAACGCAGCAGAGCCTTGAGCTGCTGACCAACAAGATCCGGGAGACCCAGAGCAACGTCGAGTTCCTCATGCAGGTGCAGAAGACAACGCTTGGTGCGAAGTCCGATAACGACAAGTAGCTGAGTAGGGGGTGGGGCCGTCGCATATTTTTGCCGGCCCCGCCCCTTCGCGTTGCTGCTGACGTACTGCGTACGCCAGCAGCAACGCTCCGACAGGCCCGATGCCACTCCCGGGCCGGCAAAAATATGCGACGGCGGCCGCCAGGTCACCCACCGCTGCGTGCGTCACTAGACTTGGTATCAAGTCGAAAGAGGTTTTGAAAATGTTTGAGTCCGTACAGGGCCTGTTGGATGAGCATGACGCCATCCAGGCGCAGCTTGGGGATCCTGCTGTTTACGCCGACCAGAAGCTGGCCCGGAAGCTGGGGCGGCGGTCGGCCCAGCTGAACGGCATTGTCGAGGCGTACCATGCCTGGCACGGCATCGAGGATGACCTCGCGGCAGCCAGGGAAATGGCGGACGAGGACCCGGAGTTCGCGGCCGAGGTGCCGGAGCTGGAGGCTGCGCTGGAGACGGCGGCGGCCAAGCTGCGCCGGCTGCTGATCCCGCGCGACCCGGACGATGCCCGCAACGTGATTCTCGAGGTCAAGGGCGGCGAGGGCGGCGACGAGGCCGCCCTGTTCGCGGCCGACCTGCTCCGGATGTACACCCGGTACGCGGAAACCCGCGGCTGGAAGACCGAGATGATTTCCGCCAATGAATCCGACCTGGGCGGCTACAAGGATGTCCAGGTTGCCATCAAGGGCAACTCCAACGACCCCGCCGAGGGTGTCTATGCGCGGCTCAAGTTCGAAGGCGGCGTGCACCGTGTGCAGCGCGTCCCCGTGACGGAATCCCAGGGCCGGATCCACACCTCGGCCGCCGGCGTTTTGGTGCTTCCGGAGGTGGATGAGCCCGAGGAACTCGAGATCAACCAGAACGACCTCAAAATCGACGTCTACCGTTCCTCAGGCCCCGGCGGCCAGTCCGTGAACACCACCGACTCGGCCGTCCGGATCACCCACCTTCCCACCGGAATCGTGGTGGCCATGCAGAACGAGAAGTCCCAGCTGCAGAACCGCGAGGCCGGCATGCGCGTCCTCCGCGCCCGCATCCTGGCTCACCAGCAGGAACAGATCGACGCCGAGAACTCGGCCCAGCGGAAGTCGCAGATCCGCACCATGGACCGCTCGGAGCGGATCCGGACCTACAACTACCCGGAAAACCGGATCGCGGACCACCGCACCGGCTACAAGGCCTACAACCTGGACCAGGTCATGAACGGCGACCTGGAGCCGGTGATCCAGTCGGCCATCGAGATGGACGAACAGGCCCGCCTCGACGCCATCGGCGACTGACCGCCGCGTTGTGATGACAGAACGAACCCGGCCCAGCCTCGCGGACGCCGTCCGCGAGGCCACGGCCGTGCTGGCCGCCGCCGGCGTCCCGAGCCCACGGGTCGACGCCGAACTCCTTGCCGAGCACCTGCTCGGCGTCGGGCTCGGCCGGCTCCGCGCCCTGATGCTGGGTGACACCGCCGCCCCGGACGGGTACCAGGAACTCGTCGCCGAGCGGGCCGAGCGCATACCGCTGCAGCACCTTACCGGCGTCGCGCATTTCCGCTATCTCGGGCTGGCAGTCGGACCGGGGGTGTTCATTCCCCGGCCCGAAACTGAATCCGTCGTGCAGCTGGTGATAGACCGGCTGCAGGGCATGGCGCATCCCAAAGTCGTGGACCTGGGCACCGGTTCCGGGGCCATCGCCGGTTCGATCGCGCACGAGGTCCCCGGTGCGGAGGTGCACGCCGTCGAGTTCAGCGAGTTTGCCCACGCCTGGGCCGCCAGGAACCTGCTGCCCCTCGGTGTCCACCTCATCCGCGGTGACCTGCGCGATGCCCTGCCGGAACACAACGGGACGTTCGACGTCGTTGTGTCCAATCCGCCGTACATTCCCGCCGAAGCGGTCCCCAACGAACCCGAAGTGGCACTGCACGATCCCCCCGAGGCACTGTACGGCGGGGGAGCGGACGGCATGGTGCTTCCGACGGCGGCCGCTGCCTCCGCAGCCAGGCTGCTGCTGCCCGGCGGCTACTTCGTGATGGAACACGCAGAAGTCCAGGCCGGAGCCATCGCCGCGCTGCTGGAGCGCTCCGGGCTGTGGACCGCGGTGGCAACCCACCGCGACCTCAACGGCAGGGACCGGGCCACCAGCGCCGTCCTCGCCGGCCCGGCTGCGCCGCGGTGAACCGGGCAACGCACGAAGTGATGAAAGAATGGGCCAGTGACGACTAGCTACGATTGCACGGCAGCTGAGCAACGCGCTGCCGGACTTGAACATGCCCAGCGGGCCATCCGGGACCACAAATGCGTGGTCTTCCCGACAGACACCGTGTACGGGATCGCCGCCGACGCGTTCTCCCCCCTCGCGGTGACCTTGCTGCTGGCGTCGAAAGGCCGCAGCCGAAAGATGCCGCCGCCCGTCCTGATCCCCAGGCTCAACGCCCTCGACGGCCTTGCCACGGATGTCCCGGCCGAGGCCCGGCGCCTGGCCGAGGCCTTCTGGCCCGGCGGGCTCACGCTCATCCTGCACGCCCAGCCCTCTCTCGATTGGGATCTCGGCGAAACCAAGGGCACCGTCGCATTGCGGATCCCGGCCGACGATGTCGCCCAGGACCTGCTGACGCTGACCGGGCCGCTGGCAGTCTCCTCGGCCAACCGCACCGGCCAGGCCGCCGCCCAGACCGCCGCCGCCGCCGAAGCGCAGCTGGCAGAGTCCGTTGAGGTCTACCTTGAAGGCGGGCCGCGTCCGGCCGAGGGTGCCGACGCGCTCCCGTCCACGATCGTTGATGCCACCGCCGTGCCGCTGCGCGTGGTCCGCCAGGGCGCCATCAGCCTGGCACGGCTCCGCGAGGTTGTCCCGGGAGTGCTGGGCCTCGGCGAGGAGCCGGCAGCCGGGGAGACAGCGGCAGGGGAGCCGGCGGCCGGGCCGCTGAGCGAAGCGCCCGCCGCGTCCGCGGAAGCCCCGGCCCCGGGGACCGGACCCGCATGACCCTTCGGCGCCAACGTGTCCCCGTCCTTGACGTGGACGCGACACCCCTGACCGTCCCCGAACTGACAGCAGTCCTCACCCGCTTCGTGGCCGAGGGAACGACCCGCACGGTGGTGGGCCACAACCTCCACAGCGTCACGCTGTGCCACGCGGACCCGGGATTCCGTGCGTTCTACGAGCAAAGCGATGTGGTGCTGATCGACGGCGCCCCGGTGCTGCTGCTCTGGGCCCGCGGCAGCGGGGCCCGGCAGGGCGACGTTCCGGTGATGGACTACCGGCTGGGATCCACGGACTGGATTCCCGCGCTGGCGGACGTCGACGGGCTCGAGCGGATTGCCGTGATCGGAGCCGGTTGCGCGGCAAACTCACAGGCCGTGGAGCGGCTGGGGACGCTGGTCCCGCGCGCGCGGGTCGCCGGGATGCCGGGGGAGGGCTGGAACGGGGAACTCGAAGAGTCCGCCGTCCAGTGGCTCTCAGATTTCCGGCCGCAGCTGGTGCTGCTCGGACTGGGCATGCCGCTGCAGGAACAAGTACTCACCCGCAGGCTGGCGACGCTGCCTCCGGCCGTCTACTGTGCCGTGGGCGGGGCGATCGAGCAGATCGCCGGAATCCAGAAACTCGCACCGCGGTGGCTCGGGCGCCTGGGCCTGGAGTGGGCCTGGCGGCTTGTGCTCCACCCGCGGCGTGTCGCCTACCGCGTCTTCGGCGAGCCGTGGCTGCTCACCGCGCTGCTGATCCGGCGCCGGCTGCAGCCCAGGCGCTAGAACTTCTGGTCCTCCAGCGGACCGAAGCCCTTGCCGCGCAGGCCGGCGGAAAATGCCCCGAACCAGTCCGCCAGGCCCCGGAGATCCCCGCGGCGCAGGAAGTAGCCGAGGTAGCCGCCCACATCCGCGACGAGGGACTTGATCCGGAAGTGGCGGCGGATCAGGTAGCCGCGGTTCCGGTAATAGAAGTAGCGCTTAAACGCCGACTCCGGCACGATCACGTGCCAGCGGGCGCCGTAGACGTGCTTCGTCTCGGCGAAGGCGTGCGGGTGGGTGATCGCCGTCGTTGTGACGGTGCCGAATTTAATGCCGGCCTTGCGGAGCCTGATGGTGAAGTCCACTTCGTCTCCGCGGATGAACAGGCGCATGTCCGGCAGGCCAACCTTGAAAAAGACATCCGAGCGGATCAGCGCACCGTTGAAGAAGTGTCCGTCGTCCGGCAGGAAACCGATCTTCTCCACTTCGGCCCGGTCGTGGGTGACCTTGCCGTCCAGGCGGAAGAAGAAGGACAACCGGTCGGGCTGGCCCGGGGCAACCACCAGGGGGACGACCGCCTCCAGGCTGCGGGCCTCCGCCTCGCGGACGAGGGTGGCCAGGCAGTCCGGGTCGGCGGGCTCGGCGTCGTCATCCATCATCCAGATCCAGTCGGCCCCGGTGGCAACCGCCTTGAGGATCGCGAGGGAGAAGCCTCCGGCCCCGCCAAGGTTGGCCTCGGACCGGACGTAATCCACGTTTTCGTGCGCCCGTGCGACATCCTGGGCGGGAACCGTGCCGGAATCGACAAGGCAGATCGAACGAACTGATGCCGTCTGGTTGTTGATGGCGTCCAGCAGAACTGCCAGCTCCCGGGGACGGTCAAATGTCACGGCGGCAACTGCAACCGACAGGGTCATCCGGTGTTCCTTTCAGCACGGCCGCCGGTGGTTTTCCCGCCGGCAGTGGGCCGTGTGACGCGAAGACAAGTGGCCGTTGGCGTTAGTATCTTGACTAGAGTCCACTGTAATACAGCCCTGTCAGGCACTACGCACTGCCTGCCCTGCGCGCGGCGACGGAGAAGTTTCATTTATCGCAAGACAAACCCACAGCAACTGAGTTCACCCCATCCCCGGAGCCACGGATCACCGTGGCTCCGGGCTGTGAAACGCGGTGTGCCCTGTGCCGACGGCTTCAAGCGGGTGTCTTCGCAGTGATTATGTACCTGCTCATGATGCTCTCAGCGGCAGTCGTGAGCTACACGGCCACCTGGGGTGCCCGCTATGTCGGCAACCGGATGGAGCTGTTCTCCCCGATCCGCAGCCGCGACATGCACTCGACCCCCGTGTCGAGGCTGGGCGGCCTGGGAATCTTTGCCGGGTTCGCCGTGGCACTGCTGATCGCCAGCCAGTCCTTCTTCGTCAAGGACATTTTCCGGAACAACGACGCACCCTGGGGGATCCTCGCGGGCGCTGCCGTCATCGTGGCCGTCGGCGTGGCAGATGACCTGCTGGACCTGCGCTGGTGGATCAAGCTCATCGGCCAAAGTGCCGCGGCCCTGGTGGTGGCGGTCTGGGGCGTCCGGATGACCATCATTCCGTTCATCCCGGAGCCGTATGTGATCGACAGCGATGCCGTGAGCATCGCGCTGACTGCCGGACTCATTGTGACGACGATGAACGCGTTCAACTTCATCGACGGCCTGGACGGGCTGGCTGCCGGCGTGGCCATCATCGGGGGGACGGCGTTCTTCCTGACGGCGTACTGGGTGCACCGGACAGCCATTCTGCTGGACCGCTCGGACCTGGCCACCCTGCTGACCGCCGTGCTTGTCGGCGCCTGCATCGGCTTCCTGCCGCACAACTGGTTCCCCGCCAAGATCTTCATGGGGGACTCCGGCGCCATGCTGATCGGCCTGATCATGGCCTCGGCAGGCATCGTGTCCACCGGCCAGATCACGTCGGGGCTGTACGACCGGGCCAACGGCATCCCCACCATCATCCCGATCCTGCTTCCCTTTGCGGTGCTGTTCCTGCCGTTGCTGGACCTCGGACTGGCCGTCGTGCGCCGCACAGCGCTCGGGCGTTCGCCGTGGTCGGCGGACCGTGGCCACCTGCACCACAAGCTCCTGGATATCGGGTATTCGCACCGCAGTGCCGTCATCCTGATGTACCTGTGGACCTGCGTGCTGGCGTTCGGAGGCCTCGCCCTCGCCGTTTTCCAGTGGCAGGTCGTCATGGCAGTTAACCTGGCCGCAATGACCGTCATGGCCGGCGTCACGGCCTGGCCGTACCTGCGCCACAAGGCTCCGGGACTGGGGCCGCGTTCTTCGGCCGAGGAAGAATGACACCGACCGGGAACCGGCGGTGCCCGACTTTTCCGAATAATTTCTATCTCATGTAGAATTCATGTGCGGTCCTTCGCCGCCGCTGTGAGCAGCAAACCACCCTCGACGATTGGGATCTCATGACCTCCAACGCCGAACCCGGACGAACGTCCGGCGCCGGACCCGTTGGTGTCTCAGGTCCCACAAAATCATTGTGGCTGCGGCTGCTGATTATCAGTTCGGCCGTTGGCGGCGGCGCCCTGCTGCTCACCGGCCTGGCGGCGCTGCTGCTCGGCGGCGCGGCGGCGGCGCTATCGTCACTCTTCGGCGGGGCACTGGTGATCGCCTTCTTCGCGATCAGCCTCCTGGTCGGCCACTTCGGCGGCCGCAATCACTCCTCCGGGGCCATCGGCCTGTTCGCGGCCACCTATTTCATCAAGGTCGTCGGCTTTGCCGTGGTGCTGTTCGCCATTGGCAGCCCCGTGTGGCTGAACGGGCGCTGGTTCCTGGCCGGCGCCGTCGTGACTGTCGTGGTGTGGCAGGCCGCCGAGATTTTCGGTTTCAGCAAGGCGCGGCTCCAGCTCTATAACGACCCCGAGACCCCGGAAGGCGGCACCGATGTTTAGCCGCAAAGAGCGACACATGAACGAGCCCGGCACCCCCAAAAAGGCTGCGGGCACCCCCGGTGTTTCGGACAACGGACGCGACGCCGGATACAACGCCGGCATCGCCGTCTTCAGCTACATTGTTGGCGGAATCATGGTCTGGAGTTTGATAGGGTGGGGTCTGGATAATCTGTGGGGAACCCGCTGGATTGTGCTCGCAGGCGCTCTGCTTGGAGCCGCAGGAGGGTTCTATCTTTCTCATATGCACGGCCTCACCAGTTCGTCTAATGCAGCTGGTGGGGACACTGCTGCACGTGGCCCGTCCCAGGACGAGGATCAGTAATGCCAAATAATTTCACACGGGGGGAATCTGACAGCTACGTCGATTTTCCCCGACCAACGCCCAATGATGGACACTGCAGAGAGGAAACGCGTTGATCGCGCTTGCGCTCCCGGCCCAAGATTCAGGAACTTTTACGCCTCCTGGAATTGAAGAAATGCACCTTCCGGCCATCCTGCCGTGGGGGGCGGCCGAGGGACTCACCAAGCAGATGCTGCTGGTAATCCTTTCGGTTGTTATTATCGCCACATTCTTTCTGCTAGCTGCCCGCAAGGGGCAGCTTGTTCCCGGCAAAATGCAGTTCGCCGGCGAGGCCGCCTATGGCTTCGTCCGCAACGGCATTGCCAAGGACATCATCGGCGGCAAAGACTTCATGAAGTACGTCCCGCTGCTGTTCAGCCTGTTCTTCTTCATCCTGGTGAACAACATCTACGGCGCCATTCCGCTGATCCAGCTCCCGAGCTTCTCGCACGTCGGCGGCGCCTACGTGCTCGCCGGCATCGTGTACTTCACCTGGATCGGCATCGGCGTCAAGAAGAACGGCCTGAGGTACTTCAAACTGGCCACCGTGCCGTCCGGAGTCCCGGTCTACATCCTTCCGCTCATCATCCCGATCGAGATCATCTCCAACTTCCTGGTCCGCCCTGTCACGCACAGCCTCCGTCTGTTCGCGACCATGCTGGCCGGCCACCTGATCGTGATGATCGCCGGTTCCGGCATCGAGTTCCTCGTTATGCAGGAGAACCTCCTGCTGAAGGGCTCCTCGGTCCTGGTCCTTGTCGGCGCGATTGCCATGTACATGCTGGAAGCGCTGATCATGGCGCTGCAGGCCTACGTGTTCACCCTGCTGACCGCCATCTACATCGAAGGCGCCCTGCACGCGGATAGCCACTAGGCACCCAAAATCTTCCCCTCACGGGGGATGAAGCACACCAAACAACCTGCCACATAGATGGCATCTTGAAAGGAATAAAATGGAAGGCAATCTCAACCTCGTAGGTTACGGTCTGTCCGCAATCGGCGGTGGTATCGGTGTTGGTCTCGTGTTCGCCGCTTACATCAATGGCGTTGCACGTCAGCCGGAGGCACAGCGTGTGCTCCAGCCGATCGCATTCCTCGGCCTCGCGCTGACTGAAGCCCTTGCCATCCTCGGCCTGGTCTTCGCGTTCGTTCTCTAGTCTGAGTTTCAGACTAAGCGAACATCCAGAACCGAGTAGATAAGGACGGGTGAATTATGAATCAGCTGATCATCTCAGCCGCCACAGAGGGCGTTAACCCTCTCGTTCCCAATCCTTGGGAAATGCTTGTCGTCTTCGCCGGCTTTGCTGTCCTCATGTTCATCGTGGTCAAGTACGTTGTCCCGATGTTCGAGAAGACCTTTGCAGAGCGTGCCGAGGCCATTGAAGGCGGCATCGCCAAGGCTGAAAAGGCCCAGGCAGAGGCTTCTGCTGCACTCGAAGAGTACAAGCAGCAGCTCACTGATGCCCGTGCCGAGGCCAACCGCATCCGTGAGGAAGCACGTGCCGAAGGCGCCCAGATCCTCGCGGACCTGAAGGAGAAGGCAGCTGCAGAGTCTGCCCGTATCACGGCCCAGGCGCACGCGGCGATCCAGTCCGAGCGCCAGGCGGCCGTTATATCGCTGCGCGCGGAGGTTGGCACGCTGGCCACAACGCTGGCAGGCCGCATCGTAGGCGAGTCTCTTGACGATGACGCGCGTGCGGCACGTGTGGTCGACCGCTTCCTGGCAGATCTGGAGAACCAGAACGCAGGTGCA
This sequence comes from Arthrobacter ginsengisoli, assembly GCF_031456935.1. Taxonomy (NCBI): domain Bacteria; kingdom Bacillati; phylum Actinomycetota; class Actinomycetes; order Micrococcales; family Micrococcaceae; genus Arthrobacter; species Arthrobacter ginsengisoli. Next base: position 83,640 of record NZ_JAVDVQ010000008.1, on the reverse strand, counting down.
GCTAAGTAATGGCAGGTGTATCGAGCGAATCGCTGACCGCGGCACTGGTGGCACTGGAAGCAAAGCTTCCTTTCGCATCGCTGCAGTTGGCCAAGGAACTCTTCGGAATCCTGGGAACGGTGGACAGCTCGGCTGGCTTGCGCCGTGCCCTGACCGATCCGTCCCGCAGCGGTGACGAAAAGTCAGCGCTGATCAAGCAGCTCTTCGGCGGGAAAGTCTCCGCGGACGCTGTGGACATCGCGAGCGGACTGGCCGGCTCACGCTGGGCATCGGCTCGGGATATCGGCGATGCCCTCGAGACTCTTGCTGCTTCGGTGGTCATCGCCGTTGCTGAGAACAAGTCTGCCGTCTCTGCCTCAGGGATCAGCGGGCTGGAAGCGCTGGAGAACGATCTGTTCTCCTTCAACCAGGTCGTCGAGTCCAACCACGAGGTGCAGCGTGCTGTGTCCGAACCGCAGGCGAGCCCGGCTGCCAAGGTGGCCTTCGCCGAAAAGCTTGTACCCGGTGCAAGCGAGGAAGCGAAAGTCCTCATCGGACAGGCCGTTTCGCAACCCCGTGGCCTCAAGGTGACCCGGCTCGTCCGTCGTTTCGCCGAGCTTGCAGCCAAGCGCCAGCAGCGCTGGATTGCAACAGTCAGCGTCACCCGTGCGCTGACGGAAACGCAGACCAGCCGTCTGCAGGCGGGGCTGAATGCCCTCTACGGGCGCGAGCTCAAGATCAACATGAACGTTGACCCGGCACTGATCGGTGGCATCCGGATCCAGGTTGGTGACGAAGTGGTTGACGCTTCGGTCCTCGCCCGCCTGGGCCAGCTCCAGCGTCAGCTTGCTTAGCCAGCCGGACCAGCACAACTTAACGAAACGAAACCCCGGTCATCGTGAGCAACGATGATCACGAAAACAGGAGAGCAGGGACTGCAGATGGCCGAATTGACCATCAACGCCGACGACGTCCGTAATGCGTTGAACGAGTTCGCGGCGTCCTACGAACCCGGAAACGCAGAGCGCGTAGAGGTCGGCCGTGTAACAACCGCAGGTGACGGCATCGCCCGTGTTGAGGGCCTTCCCTCGGTCATGGCGAACGAGCTGCTTCGCTTCGAAGACGGCACGCTGGGCCTGGCCCAGAACCTCGACGTCCGCGAAATCGGTGTCATTATCCTCGGTGACTTCACCGGGATCGAAGAAGGCCAGGAAGTTCACCGCACCGGACAGGTTCTGTCCGTGCCGGTGGGCGACGCCTTCCTCGGCCGCGTTGTCGACCCGCTGGGCGAGCCCATCGATGACCTCGGCGAGATCAAGGCCGAGACCACCCGTGCACTGGAACTCCAGGCGCCCGGCGTGACGCAGCGTAAGTCGGTCCACGAACCGATGCAGACCGGCCTCAAGGCTATCGACGCCATGATCCCGATCGGCCGCGGCCAGCGTCAGCTGATCATCGGTGACCGTCAGACCGGCAAGTCGGCCATCGCCATCGACACGATCATCAACCAGAAGGCCAACTGGGCTTCCGGGGATGTCAACAAGCAGGTGCGCTGCATCTATGTAGCCATCGGCCAGAAGGCATCCACGATCGCGGCTGTCCGTCAGACCCTGGAGGACAACGGCGCACTGGAATACACGACGATCGTGGCTTCCCCCGCGTCCGACCCCGCCGGCTTCAAGTACCTGGCACCGTACGCCGGTTCGGCGATCGGCCAGCACTGGATGTACGGCGGCAAGCACGTCCTCATCGTGTTCGATGACCTCTCCAAGCAGGCAGAGGCCTACCGTGCGGTATCGCTGCTGCTCCGCCGCCCGCCGGGACGCGAAGCCTACCCGGGCGACGTTTTCTACTTGCACTCCCGCCTGCTGGAGCGTTGTGCCAAGCTCTCCGACGAGCTCGGTGCGGGTTCGATGACCGGCCTGCCGCTCATCGAGACCAAGGCAAATGACGTCTCCGCCTACATCCCGACCAACGTGATCTCCATTACCGATGGCCAGATCTTCCTGCAGTCGGACCTCTTCAACGCCAACCAGCGTCCTGCTGTCGACGTGGGTGTCTCCGTTTCCCGCGTGGGTGGCGCCGCCCAGGTCAAGTCCATGAAGAAGGTCTCCGGTACCTTGAAGCTGGAACTGGCCCAGTACCGCGACATGCAGGCGTTCGCAATGTTCGCGTCGGACCTCGACGCCGCATCGCGCCAGCAGCTGACCCGCGGTGCCCGACTGATGGAACTGCTCAAGCAGGGCCAGTACTCACCCTTCCCGGTTGAGAACCAGGTCGTCTCCATCTGGGCCGGCACCAACGGGCACCTCGACGAGGTTCCGGTTGAGGACATCAGGCGCTTTGAGACCGAGTTCCTGGAGCACCTCAAGCACAAGTCCTCCATCCTGACGACGCTGGCCCAGACCAACGTCATGAGCGATGACACTGCAGAAGCACTGAAGACCGCGATCGTGGACTTCAAGAAGGGCTTCTTCGGCGAGGGAGACAACCTCCTTGTTGGTGCGGGGCACGAGGAGCACGCCCCGATCGACGAGGCACAGGTCGACCAGGAAAAAATCGTCAAGCAGAAGCGCTAGTTTCGCTGGCAGGGACTGCCGGGACCCCGCGGGGTTCCGGCAGTCCCGGCCATCGGGATCTTAGGAAAGGATAAGTATGGGAGCCCAGATTCGGGTCTACCGCCAGAAGATCAGCTCGACGACGTCGATGCGCAAGATCTTCAAGGCGATGGAACTGATCGCTACCTCGCGCATCGGCAAGGCCCGAGCACGCGTAGCAGCTTCACTGCCTTACGCAAACGCCATCACGCGTGCCGTTTCTGCTGTCGCAAGCCAGAGCGAAATCGACCACCCGCTGACCACCGAGCCGGAGCAGATCCGCCGGGCCGCCGTCCTGGTAATCACCTCGGACCGTGGCCTCGCAGGTTCGTACTCCGCGAGCGTGCTCAAGCAGGCGGAAGGCCTTAACGAGCTGCTCGTCGGGGAGGGCAAGGAAGTCAAGATGTACCTGGTCGGCCGCAAGGCGCAGGCGTACTTCGACTTCCGGAACCGTCCTTACGGCCGCGTCTGGACCGGCGGCACGGATGCACCGGAGTTTGCCACCGCACAGGAAATCGGCGACGCGTTGCTGGCTGACTTTGCGACGGACTATGCAGAGGGCGGCGTCGACGAGATCCATGTCGTCTACACCCGCTTCAAGTCCATGGTCACGCAGGAGCCGACGGTTGTCCGTCTTCTCCCGCTTGAGGTTGTCGAAGAGCAGGCGGCGTCCGAGTCGGACCTCCTGCCGCTCTACGAATTCGAGCCGGAAACGGAGCAGGTTCTTGATGCTCTGCTGCCGCGCTACATCGAATCACGCATTTTCGCCGCGATGCTGCAGGCAGCGGCTTCGGAGCTCGCTGCCCGCCAGCGGGCCATGAAGTCCGCCGGCGACAATGCCACGGAGCTCATCAAGAAGTTCACGCGTCTGCGCAACACTGCCCGCCAGGCTGAGATTACGCAGGAGCTTTCCGAAATCGTGGCCGGTGCCGACGCGTTGAACGCGTCCTAGCCGCCCCGGACTCGGATCCAGCTGTACCTGCACCAAAGTAAACAGAACCCAACGCCATCTACTGAGTGAAGTGAGAGAGATGACTGCCACAGCTACCGAACACGTAGCCGCGACGACCGGTGCGACCGGCCGTATTGCACGTGTTATTGGCCCGGTTGTCGACGTCGAATTCCCGGCTGACGCAATCCCCTCGATTTACAACGCACTCACCACCGAGATTACTCTCAACGGTGAGACCAAGACCATCACGTTCGAGGTTGCCCTGCACCTCGGCGACAACGTCATTCGCGCCATCTCCCTGCAGGCAACCGACGGCCTCGTCCGCGGCACCGCTGTTGTGGACACGGGAGCCCCCATCTCCGTTCCCGTCGGCGACGTCGTCAAGGGGCACATCTTCAACGTCCTCGGGCAGCCGCTGGATGTGACTGAGTCCGAACTCGAGATCACCGAGCGCTGGCCCATCCACCGCAAGGCCCCGGCCTTCGCGACGCTCGAGGGTTCCACCGAGATGATGGAAACCGGCATCAAGGTCATCGACCTTCTCACCCCGTACATCAAGGGTGGCAAGATCGGTCTGTTCGGTGGTGCCGGTGTCGGCAAGACCGTGCTGATCCAGGAAATGATCACCCGTGTTGCCCGCAACTTCGGCGGCACTTCGGTGTTCGCCGGTGTCGGCGAGCGTACCCGTGAAGGTAACGACCTCTGGGTTGAAATGGAAGAGGCAGGCGTCCTCAAGGACACCGCCCTTGTGTTCGGCCAGATGGATGAGCCGCCGGGAACGCGTTTGCGCGTGGCCCTGTCGGCGCTGACCATGGCGGAGTACTTCCGCGATGTGCAGAACCAGGACGTGCTGCTCTTCATCGACAACATCTTCCGCTTCACCCAGGCAGGCTCCGAGGTTTCCACCCTCCTCGGCCGCATGCCGTCGGCCGTGGGCTACCAGCCCAACCTGGCTGACGAGATGGGCCTCCTGCAGGAGCGCATCACGTCCACCAAGGGCCACTCGATCACCTCGATGCAGGCCATCTACGTCCCCGCAGATGACTACACCGACCCGGCCCCGGCCACGACCTTCGCACACCTCGACGCGACCACGGAACTTTCCCGTGAAATCGCTTCCCGTGGTCTGTACCCGGCCGTTGACCCGCTGACGTCGACGTCCCGCATCCTGGATCCGCAGTACATCGGCAACGACCACTACAACACGGCCGTCCGCGTCAAGCAGATCCTGCAGAAGAACAAGGAGCTCCAGGACATCATCGCCATCCTCGGCGTTGACGAGCTCTCTGAAGAGGACAAGATCGTCGTGTCGCGTGCACGCCGCATCCAGCAGTTCCTCTCGCAGAACACCTACACCGCCAAGCAGTTCACCGGCGTCGAAGGCTCAACCGTGTCCATCAAGGACACCGTTGAAGGCTTCACGGCGATTTGCGACGGCGACCTTGACCACATCGCAGAGCAGGCGTTCTTCAACGTCGGCGACCTGGATGACGTTGAGCGCCAGTGGGCCAAGATCCAGGAACAGACCAAGTAATATGGCTGAGCTTGAGGTTGAGATTGTCGCAGCGGACCACTTCGTGTGGTCCGGAGCGGCCAAGATGGTCAAGGCCCGCACCAGCGATGGTGAAATCGGAATCCTGCCCGGCCACTCGCCCCTGCTGGCGATTCTGGCCGAAGGGGAGCTGGCAATCGAGCCGGTATCCGGTGACCGTATTGCGGTAGTTGTCGACGGCGGATTCTTCTCCGTGGACAACAACCGGGTCGTCATTGTCGCTGACAACGCCCAACTGGGCGACGCGGCTACTGCGGGGATCCGCTAGCACGACCTTGATGAACGATACAGTTATTCCGTTCATCGCCCTGGCAACGCTCTTCGCGTTGCTGGTATTTGCACTGTGCCTTTCCGGGGTGCGCCGCTTCAACCTGCGGCGCGCCCTGGGCACAGTGGACGCCTCCATTTGCACGGCTGGAAACAGCTGGCAGATGGGGGTTTGTCGTTATCAGGACAACGACCTGGAGTGGTTCCGCCTTGCCTCGCTGAGCATGCGGCCGAAGCACACCTTCCGCCGCAGCTCGCTTGAGCTGCTCGGCCGGCGCAAGCCCACCGAAGCTGAACTTGTCCGGGTCCAGCCCGACGCCGTGATCGTCGAACTCCGCTATGAAGGGCAGGACGTCCTGCTCGCGATGCGGTTCGACGCCTACACCGGGCTGTCCTCCTGGCTGGAGGCCGGGCCCGTCATCGGCGTCGGCACCTGGCGCTAGATCCGGTGGACTTCATCGAAGAGCTGCGGCTCGTCGACGGGCCGGTGCTGTGGATTGCCTGGGCGGCCGGCACGGCGGGCCTGCTCTACTTCCTCTGGCAGTGCAGTCACTTCCGCGCCCGGGAGACCGCCGCCCCCCGCTGGCTGGCCGTCCTGCTTGCCTTCGCCGCTGCAGTCCTGGCTGCCTCCGCGCTTCTCGCCGCAGGGCACTGGCTGCTGATCTACGCCGTCCCCGTCGTCCCCGGTGAGCTGCCGGGCGAAGTGCTTGCCTGGTCCCTTGCCGCGCTGACGGCCCTGCTGCTCTGCATCGTGCAGCTGTGGCGGACCTGGCGGCGAACGGACCTCCGGAGGACCGGAGCCGGGACCCGGCACGCCGTGCGGACGGCGGCCGTGCGGAAGTCCGCCGCGTCGACGGGCGCCCTGCTCGGCGTCGTCCTGCTCTCCGCCGTCCAGATCAACGGCTACTTTGGCCTGAACCACACCGTGAGCGACCTGACGGGCACCGCCGTGGCGCGGATCCAGCCGCTCGAAGACGGGCTCAAGCGCACCCCCGGGGCCGCTTCCGGCGTCAGACTGTCCGGCTGGCGGCCGCCGGCGGATCTGCCCGACGGCGGTGTGCTGCGGCGCGCCGGGATCCCCGGCACCAGCTCGGGATTCGAAAGCCGCGAGGCCTATATCTATCTTCCGCCCGCCTACTTCGCAACGCCCCGGCCCGCCCTTCCCGTGCTGGTCCTCTTCGCCGGCCAGCCGGGCTCTCCGGCCGACTGGCTTACCGGAGGGGCGCTGCGCAGCCGGATGGACCGGTACGCGGCAGCGCACCACGGTGTGGCCCCGGTGGTGGTGGTGGTTGACCCGAACGGTTCCGCCACCGGCAACACGCTCTGCATGGACAGCATGATCGCCCGGGCGGACACCTTCCTCGCCGCGGACGTGCCAGCCTGGATCAAGCAGACACTGGACGTGGATCCGGACCCCACGCGGTGGGCGGCCGGGGGCTTTTCCTTCGGCGCGACCTGCGCGATGCAGATGGTGACCCGGCATCCGGAGATCTACGGCTCCGCCCTGGCGTTCTCCAGCGAGCGGGAACCCGCCCTCGCCAAGGAACGTGAGAAGACCATCGCGGCCGCCTTCGGCGGCGATACCGAGGCCTTCGAAAGCCAGACACCGCTGCGGCTCATGACGGACCGACGTTTCCAGGGGCATGGCATCTACTTCGGCGCCGGCGAGCGGGACCCCGAATTCATCGCCAACATGGAACAACTGTCCGGGGCCGCGCGGGCCGCCGGGTTCACGGTGGAGGCCCGGCTGGTCCCCGGTGCCGGGCACTCCTGGGAAACCGGGTCCAAGGGGCTGCCCTCCGGGCTCGACTTCCTGGCGGCCCGCTGGGGTGTCCAGCAGTGAGCGGGGCAGCAGCGGCACGGCAGCGGGGGGCCGGCGGCGGCTCCCTTCGGGGCCTCGCCCATGTGGGCCTGCGGCAGTCGCTGGGCCATCTGCGCGCCATCCCCTTCACCCTCGCGGTCCTTGTGGCCTTCCTGGCCACCGGCGCGGCCACCGGAAGCTACCTCACCGGGCCGCCGGAATCCCTGCTGGACGTGGCGTCCGTCAGTGCCCCGGCACTGAAGGCCGGGCACTGGTGGTCGCTGTTCACTTCGATGTTCTTTGCCACCAACCTGCTGGCCTACGCCTCGGCCGCGCTGATGATCCTGGTCCTGCTCGGCCTCGCGGAGCGGCAGCTGGGCACGCTGCGCACGGCCGTGTTCTACTTCGCCGCGCAGTTCGCCGCGGTCACGGTGTTCCTGCTGCTGACGCAGCTCGCCGGCCATGTCGACGACGGCTGGTTGAGCCGGATGGTGGATGCGGGCCTGATGGGCCCGTACGCCGCGGTCCTGGCCGTCTCGCTGGCCTCCAGCGGGCTGCTGCCCACGCTGTGGCAGCGGCGGCTGCGCACCGCCGTGGTCTCCCTGTCCCTGATGCTCGTGCTCTACGTGGGGCACCCGGAGACGGTGGTCGGGTTCGCCGGGGCGCTGGCGGGGCTGGCAGCCGGCTGGTGGATCCAGGGGGACCAGGGCACGCTGCACCGCCACCGCTCCACCGGGCGCGAAACCCGCAACCTGCTCGCCCTGACCGTGGCCATCTTCGCGGTCGGACCCATCCTGACGGCCACCGTCCGGACTCCCACGGGTCCGCTGGCCCTGCTGCGGGATGTCGTCCTGAACCCGCTGCCCACGCTGAACCAGCTGGAACAGAACTGCGGCGGCAGCATCGATGTCACCTGCCTCGAGGCCGGCCGCGCCGGCTTTGCCGGGCCGCTGGGCCTCGCGCTGGCGGTCGTGCCGGTGGTGCTGCTGCTCATCTGCGCGGACGGCATGCGGCACGGGCGCCGGCTCGCCCTGCGGATCGCGGTCACCCTCCAGCTCGCCGTGACGGCCCTGGCCGCCGTCTATCTGTCCCTGATCGCCAGGATCCCGCAGTACCCCAACCGGCCGCGCACCGGCGTGATGGGATCGGGTGTGGTCCACGTGCTGCCGCTGGTGGTGGTTCCCCTGGTGCTCGTGGTGCTGCTCGTGGCCAACCGCCGGCAGTTCCGGGTCGAAACAAACCCGCGGGCCCGGGGGGCCCTCGCCGCCGCCGTCGGCGGAACCTGGCTCCTGCTGGCCTCGTGCTACACCGGTGTCTGGTTCGCCGCCGGCGGGATGGACCGCGACGGCGGGCTGCTGGGACTGGCCGCCGAACTCTCCCGCCAGTACCTGCCGCTCCCCATCCCCGGGGTCTACAGCCGCATCTTCGAAGGCCGCGACGCGGCCGAAGCCGTCCTTTTCGCCACCTCGGGCATTATCTTCTGGACGGTAGCCCTCGCTGCGGTCTGGCTGGTCCTGCAGCGCCGGCTGCACCGCACCGACGCCGGAGCGGAGGACCGGGACGTGGCCCGCGGCCTGATCCGCCAGGGCGGCGACTCGCTGTCCTGGATGGCCCTGTGGGAACCCAACAAGTACTGGTTCGCGCCGGGCGGCCGCGGGGGAGTGGCCTACCAGCAGCACGGCAACGTCGCCCTGACCCTGGCGGGACCGTTCGGCCCGGCGGGATTCCGGGAGGAGACCGCCGCGGGCTTCATCCGGTACTGCGCTGAACATGCCCTCATTCCGAGCTTCTATTCCTGCACTGACGAGCTGTGGCCGATGCTGCAGCGCCGCGGCTTTCGGCGCGTGGCGGTGGCTCAGGAAACCAGGCTGGCCGTACGCTCACTCGAGTTCAAGGGCAAGGACTGGCAAAACGTCCGGACGGCCCTGAACCGGGCCGGAAAGTCCGGGGTGCACGCGGTGTGGGGACGCTACGCCGATTTCGCGCCTGCGCTCCGTGCCCAGCTGATCGAGGTCTCCGAGGAATGGGCCGCCCAGAAGTCCGTTCCGGAAATGGGTTTCACCCTCGGCGGCATTGATGAGCTTCAGGACGAGGAAGTGCTCTGCTGCCTTGCGGTGGACGCCGAGGGGCTGGTCCAGGGCGTCACGAGCTGGCTGCCGGTGTATGCCGACGGGCGCCTGGTGAGCTGGACGCTGGATTTCATGCGCCGGCGGGGGGACGCCTTCCCCGGCGTGATGGAATTCCTGATCGCCTCGGCGGTACAGGAGCTGCGGAGCTCGGTGGAAGTGATCTCGCTGTCCGGGTCACCGCTGGCGAAAGACACCGCGGAAGCGGCGGGCGATGCCGGCGGGGCCGGATCCGAAGGGCTGGCGGGAATCCTCGACGTCGTCGGTAAAGCGCTGGAGCCCGTATACGGGTTCCGCTCGCTGGCCACCTTCAAGTCCCGATTCAAGCCGGACTACCGGACCCTGTACCTCTACTACCAGGACCCGCTGCAGCTTCCCGCGATGGGCAGGGCGCTGAGCCGGGCCTATCTTCCCGGCCTGTCCGTGCGGCAAAGTGCGCGGCTGCTCCGGACCCTCGTGCGCTAAAGCAAAATGGTCCCCGGCATCAGTGCCGGGGACCATTTGTTGCGGAGCCTGCCGCGGGCAGTTCCGCTGCGGGGACTAGACCAGCGTCACGCCGGTGGCCTGGGGGCCCTTGGCGCCCTGGCCGATTTCGAACTGAACGCGGGCGTTCTCGTCGAGGGTCTTGAAGCCGCCGGTCTGGATCTCCGAGTAGTGAACGAAGACATCGCCATCGGCGTCGTCCGGGGTGATGAAGCCGAAGCCCTTTTCAGCGTTGAACCACTTGACAGTTCCCTGTGCCATGTATTTCTCCTCATTATGGATCCTGATTAAGACCGGCACACTTCGTGCCGGTCTTGGTCACTCCGCGAGAAGAACCTTTGGCTGTGGGACCGGATGGACCGGGCTTCGGCGGCCGGAGCTTCACGCTCGCAACATGTCTTGCGAGCATGAAAAAACACCTACACAAAGACTCGTATAAGAATTTCACGCCCATTGCCGCAGGTCAACGCTCACGGCACACAATTCCGTAAAATTTGTCCAAAGCGTCGATGAACGGCACCGGCTTCCCTGCCGATCTGCCGCGCGGGCGGTGCCGCTAGAAGAGCCGCGATTCGACGTCGTCGACACCGCGCATGGCGTCATAGTCGAGTGTGACGCAGTCGATGCCGCGGTCGTTTGCCAGCACCTTGGCCTGCGGCTTGATCTGCTGGGCGGCGAAGATCCCGCGGACCGGGGCCAGGAGGGGGTCGCGGTTGAGCAGTTCGAGGTAGCGCGTGAGCTGTTCGACGCCGTCGATGTCCCCGCGGCGTTTGAGCTCGATGGCCACGGTGCCGCCCTTGGCGTCCCTGGCCAGGATGTCCACCGGGCCGATGGCCGTGAAGTATTCGCGGCGGATGAGCGAGAAACCGGTGCCCAGGAGTTCAATCTGGTCCGCCAGCAGACGCTGCAGGTCCGCCTCGACACCGTCCTTGATCAGCCCGGGGTCGAGGCCGAGCTCATGGGAGGTGTCATGCAGCTGCTCATGGATGTTGATGATCAGCCGGTCGTCGGTTTTGGCCGACTGGACGGTCCACTGCTCAACCACGCCGATTTCGACGTCGACCTCGTCCGGGGTGGAGACCCGCAGGGACGCCGGAGGACTCATCCAGTTCAGCGGCTTGTAGGATCCGCCGTCCGAATGGACCAAAACGGAGCCATCGGCCTTGACCAGCAGGAGCCGGGTGGCGAGCGGGAGATGGGCTTTGAGCCGGCCGACATAATCAACGGAGCAACGGGCTATGACTAAACGCACCCGGTCTACCCTACCGTCTGCGGGGAGGAGGGGCACCCGGACTGGGGCAGAATGGAACCATGCCCCGTTCCAACCGCCCCCGCCGACCCGTCCCAGGACGGGCAGGATCCGGCAAATCCGCCAAGCCCGGAGCGAAGGGCGGCCCGGTGCCGGAGCTGGATCTGGAGCGCGCGCGCTCCGGCTTTGCGCGCCGGGAGAGTGCGCCGGACGGCGAGTGGTCGGTCCGGCCAATCACCGCGGGCCGGGCCGAGAAGACCTACATCTGCCCGGGCTGTTCGACGGCGGTGCTGCCCGGCGTCGCACATCTCGTTGTGTGGTCCGAGGACCATCTCTTTGGGGCGGCCGCGGGGCTGGCGGAGCGCAGGCACTGGCACACCAACTGCTGGACTTCCCGCAGCTACCGGTACCGCTGAGTGCCGGCACGGACTGCTTCCGCGGCTGCTTTCGCTAAGCTGGACGCATGAGTTTTGACCCGGCGTCGTACGTCTTCAGCCAGCCTTCCGCACCGACCGCGATCCGCGCGTCCACTGTTCTCCCGGCGCGCCGGGAAAACGTGGAGCTCCGCACCAGCGACGGCCACCGGCTCGTCGGCGAGCTGGCCCTGCCGGAGTCCGGCGAGGTAAAAGCCACCCTGATCACGCTCCATCCGCTGCCGACCCACGGCGGTTTTATGGACTCGCACGTCTACCGGAAGGCCTCCTACCGGCTGCCCGCCCTGGCCGGAATCGCCGTGCTCAGGTTCAACACCCGGGGCACCGGATCGCCCAGGGGAACCAGCGAAGGGGCGTTCGAAGAGGGGATCGGCGAACGCCTCGACGTCGAAGCGGCCGTGCAGTTCGCCGTCGACCGCGGCCTGCCGAACCGCTGGCTGGTGGGCTGGTCCTTCGGCACCGAGCTCGCGCTGATGTACGGGGCAGCGGAACCGGTGGCCTCCGAGGTGGAGGGAGCCATCCTCCTCTCGCCGCCGCTGCACCGGGCCACGGACGTGCATCTGAAGGAATGGGCCGCTGCCGGCAAGCCGCTGAAGGTGCTGGTCCCCGAGCACGACGACTACCTTCAGCCGGCCGAGGCCGCGGAGCGCTTCGCCGTCGTGCCGCAGGCCCGCCTCGTGGGCGTGGACGGTGCCAAACACTTGTGGGTGGGGGAGAAGTACGCCGGCCGGGTGCTCAACGAGATTGTCGACGAGGTGTTGCCCGGCGGATTCGGCGCCGGCGGAACGGCTACGGAACTGCCGCAGGAATGGAACGGTCCGGTCGCCACGGCGCACGCCTGACCGAAACTCGAAAAAAGGCTACGAAAAGGGACAGCCGCTGCGTGGATCCACGCAGCGGCTGTCCCTTTTCGCAGCGAAAAGCCGTCAGTGCTTGTCCTGGCGCACGATGAAGATTTCCTTGACCAGCAGCATGATCGCGGCCGCGGTGGGGATCGCGATCAGGGCGCCCAGGACGCCGAGCAGGCTGCCGCCGGCGATCACCGAGATGACGGCGACGGCGCCCGGCACCGCCACGGCCTTCTGCATGATGCGCGGGGAGATGAAGTAGGCCTCGAACTGCAGGTAGGCGAAGTAGCAGATGGCGTAGACCACGGCGGTCTGCCAGCCTGCCGTGAGTGCGATCAGGGTCACGATAACGCCGGCAATGACCCCGCCGACCAGGGGGATGAAGGCCAGCAGGGCCACCACGAAGGCCAGCAGCACGGCGAACGGCACACCGACGATCGACATCACGATGAACGCATAGGTTGCGTTCACAAGGGCGACGACGGCCTGGCCGATGACGTAGTTTCCCACCGACCCGGTGATTTCCTCGGACAGGGCCTCGACCCGGGCCCGGCGGGACCGCGGGGCCAGGCGGTAGCCCCATTTCTTCATGGCAGGCAGGGCCGCCAGGAAGTAGAGGCTCAGCACCAGCACGATCAGGGCGCCGAACAGGCCGTTGGCCACAGTGGAGCCGAAACCGACGACGCCGCCGAAGATGCCGCCAATCGCCTCGGGATTGTTGACGAATTTCTCCAGCTCCTGCGTGATGCGTTCGCGCACCCCGTACTGGTTGTCGATGCTGCGGAAGAAGTCGGAGTTAATGAAGTCGGTGATCCAGCGCGGCGCCTCCTCGACGATCTCGGTGACCTGCTGGACAATCGTGGGGATCAGCGTGGCGAAAAAGGCGGCCATGGCCAGGCCCAGCGTGGAAACCGCAGCCACAATGCCCGCCGCGCGGGGGAACTTTTTCGACTCGAGCCAGCGCACCACCGGGTCCAGGCCCAGGGCGATGAAGAGTGCCGCCACGATCCAGAGCAGCAGTTGCGTCGTGCTGGAGCCGATCCAGTAGACGAGCAGGGCCACACCGACGCCGACTGTCCCCATGAAGCCGACGTAGAGGGGATGCTGGGAGGACATCCGCGGGCCGGGGTGGCCAAAGCGCGCGCTGGTCTCGCTCTCCGGTGCCGTCTGGTCTTCCTCCTGCACCGGGGGCATCTCGAACCGAAGCCGGGGCTGGGCTCCCGGGAGGGGCTGGCGCAGGCGGTGGGCCATCGTATTCAGCATCCCGGCCAGGGCCGTCCGGCGGGGGGAAATGTGCTGCTGCGGACCCTCCACCGTGCTGCCGGATTCCTGGCTTTCTTCCGGTCCTGAGGGGGACGAATCCGTGTGTCCAGTCACTGCGTTGAAAGCCCTTTGTCCTCTGAATATGCCCGGCGGAGCCGCTGCCGCTGCCCAAGTGTGATGATCACCGCAAACACTATCAGCAGCCTTGTTTTGGCGCGGTTGTGCAGCGCCCGGCGGCGCCGGGGAAGGGCCCCGCACGCTGCCGGATCTGACTCCGTGGTAACAAAACGGTTACTATTGAAGCTAAGTGTCCGCTGATGATGGGTAATATTTTGCGTTTCAAGACTGCAGTTGCATTAGTGCTGCTGGGCCTCCTGACACTGCTGGCCGGAATCGGCCAGAAGACATTTTGGGCTCCGCCCGAGACCGTGACCGCCACCGCACCCGCCGGTGCCACTGCCGCGCCGCTGACGGTCTTTGACGAGAAGCTCCGCACGCTGCACGACGGCACGGTGACAATCACTGTCAAGGGCGAAGGCAGCTTTATGCTGGCCGCCGGCCGCCCGGACGACGTCGAGGCCTGGGTCGGCACAGCCGCGCACAACACCGTTTCCGGTGTCTCGGATGACGGGAAGGCGCTGCAGTTGACGCATGCCGACGGGGAAGCCACCGCTCCCTCACCGGCCGGTTCGGACCTGTGGGTGACCACGGAAAACGCCAGCGGCGAGTTGAAGTACAACTGGACCCCTCCGGCCGACGGTGACTGGGCCCTGCTGCTTGCCACGGACGGCACGAAGCCTGCCCCCACATCGATCACCATGACCTTCCCGAATGACACCTCCACGCCGTGGGCCGTTCCGTTCATGGTTCTCGGCGGCCTGCTGATTCTGGCCGGCGCCGCCCTGTTGCTGCTCAAGCCCAAGCCCGGCTCCGGCGCCGACGGCTCAGCCGGCGGCAGCATGTTTGCCCGCCGGGCGCAGGCCAAGCCGGCGGCACGCGAGCAGGCCGGCTCCGAAAAGCTCTCCGTCGAACGCGCCGCCGTGTCGTGGCGCCCGCGCCGCTCCGGCGTTGTCGTGGCAGTGCTGACAGCCACTGCCGTCGCCGGCAGCGGTGTGGCGGCGCAGGCAAGCCAGACGCCTGCCCCGTCGCCGAGCGCTTCCGCCGCCGCCGGGCAGGCCCCGGCCGCACCGGTGCTGGTCGACGCCCAGTTCCGCCGCATTCTTGAGCAGGTTGCCAGTGCCGTCGATGCCGGTGATGCGGCCAAGGACGCGGCCACGCTGGAGCCGCGCGTGGCCGGACCCGAACTTGAGGTCCGCACGCAGAACTACAAGATCCGCTCCCAGGTCGGCTCCTACGAGGCGCGGATGCCCGTCCGCGCCACCAAGCTCCTCACGACCGTCGTCACCGACAAGCGCAGCTGGCCGCGCACGGTCATGGCGGTCACCCAGGGCGAGGGCAACGTTGTTCCGCAGCTGCTCACTCTGACCCAGGCCGGCCCGCGGGAGAACTACAAGCTGGTCCTCACCACGCCGCTGCAGCCGGGAACAACTTTCCCGGGGATCGCACGCGGCGGCAACGAGACACTTGCCCCCGCGGACAAATCGGGACTCGCCAACAGCGGCGAGGAAGCGCTGGGCGCGCTCGGCGACCGGCTCAACTCGGCCGATTCCGCGTACAAGGACAAGCTCGCCGAAGGCGAGTCCTCCCCGTACATTGCCGACACGCTGGCCTACCAGACCGATGTGGTGAACTCGGGCGTCAACGGCACCTTCTCGTTCACCCACAAGATGGTGCCGGAGAGCGTCGTGGTGTTCCGGACCGCAGACGGCGGGGCACTCGCCCTCGGCCGCCTGGACTTCGCGTTCGATGGCACCCCCAAGGCCGCCGGCGACAAGCTGACGATTGGTGACGACGCCGCGGCCCTGGCCGGCGGCAAGGAAACCAGCACCGGCATGCTGCTGAACTTCGCCGAGTCCGTGGCCGTCTACATCCCGCCGGCAGGGTCGCCGGACCCGATGAAACTCGTGGCCGCCACCCGCGGCCTCGTCGGAGCCAGCTTCAAGTAGGTCCGGACGGGGCCGATGTGGCTAGAGTGGAGCCATGACTTCGCCAGCTTCCCGCCCCGTCCCGCCGGCTGCCGCCAACCCGCTCAACCTGCGGGGCGCCGTCGACCTGTCCGCCCTGAAACAGCGTCCCGCTGCGCCGCCGGCCGGGCCCGCCCCGGGCGCCGGCACGCCGGGCGCGCCCGGGTCGCCTGCCGCGGACGACGGCGGGGCGGCGCCCTCCGGCCGTCCGCTGCGGGTGGACATCACCGAAGCGAATTTCCAGGAACTCGTGGAGCTGTCGGCCCAGGTTCCGGTCGTCGTTGCGCTCTGGGCGGCCTACTCTCCCGGCTCCGCCGAAGTCGTCGACGTCCTCGAACGGATCGTGGACGGCTACGAGGGCCGGCTGGTCCTCGGTGCCGCCGACGTCGAGGTGTTCCCGCAGCTGGCCCAGGCGTTCCAGGTGCAGGCCGTTCCCACCGCCGTGGCCCTCGTCAAGGGCCAGCCCGTGCCCCTCTTCCAGGGCGGCGCCGAGGAACCGCAGGTCCGCAGCCTGCTGGATGAACTGCTTAAGGTCGCCGCCGCCAACGGCGTGACCGGACGGATCGGCGCGGGCGGACCCGGCGCCGCCGAGGCCGAGCCGCCCCCGCTGCCGCCCCTGCACCAGAAAGCGTTTGATGCGATCGAAGCCGGTGACTACGCCGCTGCCGCTGACGCCTACCGCCAGGCCCTGCTGGAGATGCCCGCCGATGCCGAAGCCAAGGCGGGGCTCGCACAGGTGGAGCTGATGGGCCGGCTCCAGCCGCTGTCCGCCGCGGACACCGACGCGTTGCGCCAGCTCGCTGCCGACGAGCCGGACAACCTCGAGGCCCAGCTCGGCGTGGCCGACCTGGACGTCGCCGGCGGACACGTCGAGGACGGACTGGGCCGGATCGTCGCGTTCATCGGCAGGAACTTCGGCCCGGAGCGGGAAACGGCCCGCGTCAGGCTGCTGGAACTGTTCGATGTCGTCGGCACCACCGATGACCGCGTCGCGAAAGCGCGCCAGAACCTGGCCCGGGTCCTCTTCTGATGGGGTCGGCGCTTTTCACGCCGCTGGAACTGCGCTCCCTGCACCTGCAACACCGCGGCTGGGTATCGCCGATGTGCCAGTACAGCTGCGAGCCGGAAACCGGGGAGGGCGTTCCGAACGACTGGCATCTGATGCATCTGGGTTCCTTTGCCACCGGCGGGGCGGCCCTGATCCTCACCGAGGCGGCCGCCGTGAACGCCGCCGGCCGGATCAGCCCCCGGGACGCCGGGCTCTACAATGACGACCAGGCGGCGGCATGGGAACGGATCACATCCTTCGTGCACCGGCACGGGACTGCCGGGGCCAAGATCGGGACCCAGCTGGCGCACGCCGGGCGGAAGGCATCCTCCTACTGGCCGTTTTCCGGCCGGAAAGGCACGGTGGCAGCCGCCGACGGCGGCTGGCCCACCGTGGCTCCCGGCACCTCGGCCTTTGACGGCTACGAGGCCCCCTCCGCGATGACGGAGGAGGAGATCGACGGTGTAATCGCCGATTTCGCCGCCGGCGCGGTCCGGGCCGTGGGAGCCGGCTTCGACACGATCGAGATCCACGGCGCCCACGGCTACCTCCTGCACCAGTTCCAGAGTCCGCTCGTCAACGACCGCACAGACCGCTGGGGCGGCGACGAGGAAGGCCGGAACCGGCTCACCCTCGCCGTCGTCGATGCCGTGCGGCGCGTCATCCCCGACTCCATGCCGTTGCTGCTGCGGATCTCCGCCTCGGACTGGGCCGAGGGCGGCCTTGACGTTGAGGCATCGGTGCGGATGGCCAGGGCGGCAGCGGACCATGGTGTGGACCTCGTGGACGTGTCCAGCGGCGGCGCCGTGGCACACCAGCAGATCCCGGTCGGGCCGGGCTACCAGACCGGCTTTGCCGCCCGGATCCGGCGTGAAACCGGGGTCCGGACCGGCACCGTCGGGCTGCTGACCTCGGCCGGCCAGGCCGAGCACGCTGTTGCAACCGGGCAGGCCGACGGGGTCTTCATCGCCCGTGCCGCCCTCCGCGATCCGCACTGGTGGCTGCGGGCCGCCTTCGAGCTGGGCCATGAGCTGGCGTGGCCGCCGCAGTATGACCGCGCCCGTCCGCGGCACTCGTTTTAGCCGGGATGCGTGCCGCAACCGGTCCGCCTGCCGGTCCGTCGCGGCACGGCTACGCCTTGCGGATGATCCCGTGGGCGCACCGGGACGGTTAGTCTAACGACATGACTTTCCAGCAGCCGCGTCCGCCTGCCCCTGACGACCGGCCGGGACTGGCCGTTCCCGCACTGTCCCTGCGGGGACTCGCCAAGCGCTTTGGTGACAAAATCGCGGTCGACGGTCTCAGCCTCGACGTTCCGGCCGGTTCCTTCTACGGGATCGTCGGCCCGAACGGCGCCGGCAAGACCACCACCCTGTCGATGGCCACCGGGCTGCTGCGGCCCGAGTTCGGCACGGCCTTCGTGCACGGCGTGGATGTCTGGAAGCACCCACTGGAGGCCAAGAGGCTGATGGGCATCCTCCCGGACGGCGTCCGGCTCTTCGACCGGCTGACCGGCGAGCAGCTGGTGAGCTACGCAGGCCTGCTGCGCGGCATGGACAAGGATGTCGTGGCCCGGCGGGTCAAGGAACTGCTCGCCGCCCTGGACCTGGGCCCCGACGCCGGAACGCTGGTGGTGGATTACTCCGCCGGCATGACCAAGAAGATCGCCCTCGCCTCGGCCCTGATCCACGCGCCGCGGCTGCTGGTACTGGACGAGCCGTTCGAATCCGTCGATCCGGTGTCCGCCGCCAACATCCGCGACATCCTGGACCGTTATGTGGCTTCCGGCGGCACCGTCATAGTCTCCAGCCACGTTATGGATCTGGTCCAGCGCATGTGCGACCACGTCGCCGTCGTCGCCGCCGGGCGGCTGCTCGCGGCCGGGACGGTGGACGAGGTGCGTGCGGGCGAGTCACTGGAAGACCGCTTCGTCCAGCTGGTCGGCGGCCGCAACCACACGGAAGGACTGGAATGGTTGCGCACCTTCTAAGGCTCAAGCTGACCCTGCTGCGCAACGGCCTCCGGCGCAGCCCATGGCAGCTGGTGGGCCTTGGCATCGGCACCCTGTACGCGCTGGGGCTCGTCGGGCTCGGCGTCGCAGGGCTGCTGGTCCTCCGCGGCGCGGACGCCGGCCTCGCGCAGACGGTCGTTGTGCTGGGCGGCGCCGCGGCGCTGCTGGGATGGGCGGTGGTCCCGGTCGCTGCCTCGGCCGCGGACCTGACCCTGGACCCGGCACGGTTCACCACGGTCGCCGTGCCGATGCCGCAGCTGCTGACCGGACTGGCCCTCGGCGGACTGATCGGAATCCCGGGCACGGCGACCCTGCTGCTCGCCCTGGGCACCGTGGGGACCTGGTCCCGGAACGTTCCCGGCGCTGCCGGCGCCCTGCTCGGCGCGGTCCTCGGTGTGCTGAGCTGCATTGTGCTGTCCAAGTCGGTCACCACCGCCACCGCAGGGCTGGCGAGTTCCCGCCGGTTCAAGGACGCCAGCGCGGTGATCTTCCTGATTCCGCTCATCCTGATGGGGCCGATCGTGGCGAGCGTCACCGCGGGGATTGCCGCGTCCGGGGATTTCCTGGCCGGGCTGGCCCGAACGCTGTCCTGGACTCCGGCGGGGGCCGCCTGGTCCCTCGGCGGCGAGCTTGCCGCGGGGAACTACGGCGCCGCGGCGCTGAAGTTCCTGATCGCGGTCGCCACCCTCGCCGGACTGGCGCTGTGCTGGAAACTCCTGCTGCAGCGGGCCCTCGTGACGCCGCCGTTCGCCGGCAGCTCCAAAAAAGCAGCCGGCGGACTGGGCTTCTTCCGGCTGTTCCCGGCGACGCCAACGGGCGCGGTCGCGGCACGGTCGCTGAGCTACTGGCTCCGGGACCCCCGGTACGCGGGCGCCCTCGTCGTCATTCCGCTGCTGCCGGTGCTGTTCCTCTTCCAGGCCGCCCAGACGGGATCCTACGGGCTGCTCGTCTTCATCGGTCCGCTGACCGCGTTCCTGCTGGCCTGGTCCATTTCAACGGACGTCTCCTACGACAGCACCGCCTTCGCGCTGCACCTGTCCACCGGCGTGCGGGGGGTCCATGACCGGCTCGGTCGTGCCGTGGCCTGCCTGGTCTTCGCCCTGCCGGTGGTGCTGGCGCTGAGCGTCCTGCCGTTCCTGTTCGGCGCGGACTGGCAGCTCCTGCCCGGCGTGCTCGGACTCTCCCTCGGTGTGCTGTTCAGCGGGATGGGCCTGTCCTCGGTGGTGTCGGCACGCTACACGGTCGCGGTGCCGCTCCCGGGCGACAGCCCGTTCAAGAAGCCGCCGGGCCACGTGGCGCAGACCATGGCGGTGCAGTTCGGCGGCATGGGGGCGCTCCTGCTGCTGCTCGTCCCTGAAATGGCGCTGATGGTGGCACAGTTCGTCACCGGCAGTGCCGTGCCCGGCTGGATTAACCTCGTGGTGGGCCCGGTCCTGGGGCTCGTGCTGTTTGCCGCCGGGGTCCGGCTGGGCGGGAAATGGCTCGACGCCCGGGGGCCGGAACTGCTGGCCCAGCTCGCCGTCAACCGCTGACCCGCGCGCCGCGCCCGGGACTGCGATAGCCTGCCACTAGGGCACCACAGCCCAGGGCACGGCAAGCGCAAAGGCAGGCCATGGAAGTCGTTATCCTCTCCGGCAACAAGCCGATCGCGGCGCTCGCCGCGGACGCGATTGAGGCGCTGCTCCGGCGCAAGCCCGACGCCGTCCTGGGACTGGCCACCGGTTCGTCACCGCTGCCGGTCTACACCGAACTGGCGCTGCGGCACGAACGGGACGGCCTGGACTTCAGCCGGGTGCGCGCCTTCGCCCTTGACGAGTATGTGGGTCTGCCGGCCGGCCACCCGCAGTCCTACCGTGCGGTGATCCGGCGCGAATTCACCGAACGGGTGAACCTCGACCCGGCGAACGTGCACGGGCCCGACGGCCTGGCCGCGGACATCCCGGCATCCTGCCGGGCCTTCGAGGACGCCATCCGGGCGGCCGGGGGAGTGGACCTGCAACTGCTGGGGGTCGGCACCGACGGCCACCTCGGGTTCAACGAGCCCGGTTCATCGCTGGCCTCGCGGACCAGGGTCAAGACGCTGATAGAGCAGACGCGCCGGGACAATGCCCGGTTTTTCGGCAGCCTTTCCGAGGTCCCGCACCACGTCGTGACCCAGGGGCTGGGAACCATCCTGGAGGCCCGGCACGTGATTCTCATCGCCACCGGGGCGCAGAAGGCCCAGGTCGTCCGCGACCTCGTGGAAGGACCCGTTGCCGCGATCTGCGCCGCATCCGTCCTGCAGCTGCATCCGCACGCCACGATCCTGGTCGACGAGGCGGCGGCGTCGTCGCTGCGGCTCGCCGACTACTACCGCCACAGCTATGAGAACAAGCCTTCCTGGCAGGGGCTGTAGCGGCCGTTCCGGCGGACCGGTCGCAACCCCGTCCGATCCAGCCGCTAAGATGGGTCTCATGAACAGCATGACCGATCCCCTCGAAAACGACCCGATGCGCGAGCTCTCCGGAGCCGGGACGTCGACGGCCACGATCGAGCGCGAGGAACTGCGCCAGGAAGTGGAACCCGGTGACCGGGAACGCTTCTCGCACTATGTGCGCAAGGAAAAGATCATGGAATCCGCGCTGTCCGGCGAACCGGTCATCGCCCTGTGCGGCAAGGTCTGGACCCCGGGCCGCGACCCGAAGAAGTTCCCCGTGTGCCCGGAATGCAAAGAGGTCTACGACGGCCTCCGCCCGGGCAGCGACGGCGGCAAGGGTTCCGGCGACAAGTAGCGCGGCCACGCCGCAGGGGACGCGGGAGCTCCCGGCGTCCCGTCCTTAGGCGCGCCTCCCGCGCACGGGCGGACTCTTCGCCCCCTGAATGATGCCCGGCCGCAGACCGGCCGTGATTGCTTCCGGTTCATCCAAAACAGATTGGTGTTTTTGTGCTTAAGTGGGTTCTCCGGCAGGGGCAGCAGTGCGCGGCATGGAGGGCAGCCAGGTGACAGAGACACTCTTTGGCGGACCCGTCCTGCCGCCCGCGTATCCCGAGCGGGCCGCCTGGGGCACCGCGCCGAAACTCCGGGCCTGGCAGCAGGAAGCCCTCGACAGCTACTTCAGCACGCATCCCAGGGATTTCCTCGCGGTCGCCACGCCCGGCGCCGGCAAAACCACCTTCGCGCTGCGGGTGGCCTCGATGCTGATCGAGGCCAACGTCATCAACCGCGTCACCATTGTGGCGCCCACAGACCACCTGAAGCGGCAGTGGGCCGACGCCGCCGCCCGGGTGGGGATCGCCATCGACCCGAACTTCAAGAACGCCGACGGCCAGCACGGCCGCGGCTTCATCGGCGTCGCGGTCACCTACGCGCAGGTGGCCAGCAAGCCGATGCTGCACCGGGCCAAGACCGAGGCCGCCCGCACGCTCGTCATCCTTGACGAAATCCACCACGGCGGCGAGGCGCTGTCGTGGGGCGACGGGCTCCGCGAAGCCTTCGAGCCCGCGGCCCGCAGGCTCTCGCTGACCGGCACACCGTTCCGGTCCGACACCTCGCCGATCCCGTTTGTGGAATACGCCGAGGACCGGGACGGAATCCGGCGTTCCAAAGCGGACTACACCTACGGCTACGGCAAGGCGCTCCGGGACCACGTGGTCCGTCCCGTGATGTTCATGGCCTACTCCGGCCAGATGCGCTGGCGCACCAGCGGCGGCGAGGAAATGGCGGCCTCGCTCGGCGAAGCGGCGGTCACCAAGGACATCACCGCCCATGCCTGGCGGACCGCGCTGAACCCCACCGGGGAATGGATCCCGGCGGTGCTTGCCGGGGCGGACAAGCGCCTCAGTGAGGTGCGCCGGACCGTCCCCGACGCCGGCGGGCTGGTCATCGCGACCGACCACGAGGACGCGCGCGCCTACGCCGGGCAGTTGAAGAGGATCACCGGGGAGTCACCGACGGTGATCCTATCCGACGACACGAAGGCGTCCAGCAAGATCGAGGAGTTCACCGCCAGCGAGAAGCGCTGGATGGTGGCCGTGCGGATGGTCTCCGAAGGCGTCGACGTCCCGCGGCTTTCGGTCGGCGTGTACGCGACCTCAACCTCCACCCCGCTGTTCTTCGCGCAGGCCGTGGGGCGTTTCGTGCGCGCCCGGAAACGCGGCGAGACGGCGTCGGTCTTCCTGCCTTCCGTGCCACCGCTGATGGCACTGGCCAACTCCATGGAGGCCGAGCGGGACCACGCCCTGGACCGCCCCGAGAAGGAGGACGGCGACGGCCTCTTCAACCCGGAGGACTCGCTGATGGACGAGGCGAACCGCGAGGAGAAGGCCTCCGATTCGCTCACCAAGGGCAAGTTTGAGGCGCTGGATTCGCAGGCCTCCTTCGACCGCGTGCTGTTCGACGGCGGCGAGTTCGGCACCGGCGGCGAGGTGGGCTCGGAGGACGAACTCGACTTCCTCGGGATTCCCGGACTGCTCGACGCCGAGCAGGTCGGCACGCTGCTGCGCCAGCGCCAGCACGAGCAGCTCAACCGCAAGAACGCACGCGCCCCCCAGGGTGGCGCTGTTCCTGCTTCGGCAGCACCCGCCGTGCCGGACCACCGCATGCTGATGGACCTGCGCACCGAACTGGCCAAGAACGTCGCGGCCTGGTCCGCCCGGACGGGCACACCACACGGCGTCGTCCACACCAAGCTCAGGACGGTCTGCGGCGGCCCGGCCGTGGCCCAGGCCAACGAGCAGCAGTTGCAGACCCGGCTGCGGAAGCTCCAGGACTGGTTCATCGGCCGGAAGTAGCCGCCACCGGCACAACACCGGGACAAAAAAGGGACCGGAGTCATCCGGTCCCCTTTCTGCAGCTTTTCGCAACTGTTGCGGCTATAGCAGCCGCAGGCTATGCCGCTACTGGCCGCCGCTGCAGGCCGCGCTGAGAGCCTGTCCTGCTTCGGTGTACGAGCCCTGCAGCTCCTGCAGCTTGGCGGAATCCGGGGTTTCCTTCGCCGACTCGTCCAGGAAATCGATGATGGAGTGCAGCGGGGCCTTCAGTTCCTCGGACGCGGCGGCCTGGATGGGCCGGAGCCGGTTGGCGAGACGGATCATCCCGGCCTGGTCCGCGTTGGAGGTGGGTCCCGCGCCGACAGTCTGGACCCGGGCGCAGGTTTCCGCGGTGGTGTCTTGCGGGGCCGAGCAGCCGGCGGCGCCGAGCAGGGCCCCGGCAGCGATCAGGACGGTCAGGGTCTTTTTCATGATGTACTCCGGGGTTCTTACGGGCCAGACGATCGTGGCGGGGATTTGAGTCTACTGGGAGGGCACGGTTTTACGGTCAGCGGTCCGGCCGGAGCCCGCCACATTGAGACGGACCCGGTGCCGGCGGGGGCTCAGGCGATGTCGACCCCGCCGAGTTCCATCTCGGCAACGGCATCGTCGAGGTCCTCGGCAACCCCCACGGTCAGCTCACGCAGGACGGTCACGGAGTATCCGGCCTGCACCCCGTCCAGTGCCGTCGCCTTGACGCAATGATCGGTGGCGATGCCGACGACCACAACGTCTTCGACGTCGTGGCTCTGCAGCCAGTCATCGAGTCCGATCGCATCCTCGACAGCGGCGAAGTCGCCGGACCCGCCGTCGTCGGCCCCGGCGCCGGTGGCGCTGCCGGATACCGGCATGGCGCCGGGCTTCCGGTCCCCGGTGGGCACGGCGTCGTCCGGGGCGAGGAGCCCTTCAAAGCCCGAGTAGGCCGCCGAGAACTGGCCCTTGCGGAAGTAGGCCTGGATATATTCCGTGTCCAGGTCCGGGTGGAGTTCGGCACCGCGGGTTCCGGCCACGCAGTGCTTCGGCCAGCTTTCGACGAAGTCCGGATCCTCCGAGAAGTGCGCGCCCGGATCGATGTGCCAGTCCTGGGTCGCCACGACGTGGTCAAACTGTCCGTGGTGGGCATCGACGTATTCGCTGATGGCGCCGGCGAGTGCCGCCCCGCCTGCGACGGGCAGCGAGCCCCCTTCACAGAAATCGTTCTGGACGTCGACGATGATCAGGACGCGGGACATCAGTTCTCCTCGTAGATGGTGGGGATGGCTGCTTCGCCGCGCTGCAGCCGGTTCACGACAGCGGGAAGCTCCTTCATGGTCTCCGCGTGCCGTTTGCGTGCCCGCAGCACACCCTCCGCGCCGGTCCAACCGGGCAGCAGTTCGCCGTTCTTGACAAACTGCTGCAGCAGCGGCCGGTCATTGCCGTCGTCGTCGGGACGGTGCCCGATCCCCACGATTTCCTGGGTGGCCGTGCCACGCTCGTTGAGCTTGCGCAGTGCATACTTGCGTCCGCCCATGCTGGCCTTGTTCTTGGCCGCCTTGGCGACGGAAACGAAGTCGCCGTCGTCGTCCGTGCGGCTGACCAGCTTGTAGACCAGGCTGGCCGTCGGCGCACCGGAACCGGTCACCAGGGACGTGCCGACGCCGTACGAGTCCACCGGGGCGGACTGCAGGGCAGCGATGGCGAACTCGTCCAGGTCGGAGGTGACGATGATGCGGGTCCGTTCGTTGCCCAGATCGTCCAGGAGCTGCCTGACCCATTGCGCCTGGGCCACGAGGTCGCCGGAGTCCAGGCGCACCGCACCGAGTTTGTCGCCGGCCAGTTCGACGGCGGTACGCACCCCTGCCTCGACGTCGTAGGTGTCCACCAGCAGCGCGGTTCCGGCGCCCATCGAGGCGATCTGGGCCTCGAAGGCCTCCTGCTCGGTGTCATGCACCAGGGTGAACGAATGCGCTGCCGTGCCGACCGTTTTCAGCCCGTAGCGGAGCCCCGCCTCCAGGTTGGAGGTGCTGTCGAATCCGGCGATGATGGCGGCCCGGGCGGCCGAGACGGCGGATTCTTCCTGGGTGCGGCGCGAGCCCATCTCCACGCACGGGCGGTTGCCGGCCGCGGTGATCATGCGCGAGGCCGCCGAGGCGATGGCGCTGTCGTGGTTGAGGATCGAGAGGATGTAGGTCTCGAGGATGCACGCCTCCGCGAAGGTGGATTCGACGATCAGGATGGGGGAATTGGGGAAGTAGGCTTCACCCTCCGCGTAGCCCCAGATGTCGCCGGAGAAGGAGAACCCGGCCAGGTAGTCGAGGGTCTCCTCGTTGACCACCTTGGTGCGGCGCAGGAAGTCGATTTCGGTGTCGCCGAAGCGGAAGTCAGCGATGCCCTCCAGCAGCCGGCCGGTGCCACCCACAATGCCGTAGCGGCGCCCGTCCGGCAGGCGCCGGGCGAAGGCCTCGAACACTGACTCGCGGTGGGCTGCGCCGGAATGCAACGCGGCCTGCAGCATGGTCAGTTCGTAGTGGTCGGTGTACAGGGAGGTGCGCGGACGGTCCCAGCCGGCTGAGGTACTCACAAATTCACTCTAGTGCGCATCCCCATAGAATGGACAGATGACCCTCAGCGTTGCGCTCGGCCCTGACACCCAGGAGAGCACCCAGACCGGAACAGTGACGTCGACCGATGTCCTGACCGCCCCGGACATCCCGTGGAACCTCGTGATCTGGAATGATCCGGTGAACCTGATGAGCTATGTGAGCTACGTGTTCCGCAGCTACTTCGGCTATTCCGAGGCCAAAGCCAACAAGCTCATGCTGGAGGTCCACAAAAAAGGGCGGTCCATCGTGGCGCACGGCAGCAAGGAGCAGGTGGAGCAGCACGCGGTCGCGATGCACGGCTACGGCCTGTGGGCCACGGTGGAGAAGGCCACCGGCAGCGGCGGCACGGGGTCAGGCAAGGGCAAAGGAAAACGTGGCTAAGGCATTCAAGTACGGAATCAAGGGCATTACCGGGTATCTGGAACCGGCCGAGCGGGAACTGCTGCGCAGCCTTTTCGACGACGTCGTGTCCATGCTGGAGCCGGAGGAACGGGCCAACCAGGACCCCCTCGCCGCGCTGGTCGGGCTTGACTCCGAGGCGCGCGAACCTTCAGACCGTGCCCTGCGCCGGCTGCTCCCGAACGTCTCGAAGTCCGATGACGCCGCCTCGCTGGAGTTCCGCCGGTATACCGAACGGTCGCTGCGGGAGAGCAAGATCGGCGCGTTGAAAGCCGCGTCCCTTGGACTGGACAAGGACGAACTGGTCCTCGCCCCGGCCGACGCGCGGCACTGGTCCACCGCGCTCAACGACGTCCGGCTGGTGCTCGCCGAACGCCTCGACATCCGCGACGACGAGGATGCCGGGCACGTGCACCTGATGCAGGACTGGTCCCAGGCCGAGGACGTCGAAAGCTACCTGGCGCTGGTCTACAACTTCACCACCTGGCTCCAGGAATCCCTGGTCCAGGCGATGCTGCAGGCCCTGGACACACGCGGCTGAACGGCGGCACAGGGTGCCGGCCGGGGCCGGAGGCTGCCGCCTCGTGTGACACATAAGACATGAGTCGGACGGCACAATGAGATGTCCGCACGCCCGGCTAAGCCCTATCCTCGAATAATCATGACTTCAGCATCGAACATGGATCCGGCAGCGGGAGCTGCTGCGGACTCCCCAGCGAGCAACAGCGCCAGCAGCCAGACCGCCAGCCGGATGGGTTCGCGTCCCATCGGTGTGTTTGATTCCGGCGTCGGGGGGCTGACCGTGGCCCGCTCCATCATCGACCAGCTGCCCAACGAATCCATCCTCTACGTCGGCGACACCGCCAATGGCCCCTACGGTCCGCTCCCGATCGCCGAGGTCCGGGCCAACGCCCTGGGCGTGATGGACGAGCTGGTGGATTCCGGCGTGAAGCTGCTGACCATCGCGTGCAACTCAGCGTCCGCCGCCGTGCTGCGCGACGCGCGGGAACGCTACACCGCCCGCTACGGGATCCCCGTCATCGAAGTGATCCAGCCGGCCGTCCGCCGCGCCGTCGCCGCCACCCGCAGCGGCCGCGTCGGTGTGATCGGCACCTCGGCCACGATCGGCTCCCGCGCCTACGAGGACACTTTTGCCGCGGCCCCGGACCTGCACCTGACCTCCGTGGCCTGCCCGGCGTTTGTGCCCTACGTCGAGGCCGGGATCACCACCGGGCCGGAACTGCTCGCCGTCGCCCGCGACTACCTGGCACCGCTCAAGGCCGCCGGCGTGGACACCGTGGTGCTGGGCTGCACCCACTATCCGCTGCTCACCGGCGTCATTTCCTATGTGATGGGGGAGGACGTCACGCTCGTCTCCAGTGCGGAGGAGACGGCCAAGGACGTCTACCGGGCGCTGGCCTCCCGCGGGCTGGAACGCACCGACGCCACCGGCCCGGCCCACAACTTCATCGCCACGGGCGACGCCGCACAGTTCGAGCACCTGGCCCGCCGCTTCCTTGGACCCGAAGTGCTCAGCGTCCGCCACGTGGACCACGTCGCGGCCCAGTACCCCACGGGGAGCCTCGCCAGAATCACGCCGGAAATGATCGCCGCCGCACAGGCCGGCGCAAACCGGCCCCGGATCTCCAACTTCGTGGGCGGATCCGCGGCCGGGGGAACACTGCTGTGAAGCTGACCATCGTGGGCTGTACCGGGTCGTTCCCGGGGCCGGGCTCGCCGGCGTCGTGCTATCTGCTGACCGCCAACGACGGCGAGCGGAACTGGAAGATCGTCCTGGACCTCGGCAGCGGGGCACTCGGCGCGATCCAGCGCTACACGGACCTGGAGGACATTGACGCCATCTTCCTCACCCACCTGCACCCGGACCATTGCATGGACCTGTGCGGGCTCCACGTCGCGGTGCGCTGGAAGCCGGGCGGCTGGGGCCGGGGCCGGATCCCGGTCTGGGGCCCCGCCGCCACTGCCGACCGGATGGCCACCGCCTACGGCCTGGACCTGGACCCCGGGATGCATGAGGAATTCGACTTCAGCAACTGGTC
The DNA here is from genome assembly GCF_031456935.1 of Arthrobacter ginsengisoli. Lineage (NCBI taxonomy): Bacteria > Bacillati > Actinomycetota > Actinomycetes > Micrococcales > Micrococcaceae > Arthrobacter > Arthrobacter ginsengisoli. The sequence continues at coordinate 55,117 of NZ_JAVDVQ010000008.1, read as the reverse complement.
CGAGCGCAAGCCGGTGACCGTGGGCCCGTTCACGGTTACCCCGTACGCTGTCAACCATCCCGTGGAGGAGGGCTACGCGCTCCGCGTGGAAGTCACCGAACCGGACCGGGACGGCAATCCGGTCACCCGGGTGCTCAGCTACTCGGGTGACACCGACTCCTGCAGCGGGCTCGAAGACGCGGCCCGCGACGCCGATCTGTTCCTCTGCGAGGCGGCCTTCGAGGAAGGCCGCGACGACGGGATCAAGGATGTGCACCTGACGGGCAAACGCGCCGGGGACGCCGCCGTAGCCGCCGGCGCCCGGCGGCTGCTGCTGACCCACATCCCGGTCTGGACGTCCCCGACAACCGTGATGGCGGAAGCCAAGGAGGTCTTCGGCCAGCACGTGGCCGTGGCCGTCGCGGGCGTGCACTACACGATTTGAGCGGGACCCGTCCGGTCCGGACGGGCGGCCGTGCCGGGGTCCCGGTCAGGGTCGATAAGCTAATGGCATGACTTCCGAAGCCCTTACTGCCCCCGTCATCCGCGCCGATGGCCGCACCCCCGACCAGCTCCGTCCAATCAGCATCACCCGCGGCTGGTCCAAGCAGGCCGAGGGGTCGGCCCTGATCGAGTTCGGCAACACCCGGGTGCTGTGCACGGCCTCCCTGACCGAAGGCGTCCCGCGCTGGCTCAAGGGCGAAGGCCGGGGCTGGGTCACGGCCGAATATGCCATGCTGCCGCGCGCCACCAACACCCGCTCCGACCGCGAGTCCGTCAAGGGCAAGATCGGTGGCCGCACCCACGAGATCTCCCGGCTCATCGGCCGGTCGCTGCGTTCCATCATCGACACGAAGGCGCTGGGCGAGATCACCATTGTGCTGGACTGTGATGTCCTGCAGGCCGACGGCGGAACCCGCACCGCCGCTATCACGGGCGCCTACGTGGCGCTGGCCGAGGCCATCCGTTTCGCCCGCGAGAACAAGATGATCGCCCGCAACGCCCAGCCCCTGATCGACACGATCGCCGCCGTCTCCGTGGGCATCATCGACGGCATCCCGATGCTGGACCTGCCGTACGTCGAGGATGTCCGCGCCGAGACCGACATGAACGTCGTCGTGACCGGCTCCGGCAAGTTCGTCGAAGTCCAGGGCACCGCCGAGGGCGCTCCCTTCGACCGTGATGAGCTCAACAAACTGCTGGACCTGGCCCTGATGGGGACGGAGCAGCTCGCCGCCATCCAGCGCGACACCCTGGCGGAAGCCCCGTGACAGGAGGCGCAGCGCCGGTGCTGGTGCTCGCCACGCGGAACCAGGGCAAGCTCCGGGAACTCCGTGAGCTGCTGCGCGGGCAGGTTCCCGGCCTCGACGTCGACACCCAGGTCGTGGACGCGGGCGCCGTTGGCGCCCCCGACGTTGCCGAAACCGGGGTGACCTTCGCTGAGAACTCGCTGCTCAAGGCGCGCGCGGTGGCGCAGGCGACCGGGCTCGTGGCGATCGCCGACGACTCCGGGCTCGCCGTGGACGTGCTGGGCGGGGCGCCGGGGATCTTCTCGGCCCGCTGGGCCGGGAGCCACGGCGACGACGCCGCCAACCTGCGGCTGCTCCTGGCCCAGCTGGCCGACGTTCCCGACGGGTACCGCGGCGCCGCGTTTGTCTGCGCCGCGGCGCTGGCCGTCCCGGGCACCGCCGGGGAGGAAGGCCGGGAAGTTGTGGAGTATGGGCAGCTTGAGGGGACGCTCCTGCGCGAACCGCGGGGGGCCGGCGGCTTCGGCTACGACCCGGTGCTTCAGCCCAGCGGGCTGGACCGCAGTTGCGCCGAGTTGAGTTCCGCGGAGAAGAACGCGATCAGCCACCGCGGGCACGCGTTCCGGGCGCTGTTGCCGGCGATCGTGGAGGCACTGGCCGGCAGGCAGGCCCTGCCCTGACGGGCGGGTTAAACCAGGAAGGCGCCCCGCACTGCGGGGCGCCTTCCTTGGGCTGTCTGGTCCGGAGCGTGGCTACGGGGTCTTGCGTTCCTCTTCGGGCTCGTGCTCCTCGATGAACTCCTCGACGACGTCCGTGCCGTACTTCTCGGCCTGGCGCTTGGCGATGAAGCCGCGGGCGACCTCAATGCCGATCGGGATCACCGAGAGCATGACAATGACGATGAAGATGATGTCCAGGTTCTCGCGGACCCACGGGAACGTGTCGCCCAGCAGGTAGCCCAGGAGAGTCACGCCGCCGCCCCACAGGACGGCGCCGATCACGTTGAAGAAAAAGAATTTGCGTTTGTCCATCTGGGCGACGCCAACAATCACCGGGACAAAGGTCCGGATGATCGGCACGAAACGGGCCAGGATCAGGGCCTTGCCGCCGTGCTTTTCGAAGAAGGCGTGCGCGCTTTCCACGTTTTCGCGCTTGAAAAGCCTGGAATTGGGCTTGTTGAAGATGGCCGGACCGGCCTTGGACCCGATCAGGTAGCCGATCTGGTTCCCGATGATCGCCGCGGTGATGATCAGCGCGATGAAGGCCCAGATGTTGACCTTGATGGTCCCGGTGGCCACGAGCAGTCCGGCCGTGAACAGCATCGAGTCGCCCGGCAGGAAGAAGCCGACCAGCAGGCCGGTCTCCGCGAAGATGATGCCGCAGACCAGCAGCACAACCCAGGGCGCGAGGGCAGGATCAGCCAGGAAGACCTGGGGGTTCAGCCAGTCGGGCAGGAAGGACGCCAGCTGGGGCTGGACCGGGCCTGCACCGCCGATCGTGGACACGGCGAAGTCACTCAAAGCTAAAAGGTTCACCTGTCAAGGGTACTTGACGGCCGCCGTCGGGCGCTCCCGGCGGGTGGCCCCGTGCCGCGGCGCGATCCGCGTCACAGACGCGTACCGCAGTCCGCGGCGCAGCCAGCGGTACTGGGGCTGACCGGCGCGGCCGGGGCGGGCCGGCCGGAATCCGGCGGTAAAGTTGCACCGTGGGTTTGGACTTTACGGCGATCGACTTTGAGACCGCGAATGGCTTCCGGGGTTCACCGTGCGCTGTCGGCCTGAGCAAGGTGCGCGGCGGCGTGGTGGTCGAGGAGGCGTCATGGCTGATGCGGCCGCCGGAAAACCACGACCGCTTCGACCACCACAACGTGCGGATCCACGGAATCCGGCCTGAGCAGGTGGCGGGGCTGCCCCGCTTCGGTGAACTCTTCCCGGAGATCGGCGCCTTCATCGGCGGCGACGTGCTGGCCGCCCACAATGCCGCCTTCGACCTGGGTGTGATCCGCTCCGGCCTCGAGGTTTCCGGCCTGCCGGGCCCGGCCTATGACTACGTCTGCACCGTGCTGCTCTCGCGCCGCTGCTACTCGCTCGTGTCCAATTCGCTGCCGTACGCGGCCGAGGAGGCCGGTGTCCCGCTGGTGAACCACCACGACGCCGCCGAGGACGCCCGTGCCTGCGCCGGGATCCTGATTGACATTGCCGCGCGCAACGGCGCCGGCAGCATCGCGGAGCTGTACCTGTCCCTGGGCCTGACGGTGTCCCGCCAGGAGGCGTTCGACCCGCTGCGCGATCCGCTCTCCAAGGCCAGCCGGTCAGCCCTGGACGCACTCGCCGGGGGAGGCGCCGCAGCTGCCCCGGTCCGGGCCTACCAGGCCGGCTGGCCCGAGGAGGGCGCCAATCCGCTGCCGAACGCCCTGGCCGAGCCTGGCCACCCCCTGTTCGGCCAGACCGTGGTGTTCACCGGCGAGCTCGCCATCCCCCGGCCGGAGGCCAAGATCCGTTCCGCCGAGTTCGGTGCCCGGCCCGAGAGCAGGGTCACGGCCCGCACGAGTGTCCTGGTGGTGGGCGACGGGTTCGTGGCCGCCGACCTGCGCTCCGGCCGCCTCACCGGCAAGGCCCGGCGGGTGTTGGAGCTGCACGATCGGGGCCAGCGGATCGAGGTTCTTTCCGAGGGCGAATTCCTGCAGATGCTGGGCGGCCACGTCGCGTCCGCCGCGCTTGCCTGAACCCGGCCGGCCCACGGTCCAAGGTTGAGGTTCCACGGTCCAGGTTCCGCGGTCAGGGGTCCGCGGTCATGCGGCGCAACAAACGTTTCGCCGGGCCCGGCCGGCTCCTAGCCTTGGACGATGAGCAGACCGACCCCGCCACCAGCCGAGCCTTCGGCACCCGCCACCGCCTGGCGGCGGGTCTTCGCGTTTCCGAATCCGGTCAACGAGTATGCGGCGCGTGTCACCGCCGCCCTGGTGGTGCTGCTGTCCGTGGTGGTGCTGCTGACCGGCTTCGGCTGGGGCCTGGCGGCCATTGCCGCGGGATTCTGGCTGCGCGTCCTGTTCGGCCCCCGGATCTCGCCGCTCGCGCAGCTATCCGTCAAGGTCCTGACGCCGAGGCTGGGGAAGACCCGCCTGGTTCCCGGCCCGCCGAAGCGCTTCGCCCAGGGCATTGGCGCCGCCATGTCCACCGCCGCGGCTGTCCTGCTGGCCGCCGGGCTGGCGCCGGCATCGTGGATCCTGCTCGCCGTCCTGATCGTTGCGGCGTCCCTGGAAGCGTTCGCCGGCTTCTGCCTCGGCTGCGCCATCTTCGGCTTCCTGCAGCGCCGCGGCCTGATCCCCGAGAACGTGTGCGAGGCCTGCAACAACATTCCGCTGCGCCGCGCCTAAGCGTCGGGTCTGCCCGCCGCGCGCACGGCGGGCGCCGGTTCAGGCGCCGGTCACCGCTGCCAGCCGTGCGGCCATGCCGCGGATGACCTCGGGGGCCTCAAGGGCCGCGAGCCATTGCGCCGGAAGGCAGTCCTCGCCATAGAACGTGCCCAGGATGTTGCCGGCAATCGACGCGGTGGAGTCGCTGTCCCCGCTGTGGTTCACCGCGAGCGCGATGGCCGCGCGGAAGTGGGCCTCCGGGTGCCCGGCCGCCGTCGGGTCCGGCGCCGTGGCGAGTACCGCGTAGAGCGCGACGGCGAGCGCCTCCTCGGCCACCCAGCCCTCGCCCAGTTCCCGGACCAGCTCCTCGGGAGCCAGCAGCCCTCCCGCGCCGCCGAGGCGCAGGGCCGCCTCGAGCCGTGCGACGAGGTCCGGGTCGGGTTCTTCGCCCTTGTGCAGGTGGCCGGCTCCCAGTTCCCCGAGCGCGAACAGTGCCGCTTCGCGCAGGCCGGCCCCGGCGGTCAGGGCGTGGATGACGAGACTGAAGACCCCGGCGCCCTGCCGCGCCGCCGGGTGCCCGTGGGTCAGCGAGGCTGCGTCTGCGCTGAGCTTGTAGACGGCGCCGGCCCCGATGTACGGGATCAGGCCGAACGGGGCCGAGCGCATCACCGTGCCGCATCCTTTCGAGTCCGGGTTGACCGGCCGGTAGAACGTTCCCATCTCTCCGGTGGCCAGACCGCTCAGGCAGGCGTTGCCCGGGGCCCGGCGGTGCTTGAGCACGTCGTGCGAGTCGATCCAGCGGGGCGGCTGGAACGGCGCCGCCTCCGGAACCGGCACGCCCTGGGTGCCGAGCCAGCGCAGGTAGGCGAGCCACAGGCACGCGTTGGTGTCCGCGCCCACGCCCGAATTCGCCCACTCCAGCGCCTCCAGCAGCCCGTCCACGGTGTACAGCGTGAGCGGCGTGTCGTCGGAGAAGTGGCTGCCGCCGTCGAGCACGGAAAAGTCCTGCAGGCCGTCCGCACCGAACTTCCCGCGGATGGTGAAGATGTCGTCGAATTCGACGGCGTAGCCGAGCGAATCACCCAGGGCGCCGCCCAGCAGGCACCCGTGGATCCGGGATTCGTGCGAGGGGGCTGGCGCGGGTGCAGGGGTACTGACGGGCTCGGTGCTCATGACTTAGAATTTTACCCCGGCCCCATGTCGGAGCCGGTGCACAAGTCAACACCGGGACAGCAGGCGACCAATGCGCGAACCAGCATGGCGGAAGACCGGATCCACGCCCGACTACCGGTTCTCGCTCGCCAACGAAACGACCTTCCTGGCCTGGATCCGAACCTCCCTGGCCCTGATCGTGGGGGCGCTTGGCATCGACCAGCTCTTCCCCGACATCGCACCCGCGCCGCTGCGGATCTCCATATGCGTGGCGCTGGCGGTCATCGGTGCCGTCCTGGCCGGTCTGGCCTACCGGCGCTGGGGGCAGATGGAAGCGGCCATGCGCAACAACCGCGAGTTGCCGTTTTCCGGTGTGATGCTGGTGATGACCATCGGGGTGACGGCCGCGGCGTTCATCCTGGCCGTACTGCTCCTGGCCGCGCGGTGAGCGCCGCGGCCGTCCGGGACCCCGGGCTGCCGGCGGAGCGGACGTCGCTGTCCTGGGGCCGGACGCTGCTGGCCCTCTTCGCCGCCGACCTGCTCATCTGGCGCAGCTGGGCGATCGCGGCAACGCAGTCCGGCGGCGTCCCCGGCTCCGTCCCGTCTTCCGTTCCGTCCTCCGTTCCAGGGGCCGGGATGGCCGTCACTGACTATCTGGGTGTCTGTGCCCTGACCGCGGTCGTGGCCACCGCGGTGCTGTGCCTCTGCGTCCTGGCCCGGCTCCGGCAACTCCGGCGCTCCACCGCCGCACCGCCGCCGGCGTCCCTGATGCGCTGGGCCGCGGCCGGCGTGATCGTGCTGGGGGGCAGCATCGTCGCCGTCATTGCGGCGGGACCGTGAGCCTGGGTCCAGACAATGCCCAGATTCGGGTGGCAGACTGCTCGCTGACTCCAAACAAAGGAAGCCCTGAACATGATCACGCCTGCGTCTGCCCCCGAGCCGGCCGCCCCGGCCGCCGCCCCCGACGATCCACTGTGGCACGGGCTGCCGGGACGGCTGTCCGCCGAGGCCCTGGGGACCTTCTTCGTGGTGGTCGCCGGCCTGGGCGTTCCGCTGTTCACCATTCCGCAGTCGAACCCGCTCTCCGCCGCCCTGGCCGCGGGGCTGGCTCTCACCGCGGCGATGCTGGCGTTCGGGTACGTCTCCGGCGGGCACTTCAATCCCGTGGTGACGGCGGGAAACGCGATCGCGGGCCGGATCCGGCCCGGCGACGCCGCAGCGTATGTGGCAGCGCAACTGCTGGGCGCCCTGCTCGGCGCGGTGACGCTCTTCGGGATCCTCCGCACCGTCCCGAACATCGCCGACACCAGGGCCGCCTTCGACACGGTGAGCGCCGGTTTCGGCGAGAATTCCATCATCCAGGTCCCGCTGGCCGGGGTATTGCTCATTGAAGTGCTCGGCGCCGCCCTGCTGGTGGCGGTCTACCTGGCCAGCACCTCGGCCCGGAACCCCTCCCGGCTGGCCGCGCCGTTCGCCGTCGGCCTGACCATGGCGGTGCTGCTGCAGTTCGGCCAGGCGGCCGGCAACACTGCCTTTAATCCGGCGCGCGCCACGGCGTCCGCGCTCTTCAGCAGCCCGGACGTCCTCGGGCAGTTGTGGCTCTTCTGGGTCGCCCCGCTGGTGGGCGCGGCCCTCGCGGGATTCGTGTTCCGCGGCTTCGCGCAGCCAACGAAGACCGCCGGGGCGGTGCCGGACACGGCGCCGGTGGACGAGGTGGACGGCGAAGCGGACGGCGGCGAAGCGGACGACGGCGAAGCGGACGGCGGTGCGGACGGCGGGTCCGACAGCGGTGCGGATGGCGGGGCCACGGTCCCGGCGGGCACCGCCGGCGCCCGCGTCTCCCCGGAACGGACCTCGAAGACGGGCCCTGCCACGGCGGAAGCCGGGAGCGACGAAGCGCGCGCCTTCTTCGATGGGGAGCGCGGTAAGCGCGGGGAGCGCGGCAAATAGTCCGCGAACTCCAGTACCGCCGCACCCGCCCGCCGCGCCCGGCAGCAGGGCCCGCCGGATGTGACCTGCGCTGCTGTTCCGGAGCGGTGGCGCATTCCTGTCGGTGCCGACCGATACCGTAGGAGCATGCGGTTATTGCACACCTCGGACTGGCATTTGGGCCGGTCGTTCCACGGCGTCGGGATGCTTGACGCCCAGCGCGCGTTCATCGAGCAGCTTGTCGCCGTCGTGCGGGAAGAGGCGGTCGACGTCGTCCTGATTGCCGGCGACGTCTACGACCGCGCCCTGCCGGGAGTCGACGTCGTCCGGCTGCTCGATGACGCCCTGGTGGGCCTGACCGGCGCCGGCGCCCAGGTGGTGCTGACCAGCGGCAACCACGACTCGGCGATCCGGCTCGGCTTCGCCTCCCGGCTGCTGGAGCGCGGGGGAGTGCACCTGCGCACCCGCCTCGCCGAGCTGGACCAGCCCGTGCTGTTCCCGCTCGGCGGCAGGGCGGACGACGGCGACGCTCCGCTGCTTGCCATCTACGGCATTCCCTGGCTCGAGCCGCGGCTCGTGGCCGAACAGCTTGGCGTCGACACCGCCAGCCACTTCGAGGTGACCCGGGCAGCCACCGCACGGATCCGTGCCGATCTTGCGGTCCGGGCCGGGACCCGGACGGTCCATTCAGTGGTCCTGGCCCACACCTTTGCCAGCGGCGGGATCAGTTCCGACAGCGAGCGGGACCTCAGCATCGGCGGCGTCGGCGCTGTGCCGCTGGATCTCTTCGACGGCTTCGGTTACACCGCGCTGGGCCACCTGCACGACCGGCAGGAACTCTCGCCGTCCGTCCGCTACTCCGGTTCGCCGCTGGCGTACTCCTTCTCCGAAGCGCAGCACAAGAAGGGCGGCTGGCTCCTGGACGTCGGGCCGGACGGTATCGGCGGGATCCGTGAAGTGCTCTGGCAGGCGCCCCGGACCCTGGCCGTGCTGCGCGGCAAACTGGAGGATCTGCTCTCCGCCGACGCCTTCGCATGGGCGGAAGGCGCCTACTGCCAGATCACCCTGACGGACGCACAGCGCCCGGCCCAGGCCATGGAAAAGCTGCGCTCGCGGTTCCCGGACACGCTGGTGCTGGGGTTCGATCCGGAAGGTGCCGGCGCCACCGCCAAGACCAGCTACAGCAGCAAGCTCGCCGAGGCGGCGGATGACCTGTCCGTCTGCTGCGGTTTCCTGGAGCACGTCCGCGGCCGGGCAGCCGACGACCACGAGGCGGCTGCCCTGGCCGAAGCCCTGGAAGCCGTGCGCCTGGAAGGAATGTCCCTGTGAGGATCCATCGCCTTGAGATCTCCGCCTTCGGCCCGTTCGCAGCCACCGAACACATCGATTTTGACCGCCTGAGCGCCCATGGGCTGTTCCTGCTGAACGGTCCCACCGGCGCCGGCAAAACCAGCGTCCTCGACGCCATCTGCTTCGCGCTCTACGGTTCGGTGCCCGGTGCGCGGCAGGACGGAAAGCGGCTGCGCAGCGACCATGCCGGCACCGCGGTCGAGCCCAGGGTCACCTGCGAGTTCTCCGCGCGCGGGCGGCACTTCGAAGTCTCCCGCTCTCCCGCCTGGGACAAACCCAGCGCGCGGGGCAGGAAGGGCTTCACCGTCCAGCAGGCCAATACAGTGCTCCGCGAGCGTGTTGACGGCGAATGGACCGAGAAGTCCGGCCGCAACGACGAGGCCGGCGCCGAAATCGCGGACGTCCTGGGCATGAACCGGGAGCAGTTCACCCGCGTCGTGATGCTGCCACAGGGCGACTTCGCCGCCTTCCTGCGCTCCAAGGCCGCCGACCGGCTCGAGTTGCTGCAGAGCCTTTTCGGCACCCGGCGTTTTGAGGCCGTGGAGGAGGAGCTTGGCCGGAAGGCGCAGGCCGCCCGCACCGAGGTAGCCAGCCTCAATGGCCGGCTTGAGCTGCTCGTGGCCCGGGCGGAAGCCGAAACGGCCACGCTGGAGCTCGACCTGGCGGATGCCCCGGACCGGGCCGACCCGGACTCCTTCCTGACCTGGCTCGGGGTGAACGCCGCCACGGCCGCGGACCGGCGCCGTGCGGCTGCGCTGGAGGCCGGCGAACTGCACGCCGGCCGGCTGTCCGCAAGGGACGCCGCGACGGCGCGTGCCGCCCGCCAGGCCAGGCTGGCCGCGGCCGAACACCGGCGCTCCGAGGCAGAGGCCGCCGCTTCCACGGTCGGGGCCCAGGGAAGCCAGCTCGCCCTGCACCGCCGGGCCGAAGTCCTGGGCGGCCAGCTGCAGGCAGTCGACGCTGCCGCGACGGCGGAGGAAGCGGCGTGGGCAGCCATGGCCGTTGCCGGGGAGGAACTGGGCGCCGCCGCCCTCACCGACCCCGAACTTGCGGCGCTCCGGAATGGGACGTCGGACAACAGCCCAGGCGCGATCACCGTCGACGGCGAATCCGTGCGGTCCGCGCTGCGCAGACTGCGCTCACTGCGGGCGGTGCTGGAGGAGCGGCTGCCCGACGAAGCCAAACTCGCCGGACTCCGGAGCCGCAGCACCCAGCTGCGACTGGATCTGGCCCGGCTGGAAGACGAACGGACGTCCGGGGCTGCCGCCCTGGCCGCCCTGCGCCATGAATCCGAGGCACTCCTCGCCGGACTGCGTCCGCTCGAGGAACTCGCCGCCGAGCTGCAGCTGCGGACGAAGGAAGCAGTTGCCGCGGAGGAACTCCTGGTCCTGGTCCGGCGCTACGCCGCGGCCGAGCAGGAGTGCGGAGCCGCTGCGGAACGCCATCGCGGCGCCCGGGAGGAGTACCAGGACCGCCGCCAGCGCTGGCTGGACCTCCGCGAGGAACGGCTGGCCAACGCTGCCGCGGAACTCGCGTCCCAGCTGCAGCCCGATCTCCCATGCCCGGTCTGCGGCAGTCCTGAGCATCCGGTCCCCGCGCCGGCTGCAGCGTCCGCGCTGACCGTAGCCGAGGCCGAGGAGACCGCGCAGCACGCCTGCGAGGCGGCGGAATCCGCCCTCGCGGTGCTCGAACGCGAACTCAACGAGGCCCAGCAGGACGTCGCCGTGCTGGCGGCCCAGGGCGGCAACACCGCGCCCGAGGACGCAACCCTCGAGGCCGCCCTGGCCAGGGAACGCGCCGCGGAGGCGAGCCGCGCGGCGGCGGAGCTTGCCGCCAACCGGGCGCGGCACACGGATTTGGACGGGCAGATCGACGGCGCCGAGCGGGCCCGGGCGGCCGCGGCGTCGGCGATCGTCCAGGCCGAATCCACCCTCACGGAAGTCCGGGAGCAGGCCGATTCCCTCGAGCTGGCACTCGACACCCTCCGGGCGAGCCACCCGGTCCTGGCCGGCCGGATCAGGGCGCTGGACGGCACGACCGCCGTGCTGGAACGCGCCGATGCGGCACGGACCCGGCTCGAACAAGCCGCCGCCCGTTCCGCGGAGGCCCGGCAGCAGCTCGAGCTGGCGCTTCCCGGCACCGGCTTCGAGTCCGCGGCCGCGGCCCGGGCCGTGCTGCTTCCAGCCGCGGAGGCGGCGGCACTGGAAGCCGCCGTCCGCGCAGCACAGGATGAAGCGGCGCGGATCGGGGAGCTCTTCGCCGCCGAGGAACTCGTGCTGGCGGCGCACGAGCGGGAAACTGAGGGCCCCCTCGCCGAGGAATTCGTGGAACAGCTCCGGGCGGACGCAGCGGCGGCCGAACGCTCGGCCCGGGACGCGGAACTCGCGGCAGGCCTGGCGGAAAAGTCGGTGCGGACGCTGGACGGGCACACCGCCGACTATGCACAACTCGCGGAGGCCGGGCGGGAACCCCGCGAACAGGCGAACCTCCTGACCGCCGTCGCCGACGCGGCACGCGGCGCGGGGGACAACAACTACCGCATGAGCCTGAACAGCTACGTTCTCGCCGCAAGGCTCGAACAGGTCGCGCTGGCGGCCTCGGAACGGCTCATCGGCATGAGCGACGGCCGCTACACCCTGCAGCACACGGACGCCAAAGCGGCCCGCGGCGCGAAATCCGGGCTCGGCCTGGAGGTTGTGGACCAGTGGACCGGCCAGCGCCGCGACACCGCGACGCTCTCAGGCGGTGAGTCCTTCATGGCCTCCCTCGCCCTGGCCCTCGGCCTCGCGGACGTGGTGCAGCAGGAATCCGGCGGCGTCGACATCGAGACGCTGTTCGTGGACGAGGGATTCGGCAGCCTCGACGAACAGGCCCTGGAGCAGGTCATGGACGCCCTCGAAGGGCTCCGCGACGGCGGCCGTGTGGTCGGGCTGGTGAGCCATGTGGGGGAAATGAAGCAGCGCATCAGCACCCAGCTCCAGGTGGTCAAGGGACGCAACGGTTCCACCCTGCACATCTCGGACGACGCCGAGGGCTGACGCGCGCCGGCAGGTCCGGCCGCGCCACCGCGGCGACGGCCCCAGGCCGCGCAGCCAGCACCCTGCGGTATAATTCGGGTGTTACCGGGTTGCGCGCATCGGGAGGAGGGACGATGCGCACCATTGAACGAACCCGGAATCATGACTCTTTCAGCGCGCTCCCAGGCGCCCGCTTCCGCGGCGCCCCATTTTCCTGAAACCGTACCCGGCATTGCCGGTCCGGCCGCTGCCCCGGGACGCACCGCCGCACCGCCGGCACGGCGTGCGGGCGGGCGGTTCGCCCGACTGCCCCTGCTCGCCGGCCGAAGCTTCATCCCGATTGGGCTCTTCGCCCGCCTCCCGCTGGCAATGCTCACCGTGGGGGCCCTCACCCTGATCACCGCCGTGACCGGCTCCTACGCGGTCGGCGGCGTCTCGGCCGGCGCGGTGGGGATCGGCTCGGCCCTCGGCGCCCCCGTCCTCGGTGCGCTGGCGGACCGGCTCGGCCAACGCACTGTGCTGGTGTTCGCCGCCGTCTTCAACACCGTAGCCGTGATCGCACTGATCCTCGCCGCCTACCTGATTCCTGGCGGTGCGGACCTGGCTGCGGCTGTCCCCGTCCTCGCCGCCGCGTTCGTGGCCGGCGCGAGCTGCCCGCAGGTGGGGCCGCTGGCCAGGGTCCGCTGGATGGCCCTCACCTCACGGGACAGCCGTGACAGCAGCACCGCGGACCTGGACACCGCCCTGTCCTACGAAAGCACCGCTGACGAGCTGACCTTTGTCCTGGGCCCGGCGCTGGTGGGGATCCTGGCCAGCCTGGTAACCCCGTGGCTGCCGCTCGCCCTCGCCGCGGCGCTGACCATCACCCTTGTCCCGGCTTTTGCCGTGCATCCCACGCACCATGCGGTGGCCCGGACGCCGGCGCGGACAGTGGCCGGTACGTCACCCACTAAAGTGCTCCGGGCATCCCGGCCGGCCGGGCAGCGTGCGGGCGCCATTGCCGCCGTCGCCCTTCCCGTCCTGGCCATGGTCTGCATGGGCACATTCTTCGGCTCCACCCAGACCTCGCTGAGTTCCTTCTCCGCCAGCTTCGCCAGCTCCGAACTCGCCGGCCTGCTCTACGCGGTGATGGGGCTGAGCTCGGCTGCGGCGGCCCTGTCGGTGGCGTACTGGCCGCTGCGGTTCACGGCCAATGCCCGCTGGCTGGCCTGCGCGGCGCTGATGGCGGGCCTGGCGCTGTTGCTGCTGCTGCCCTCGACCGCGCTGCCCATGATCCTGGTGCTCCTGGTCCTTGGGCTGCCGGTGGGACCGCTGATGGTCACGGTTTTCGCGATCGGCGGACTCGTCGCCCCGGCCGGCAAACTCGGCACGGTCATGACGGCGCTGGCCAGCGGCATCGTCGCCGGCACCGCGATCGGCTCGTCCATCGCGGGGCAGCTGGCGCAGAACCATGGCTACGCGACGGCGTTCCTCGTGCCCGTGTGCGCCGCCGCGGCACTGTTCCTGCTCGGCGCGGCCGCCGTCGTGCTCCACAAAAACCCGCAGTTGCCCTATCACCTACAGTCCCTAAAAGGGCCCCAAAAGGACCAAAAGTGGTAGAGCATCGGGGGAGTCAGAGCTGGGAGCCGCGCTCCTTGCCGGGCTACCGCGCCGTCGAGGCGCCGAACTTCGGCGTGTGCACGCTGCCGATGCTGATGTGGACGGCCTGCTGGTCGGTGTAGAAGTCGATCGAGCGGTAGCCGCCCTCGTGGCCCAGGCCGGAGGCCTTGACCCCTCCGAACGGGGTGCGCAGGTCACGGACGTTGTGGCTGTTGAGCCAGACCATGCCGGCCTCGAGGTTTTGGGCGAAGGTGTGCGCACGGGTCAGGTCGTTGGTCCAGACATAGCCGGCCAGCCCGTAGCGGGTGTTGTTCGCCAGGGCCAGCGCCTCGGCGTCGTCGGCGAACGGCGTGATGGCGACGACGGGGCCGAAGATCTCCTCCTGGAAGATCCGGGCGTCCGGGGCGACGTCGGCGAAGACCGTGGGGGCAATGAAATTGCCGGTCGGACGCCCCTCGGGCCGTCCGCCGCCGGCCAGCAGCCGGCCCTCCGACTTGCCGATCTCGACGTAGCGGGCAACCTTGTCGTAGTGCTCGGGGTGCACCAGGGCGCCGACCTCGGTCGTGGGGTCGTGCGGGTCGCCGACGACGATCTTCTTCGCCCGGGCGGCGTACTTGTCGCAGAATTCCTCGTAGATGTCCCGGTGGACGAGGATGCGGGAACCGGCGGTGCAGCGCTCGCCGTTGAGCGAGAAGACGCCGAACAGGGTGGAGTCGATCGCGGCGTCCAGGTCCGCGTCGGCGAAGATGATCGCCGGGCTCTTGCCGCCCAGCTCCATGGACAGGCCCTTGAGGTTCTCCGCGGCGTTGCGGAAGATCGTCTTTCCGGTGGTGGTTTCCCCGGTGAAGGAGATCAGCGGAACGTCCGGATGCTTCACGAGCGCGTCACCGGCTTCCTCGCCGAGGCCGTTGACGAGGTTGAACACGCCGTCGGGCAGCCCGGCGTCCTGGAAGATCTTCGCCCAGAGCGACGCGGACAGCGGCGTGAATTCCGCCGGCTTGAGCACCACGGTGTTGCCGGTGGCCAGCGCCGGGGCGAGCTTCCAGGACTCCAGCATGAACGGGGTGTTCCAGGGCGTGATGAGGCCCGCGACGCCGATCGGCTTGCGGTTCACGTAGTTGATCTGCGCGCCCGGGACCTTCATGGCGTCGTCGAACTGGGCCACGATCAGGTCCGCAAAAAACCGGAAGTTCTCCGCGGCGCGGAGCGCCTGGCCCTTGGCCTGGGTGATCGGCAGCCCGGTGTCGAACGTCTCCAGCTGCGCCAGCCGCGCCTCCTGGGCCTCGACGGCGTCGGCGATCCGGTACAGGACGCGGGCGCGTTCGCGCGGCTTCATCCGCGGCCACGGCCCGGTGGTGAAGGCCTTGCGGGCGGCGGCGACGGCGAGGTCGATGTCCTCCTTCTGGCCCGCGGCGGCGGTGGCGTACGTTTCATTGGACACCGGGTCCAGCACGTCGAAGGTCCTGCCGCTGACGGAATCGACGAACTCGCCGTCGATGTAGTGGCGGATGCGGGTGGGGAGGTTGTCCGGGATGTAGTGCTCAGCCATGGGAATGATCCTTTGCGTCGGCAGGGAGTCGGTACAGGCGGGAATGCTGCGGTGGAGGTGTCAGCGGGAGATCCGGAACCCCTCGACGGGGGTGAGGTAGTCGCGGCCGGCCTCCGCGAGCTCGTTGATCCGCTTCAGGCCGGACTCCGTGGGTGTGATGAGCGGGGGGCGCACGTAATCGGAGGTGATCAGTCCGGATTCGGCCATCAGCCACTTGCTGGGCGCCGGGTTGGTCTCGACGAAGAGCAGGTCCACGAGCGGGTGCACGCCGTAGTGGATCCTGCGGGCGGTCTCAAAGTCACCCTCGACCCACGCCGTGTACATGTCCGCGGAGGCCTTCGGGGCGATGTTGGCCAGGGCGGAAATGAAACCGACGCCGCCGATTGCCATCAGCGGCAGGCAGAGCAGCTCGATGCCGGAGAAGACCAGCAGGTCCTTCCCGGCGAGGTGCATCACGCGGGAGAAGTGCTCGAAGTCCTTGGTGGTCTCCTTGATGCCGACGATGTTGTCGAAATCGCGGAACAGCCTGGCCACGGTCTCGGGGGCCATGTCGACGGCGGTGCGGGAGGGCACGTTGTAGATCACGAACGGCATCTGCGGGAACTCGGTGGAAATCGTGGCGTACCAGCGGTACAGCGCTTCCTGCGTGGGCCGGGAGTAGTAGGGGGTGATGATCATGGACGCGTCCGCCCCGGCGTCGACGGCGGCCTGGGTGAGTTCCAGCGTTTCGGCCAGTTTCGCGGTGCCGGTGCCGGCCATGAACGGGACCCGATCGCCGATCGCGGCGGCGGTGATGCGGATGGCTTCGGCCCGTTCCTCGATGGACTGGGCGCTGGGTTCACCGGTGGAGCCGCCGATCGTGATGCCGGAGGAGCCGCTGGCGATCTGCCATTCGACCATGTTGCGCAGGCTCTCATGATCCACGCCTCCGGCCTCGGTGAACGGGGTAAACATCGCGGCGAGGGAGCCCTTGAGGTGGTGCCGGGGATCGGAACGGAACTTCATTGTTTTGTCCTTTTCGTTCAGGAAAGCACCGGCACGGCGCCGGTGCGGCTCAGGGCGAGGTAGGCGTCCAGCGTGGCGGCGAGGTCGTCGGCGATCTTTGCCGGCACGAGGCGGTAGCCGGGAGAGAAGTCGCCGTTGGGGATGCTGCCCTTGATCGCGGGGCAGGCCTGCTCGGACTTGCTGCCCGCCGCCGGCGCCTTCATTGGAGCGGCACGCCCTGGTGCGGGGCCGCGGTGCGGGCTGCGGACCTGGCCCGGTACTTTTCCTGCGAAAGCTGCTCCATCGCAACTCCTCATTGCGTATGAAATCGTATACGATACAAACTGCCCCAGGCCGGAGCACTTGTCAAGCATCCCCGGGAGGGAGCTGCCGGCCCGGCGGGGGAGTGTCCGCTGCGTCAGCCCAGCTGGCTCTCGATCCGCCCGGCGCTCGCGGCCAGGGCCGCGGCCACCTCAGCCGGATCCTGGTCGGCGCGGATATACACCACCGCGAGAGCCGCCGGCCGTCCGCCCGGAACGTGGATCGGAACGGCCAGTGAGGAGACGCCGGCGATGACCTCGTCATGGCTGGAGGCGTAGCCGCAGCGGCGCGCCTCGGCCGCTTCGGCCCGGTAGGGGATGCCGGGCGCGGTCGCGGCCCATTCCTGTGCCGAGTGTGCTGACTGGATCGCGATGCCGGGGGCGCCGGCGCTGATCGGATGCCGGGAGCCGGGATGCTGAACCACGGTGGCCCCGGTGTGCCGCGGATCGACGGTGACCAGCGTGACGCATTCCTCGTGGTCCCAGACCGCAACAAAGGCGCTCATCGTCAGGGTGTTGGCGAGTTGCGTGAGCTCCGGCAGGGCCGCCGTCTGGAGGTTCCGTGACACTCCCCGGGCCAGGACCGCGAGGCCCGGACCCGGCTGGACCCTGCCGCCGTCGTCGCGCACCAGCAGCGAATGGTCCTCCAGTGTCCGGAGGATGCGGTAGGCCACGGAGCGGTGCACGCCCATCGCGTCGGCCAGTTCGGCGATGGTGAGCGGGTGCTGGGCATCGGCGAGGATTTCCAGGGCGCGGATGCCGCGCGACAACGTCTGGGAGGGGGAGGCCTGGGCGCTGGCGGCAGTCGGGGTCATTGGTCCATCCTAGGTGCGGGCGGTGGTGAAGCCGGGTGGCACCGGGTGGCCCTTGTGCCGTGCCCCACAGTGCGCTAGCGTTCTATATGGGAACTATATGTTCGATTATAGAATAATTCGATTATAGAACAATCTCCCGGGCGGGCAAGAGCCGCAGGACACACCGCCACAAGACACAGCGACCACAGAACGCAGGGGATCACTGATGATTGCCAAGCCGCGTACCGAGCCCGTACCGGTTGTCCCGGGCCGCACGTCCGCGCCCCGGGACCACCACTTCCGCGGCAGCCTGGGCCGGTTCGCCACGGGCGTCGCAATCGTGACCTTCGATGGCGTCACGAAACGCCACGGCATCACCGTCAATTCCTTCACCTCCGTGTCCATGGACCCGCCGCTGGTACTCGTGAGCATCGCCCGCACAACCAGGGCGCACAACGAGCTCGCCGGCCGGCCCTTCACCGTCAACATCCTGGGCGCGGAACAACGGCAGCTCGCGATGCACTTCGCCGGCCGTCCGGGGCCTGAACCGCGCTGGGTCGAGGGCGAAACTGCTCCCCGGCTCTCCAGCGTGCTGGCTTATTTTGAATGCAAGCCCTGGGCGGCGTACGACGGCGGCGACCACACGCTCTACATCGGCGAGGTAGTGGACTTCAACTACCGCAACGGCGATGCGCTGGCCTTTGCGAACAGCACCTTCACCACGATCCCGGAAAGCCAGCTGGGCATGGAAGACCTGCTCTGACCGGGCGCGTCACGGCAGCCCGCCTGCACACCAACTCAGCCTTTATCGACGCAGCTCAACGACGACTGGAGAAACAGTAATGGGTATCCGTACCGGACAGCAGTACCTGGACAGGCTCAACGAAATGACACCCCACGTGGTGATCGACGGGGAGGTTGTCAGCGAGAAGATCGCCGAGCACCCCGCGTTCCGCAACGTGGCCCGCTCCTACGCCAAGCTCTTCGACATGCAGCATGACCCCAGGTACCAGGACGCGCTGACCTACACCTCACCCACCAGCGGCGACCTCGTCAACGCGTCCTTCCTGGTGCCGAAGACCATCGGGGACCTCGAGCGCCGCCGGCGTGCCATCTCCACCTGGGCAGAATCCTCCAACGGCTTCCTGGGCCGCTCCGGCGACTACATGAACTCCTCGCTCACCGCCCTCAGCACGGCAGAGAAGTGGTTTTCCCAGGCCGACCCCAAATTCGGCGAAAACATCCGCAACTACTACGAGTGGGCCCGTGAAAACGACGTCCTCGCCACCCACACGCTGATTCCGCCGCAGGTGAACCGTTCCGTCTCCGGCTCCGAACAGCTCGGCGGCCAGCTTTCGGCCCGGATTATCGAGGAGCGCGAGGACGGCATCGTCATCCAGGGCGCCCGCATGCTGGCCACCATCGCCCCGATCGCGGACGAGCTCCTGGTTTTCCCCTCCACGGTGCTCCGCGGCACGCCGGAGGATGCCCCGTACTCCTATGCCTTCGCGATCCCCAACGACACGCCGGGCCTGCGCTACCTGTGCCGCACATCGCTGTACAACGGCGGCAGCACCCACGATGAGCCGCTTGCGTCGCGCTACGAGGAAATGGACGCGGTCGCGATCTTCGACCATGTCTTCGTCCCCAACGAGCGCATCTTTATGCTCGGCAACCCGCAACTGTGCAACGGCTTCTACTCCGAAACCGGCGCCGGCGCCCTGATGACGCACCAGGTGGTCACCCGCACCATTGCAAAGAGCGAGTTTTTCCTGGGACTGGCATCCGAACTCGCCGACTCGATCGGCATCGACGGTTTCCAGCACATCCAGGAGGACATCGCCGAACTGATTGTCGACGTCGAAATCGGCAAGGCGCTGGTCCGGGCCTCCGAGGCGGATGCCCGGCTCAACGAAGCCGGCGTGATGCTGCCGAAGTGGTCCACGCTCAACGCGGCCCGCAACTGGTACCCGAAGGTTGCGCAGCGTTTCCCGCAGATCATCCGGAAGTTCTCCGCGTCCGGGCTGATGGCACTTCCGGGCGAGGCCGACGTCAACAGCGAAGCCCGGGCCGACATCGAGATGTACCTGCAGGGCAAGTCGCTGACCGGACCCGAGCGCGTCCGGCTGTTCAAATTGGCCTTCGATGCCTCAATCTCCGGCTTCTCCGGCCGGCAGTCGCTGTATGAGTACTTCTTCTTCGGCGATCCGGTGCGGATGGCCGCGGCCATGGTCAACAGCTACGACCGGGAGCCTGTCCGGGCCAGGGTCCGGGAGTTCCTGAACCGCGACGACTGAGCTGCGTGACGTCGCCCCTTCCCGGGGCGGCGAAGCCCTTTTTTCAAAAATGTGTGCGTCCGGTCACATATTTCATAGTAAGATACTGAATACTAACTGACCGTTCGATCAGTAAATGCTAGAGGCATTCAGTTATTCCATCGCACCCACCCGGGCAGTACCTCTGCCCCCAGCAACGGAGTTCCAATGACCGCAACTTCAAGTGTCGATTCTGAGGCGGGCCCCAGCAGCAAGCATGAGGAACGCAAGGTCCTCGCGGGCACCTTGGTCGGGACCACCATCGAGTGGTACGACTTCTTCATCTTCGCCCAGCTGACGGCAACGCTGCTGTCGCCGCTGTTCCTGGCACCGCTGAACGCCTCCAACCCGGGCCTGGCACAGATCCTGTCCTTTGCCCTCATCGGCATCAGCTTCCTGTTCCGCCCGCTCGGCGCCATCGTCGCCGGCCACCTCGGTGACCGCCTCGGCCGCAAGGCCATGCTGGTCTTCACCCTCATCATGATGGGCGCCGCCACGGCGCTGATCGGCATGCTGCCGACCTACGCCCAGATCGGCGTCTGGGCTCCGGTCCTGCTGATCCTCCTCCGCGTCATCCAGGGCTTCTCCGCCGGCGGTGAATGGGGCGGCGCCGCCCTGATGGCAGTCGAGCACGCTCCCAAGAGCAAGCGCGGCCTGTTCGGTGCGTACCCGCAGATCGGTGTTCCGGTCGGCATGATCCTCGCCACCGGCCTGCTGTACTTCCTCAATACCACCATGTCCAAGGAAGACTTCGCCGCCTGGGGCTGGCGTGTGCCGTTCCTTCTCTCCATCGTGCTGATCGTCGTCGGCTACCTGATCCGCCGCGCGGTGGCCGAGAGCCCCGTCTTCAAGGAGATGCAGGAACGCAAGGAAAAGAGCAAGGCTCCGCTCGGAGAGCTCATCCGCAAGCACAAGAAGGCCGTTCTCTACTCGACGATGATCTTCATCGGCAACAACGCTGCCGGCTACCTGCTGATCGCCTTCTTCATCTCCTACGCCACCAAGTCCCTGAAGATGCCCGTCGCGCAGATCCTGCTGGCCACCACGCTGGCATCCTTCGGCTGGCTGATCTTCACCCTGATCGGCGGCTGGCTGTCGGACAAGATCGGCCGCGTCAAGACCTTCCTGATCGGCTACGGCATCGTCTTCGCCTGGATGATCCCGATGTTCGCCCTGATCGACACCAAGAACATCCTGCTCTACGGCGTTGCGCTGTTCGTCCTGACCATCGGCCTGGGCCTGTCCTACGGCCCGATGTCCGCGATGTACGCCGAGATGTTCCCGGCGAACGTGCGCTACTCGGGCATCTCCATCGGCTACGCCTTCGGTGCCATCCTGGGCGGCGCGTTCGCGGCCACCATCGCGGAGGTCCTGCTGCAGGGCACCGGGTGGACCGGTTCCATCGGTATCTACATCATGATCCTCTGCGTCATCTCCGCCGCCGGCGTCCTCCTCGCCGGGGAAACCAAGGGCCGCCCGCTGGGCGTCAGCAGCCACCACTAGCCCGCACAACAGCAACGCGGGGTCACTTAGCGCCCATCCGGAACCCCGGACCGGCGCTAAGTGGCCCCGCGTTGACTCTTTAAGGAGGGCCTAGACGGCCAGGAAGCTGATGGCTCCCTGCTTGAAGGCGCGGCTGGTGATGGCGTTGGCGTGGTTCCGGCCGGGCAGGACCAGCTGCTCGACCATGGCTCCGGCCTTGGCGCCGAGGGCAGCAAGGTCCGGCATTGACGCGGCGCGCTCGTCCTTCTCCCCGGCCACCAGCAGCATCGGCACGTGCGGCACGGCCTCGGCGGGATCGAACGGCTCGCCCTTGATGGCCTCCACGAGGGACAGCAGCGAGAAGATGTTGTTGCTTGGCAGCATCTGGGCCATTTTCAGCAGCCCGGCCGTGGACGCGTCGGCGATCGGCGTGCCGTCGGCCAGGTAGCGCTGCGCGGCGACCAGGTCGAAGTCGGCCAGCGGATCGGCGACGTTCGGGCCCCCGAGGACCAGCCGGTGCACCAGTTCATGCTGGGTGGCGCCGAATTCCCAGGCGAGCCGGGAGCCGAGCGAGTAGCCGATCAGGTCCAGCCCGCTGGACGGGTCGCCGTCGCGCAACGGGCGGACGCCGGCGTCGAACGCGATCTGCAGCAGGTCGGCGCGGATCCTGCTGGGGGTGTAGGAATCCATGTCCTCGGGGGCGCCGCTGCGCCCGTGGCCGGGAAGGTCCACCGTGATGACGCGGCGGCCGGCCTCCAGCAGCGCGGCCAGCCAGCCGGTGTCCTCCCAGTTGAGTTTGGAAGAGGAGGAGAAGCCGTGCAGCAGCAGCACCGGGCGCAGTCCGGCGTCGGATCCTGGCTCGTGCACTCCGACGTATAACTGGGGGTCGGTGCCCTCGACGGTGTGGGAGTGCTGTTCGCCGGTGTGTCTGCCGCTCATGGTGTCAGTCCTCATCAAGTACGGCGCTCAGGCGGACCCGGCGCTTCGGTGCCTCTTCCCTCGGGACCGTGCCCACGATGCCGGCGGTGTTGTCCGGCACCTCAAACACAATCAAGGGCTCGCCGACATTGATCTTGTCACCGGGCCCGCCGTGGATACGGACCACTTTACCTGCCTGCGGGCTGGGCAACTCAACGGCTGATTTTGTGGTTTCCACCTCTACCAGGGGCTGGTTCCGCTCCACCTGGTCGCCCGGGGCCACGAGCCATTCCAGCACGGTTGCCTCGATCAGGCCCTCGCCGAGGTCGGGGAGCGGGAAGGAAATTTCAGCCACGTTTGTACTCCAGTACTCGCTGGATCCCGAACAGGATCCGGTCAATGTTTGGGATGTATTCGTCTTCCAGGTCCCCCGAGGGGTACGGGACGTCAAAGCCGGTGACCCGCTCCACCGGAGCCCTGAGCGTGTCGAAGCAGCTCTGCGTGATCAGCTGGGCCACCTCGGCACCCAGCCCGGAGGTCAGCGGCGCTTCATGGACGACGACGGCGCGGCGCGTCCTGCGCACGGAGGCCGCCAGCGCCCCGGCGTCGATCGGCTTGAGCCAGCGCAGGTCCAGGACCTCGACGTCGATCCCGTCCTCCGCGGCGAGCTCTGCCACCTGCAGGCAGCGGGAGACCATGGCTCCCCAGGCGACGAGCGTGAGGTGGCGGCCTTCGCGCATCACCTTTGCTCCGGTGGGGGAGCCGCCCGCCGGGTCGTGTCGGGCGATGTTGACCTCGCCCTTCTGCCAGTAACGGGACTTCGGCTCCATGAAGATCACCGGGTCCGGGCGCGTCGCGGCATATTTGAGCAGGTGGTAGGCCTCGTGCGGGTTCGACGGCGAGACCACCTTCAGGCCGGGCACGTGGGCGAAGAGTGCCTCGAGGCTTTCGCCGTGGTGTTCGGGGGCGCGGATGCCGCCGAAACTGGGAACCCTGAGCGTGATGGGCATCGGCATGGTGCCGCGGCTGCGGTAGTTCATCCGGGCGATCTGGCAGACGATCTGGTTGATCGCCGGGTAGGCGAAGCCGTCGAACTGGACCTCGGGGATGGGGTGGAATCCGGCCATCGCCAGACCCACCGACATGCCCAGAATCCCTGATTCCGCCAGCGGCGTGTCGAAGACGCGGCGCTCGCCGTGCCTGGCCTGCAGGCCGTCGGTGATCCGGAAGACGCCGCCGAGCCGGCCGCAGTCCTCGCCGAAGACCAGGGTCTTTGGATGCTCCGCGAGGACTTCGTCGAGGGCGCGGTTGAGCGCCTGCTGCATGGACATCACGGTGGTGGTCACGGAGCGTTCCACAAGCGTTGCCCCTTCGAGTGTCGGGCTAGACATGTTCGGACTCCTCGCGCCAGCTGGCGGCCTGGGCCTGCAGCGCAGGGGTGGTTTCCTGGAAGACCAGGTCAAACATTTCGGTGCCGGGGCGGGGACCGAGCGCCTGGATGCCGGCGCGGATCTGTTCCTCCTCCGCCTGGGCCGCGGCGAGGGCCGCGGCGAAGAAGGCCTCATCCGCGATGCCGTCGGCGAGCAGCTGCTGCCGGAAGCGCTGCAGCGGGTCAGGGCCGGCGCCGTCGCGCTCCTCGTCGAGGGAGCGGTAGCGTCCCGGATCATCGGACGTCGAGTGCGGGCCGCGGCGGTAGGTCATGGCCTCAATGAGCACCGGGCCGTTGCCGGACCGGGCGTGCGCGAAGGCTCGCCGGGTCGCGGCGAGGACGGCGACGACGTCGTCGCCGTCGATCTGCAGTGCCGCCATGCCGTAGCCGGCGGCGCGGGCGGCGACCGAGCCGCCCGCCACCTGGCGTTCGGTCGGAACCGAGATGGCCCAGCCGTTGTTCTGGACGAAGAACACCACGGGGGCCTTCATCACGGCGGCGAAATTCAAGGCCTCATGGACGTCGCCCTGGGAGGAGGCGCCGTCGCCGAAGTAGCTGAGCGCCACGCCGTCCTTCCCGTCCAGCGTCTGCCCGTGGGCCCAGCCGACGGCGTGCAGCACCGAGCCTGCCACCACGGCCTGGATCGGCGCGAGCCGGGATTCCAGCGGGTTGTAGAGGCCGCCGTGCCAGGTGGCTTTGTGCGTGGACATGTACGCCACCATGTCAACGCCCATGGTGCGCGCCACGCCCATCTCGCGGTAGGTCGGGAAAACGAAGTCCCGGGCGGTGTCAACGGCGAAGCCGCTGCCCACCTGGGCCGCCTCCTGGCCAAGCTCGGGCGCGTAGCCGGGAATGATCCCCTGGCGCTGCCAGGCGACGGCTGCGGTATCCAGGTGACGGACCGCCGCCATCAGCCAATAGAGCTCGCGGAGCTGGGCGGGCGCGAGCGGTTCGGCGGCGTCGCCGGAAGCCAACGGAAGGGTATCCATGGCTGTGACCCTAGTCACCCGCCAGCGGCTGGGCAATCAGCCTCCGGATCACTGACCAGACTGTACAAGAGTGCCAATTCGTGTGGCATTGGGCCTGACAGTTTGTACAGCGCCGCGGCGTACCGGCCGGGCTACCTCCCGGCGTCGGCGGGTTCGGCCTGCTCTGCCGGTGCCGCGCTGCGGTTGCGGGTCAGCCGGGCACCGAGCCAGCAGGCCGCGGCGATGCCGGCGACCAGGATGATGGTGCTGACGAGCTGCTTGCTGCTGTCCGGGCTGCTGAAGCCGACGGCGAAGATCAGGGCCAGGAGCACCAGCCCGAAGATCGTCAGGCCAGGGAAGCCCTTCATCCGCAGCGGGAGGACGGTGCCGTCACGGTCGGCGCGGCGGCGGAGGATCAGCTGGGACACCAGCGCCGAGCCCCACACCATCAGGCAGGTCGAGCCGACCAGCTGGAACAGCGCCGGAAGGATCTTCTCGGGGAAGAGCAGCTCCAGCACGGCGGCCAGGAAGCCGAACGCCACGGAGACGCCGACTGCGAGCATCGGCACGCGTGCCTTGTTGATCTTTGACAGGAAGCGGGGCGCCTCGCCGCGTTCGGACAGCGAGTAGACCATCCGGGACGCCCCGTAAAGGTTCGCGTTCAGGGCCGAGAGGAGTGCGACGACGGCCACCAGGGTGATGGCGGCGCCGGCGCCGGGGATGCCGGCCATGTCCAGGACGCCGGCGAAGGGTGACGCGAGGGCGTCCGAGGTGGATGGCAGGACGGCGGCGATGACGAACACGGAGCCGATATAGAAGACCAGGATGCGCCACACGACGGTGCGGATTGCCTGCGCCACACTGTGCTGGGGGTTCTCCGTCTCGGCGGCGGCCACACTGACAATCTCGGTCCCGCCGAAAGCGAAAATCACCACGAAGAGCGCTGTGGCGATGCCGCCCAGGCCGGCCCGGGCGAAGTCGGCGGTGACGTTGGACAGGCCCGGGGACTCGACATCCGGCAACCAGCCCAGCAGCAGGGCGGCTCCGATGCCGAGGAACAACACAATGGCGGCCACCTTGAGAATGGCGAACCAGAACTCGAACTCACCGAAGTTCTTCACCCCGGCGAGGTTGATCGCGGTGAACAGCACCATAAAGATCAGGGACAAAGCCCAGACCGGGATCACCGGCCACACCGTGAACAGCAGGGCGGAGGCGCCGAGGGCCTCGGCGGCGATGACCACCACGAGCTGCAGCCACCAAAGCCAGCCGACGGTCGCCCCCGCGGTTTTGCCCATGGCTTTTTGCGCGTAGACGGAGAAGGCGCCGCTGTTGGGGTTGGCCGCGGCCATCTCGCCGAGAGCCCACATCACCAGGATGATCAGGGTTCCGGCAACGAGGTAGGAGATCAGCACGGCCGGTCCCGCCGCCTGGATTCCTGCGCCCGAGCCGAGGAACAGGCCGGCGCCGATCGCGCTGCCCAGTCCCATCATGGTCAGTTGGCGTGGCTTCATGCTGTGCCCCAGGCTCGGGGCGGGGACCGCGGTGGGTAGCGTCGCGGTGGACTTCGTTGTCATGGCGAACCTTCGTGTGGTTTGGGTCTGTGCGTCCTTATGGGACCTATTGAATTTACCGTCCTTACGCCGGCGCTAAGGATCGCCGGGCCGCCACTGGCGTGAGAGCATGGTGGCAGTTTGCTAATTAAAACGGGGGTATTGGCGGCGGTTTGTCCCACCGGGGCCGCGTGGAAAGGAAAAATCCATGGACGTTGATCCGCTGGATGCAAAGATTGTCCGATTTTTCACGGATTTCCCCAGGGCCTCGATCCTGGAGGCCTCCCGGGTGCTGAAGGTAGCCCGCGCCACGGTGCAGTCGCGGCTGGACCGGATGCAGGACGCCGGTGTGATCGGCTCATGGGTGCCGCACCCGGATCCGGCACACTTCGGCTTCCCGGTGGTGGCGTTCTGTTCCCTCACGATCAATCAGGATCTCGGGCACGACGCCGTCGTGGAGGCCATGGCGAGGATCCCGGAACTGATTGAGATCCACACCGTGTCCGGGAGCTCGGACCTCATGGCCCGTATCGCGGCACGGTCCAATTCGGACCTCCAGCGCGTCCTCGATGCCATGATCGCCACCAGGACGATCCTGCGGTCCTCGTCCGTGATCGTCCTCAACACGCATTTCCAGGGGCGCACCCTGCCGCTGCTCGAAGCCGCAGCCACAAGCAAGTGACAGGCCCGCCGGCATGTGACCTGAAACATTTTGCGCCCGGCCGGCGGGGCCGTATCATTAGTTCTAGTCAATTTGACTATAACTAATCCGGCGGTTGGGCCGGAACTGTCCGGGAAGCGCGCCACTGCCGGCCCGGCACGCACGAATGCGGGGTGAATCACCGTTTACACCACAGCAGCCAACGTCGCCGAACGCCAGCTCGCACCGCCGTCGCTGGCCATCTCGACGGTGATCTTCGCCCTCCGCCCCAGCGAACGCTCCGGACGCCCCACCCTCTGGATCCCGCTGGTGCGCCGGATCCGGGAACCCTTCAAAGGACTCTGGGCGCTGCCCGGCGGCCCGCTGAGCCACACCGAGTCCCTGCCGGACGCCGCCTTGCGGAACCTGCGGGAAACGACCGGCCTGGCGCCCAGCTACCTCGAGCAGCTTTACGCCTTCGGCGGCCTGCACCGCTCGCCCACCCAGCGCGTCGTATCGATCGTCTACTGGGCGCTCGTGCAGCCCACCGAGGCCGCGCTCGCGGACGAATCCGAGAACGTCAAATGGTTCCGGGCCGACCGGCTGGGCGAGCTGGCCTTCGACCACAACGCCATCATTGACTACGCGCTGTGGCGGCTGCGCAACAAGATGGCCTACGGATCCATTGCGTACCACCTGCTGGGCGAATATTTCACCCTCGCCCAGGTCCGGGAGGTCTACGAGGCCGTTCTGGACCGCGAACTGGACCCGGCCAACTTCCGCCGCCACGTCAAGGCCACCCCGGAAATCGAAGAGACCGACCAGTATCTGCAGGGCGGCAAACACCGCCCGCCCCGCCTCTACCGCTTCACCGGCCGCCCAGGCCTCGATCCAGACAACAGGAGCACACCATGAGCAGCGTCAACACAGCCATCCAGCTGATCACGCGCGAACAGGCCGCCAGCAATTTGGCCGCCGCTTCCACCTGCAGCCCGGCGCTGGCCCGCGGGCCCTGGGACTACGACCTCGCCGAGGCCCTCGCCGGCGCGCCCGCCTACGGACCGGGCGCCTCGGCCGCCGACGTGGCACCGGCCTCGAGCCCCCGGCAGGGCCAGCTCCCGGAGGAGTACAAGCTGGCCAGCGACGCCGAACTCGACGTCCGGATCAGGGCCGCCAAGGCGGCCCTTGGGGACCGCGCCGTCGTCCTGGGCCACTTCTACCAGCGCGACGAGGTGGTGGAGTACGCCGACTTCGTGGGCGATTCCTTCCAGCTGGCCAACGCGGCGCTGACCCGACCCGACGCCGAGGCCATCATCTTCTGCGGCGTGCACTTCATGGCCGAGACCGCGGACATCCTGTCCCGGCCGGACCAGGCCGTGATCCTGCCCAACCTCGCCGCAGGCTGCTCGATGGCGGACATGGCGGACATCGACTCCGTGACAGAGTGCTGGGAGCAGCTCGCGGAAGTCTTCGGCACGGAGCCCGACGCCGACGGCCGCGTCCCCGTCATCCCGGTCACGTACATGAACTCCTCCGCAGCCCTCAAGGGCTTCTGCGGCGAGCACGGCGGAATCGTCTGCACGTCCTCCAACGCCGCGACTGTCCTGGAGTGGGCGTTCGAGCGCGGCCAGCGCGTGCTGTTCTTCCCGGACCAGCACCTGGGCCGCAACACCGCCAAAGCCATGGGCGTGCCGCTGGAGCAGATGCCCATGTGGAACCCGCGCAAGGACCTCGGCGGCAACGACGAACAGGCCCTGCTCGATTCCCGGGTGATCCTCTGGCACGGCTTCTGCTCGGTCCACAAGCGCTTCAATGTCGGCCAGATCGAGAAGGCCCGCGCCGAGTTCCCCGGCGTGCAGGTGATCGTGCACCCGGAGTGCCCCATGGAGGTAGTTGACGCCGCCGATTCCGCCGGGTCCACCGACTTCATCAAGAAAGCCATCGCCGCGGCCACCGAACCCACAGTGTTTGCGATCGGCACCGAGATCAACATGGTGAACCGGCTCGCCGCGGAATACCCGCAGCACACCATCTTCTGCCTGGACCCGGTGATCTGCCCCTGCTCCACGATGTACCGCATCCACCCGGGCTACCTCGCCTGGGTCCTGGAGGCACTCGTCCGGGGCGAGGTCCTCAACCGCATCACCGTGGACGAGGACGTCGCCGCCCCGGCAAAAGTGGCCCTGGAACGCATGCTGGCGGCGCGGCCGTGACCAGGCGGCTCGTGATTGTCGGCAGCGGGGTTGCGGGGCTCTACGCCGCGCTGCTCGCGACCGACGCCGCCACCGCCGGCGGCCGTGACATCGAAGTGGTCCTCCTGACCAAGGGGACCCTGGAGCAGAGCAACACCTTCTTCGCCCAGGGCGGTGTCTCGGCGGTGCTGGCGCCGGGGGAGGCAGCTCCCGGGGACTCCGTGGCTGCCCACATCGCGGACACGCTCACCGCCGGTGCGGGGCTCAACGACGCCGAGGCAGTCCGGGTCCTGTGCACCGAGGCCGTCCGGGACATCGCCGGACTGGGCCGCTATGGCGTGCATTTCGACGCGGGTCCCGACGGCGGACCGGCCCTGGGCCTGGAAGCGGCACATTCGGCCGCCCGCATCCTGCACGCCGGCGGAGACGCGACCGGTGCCTGCATCGCCCGCGGGCTCGTCGCCGCCGTCCTGGAGCGGACAGCCCAGGGCAGGCTCCGGGTGGAGACCGGCGCCTTCGTCACCGAACTCCGCACCGGCCGCCCCAGGCAGGGCCCCCTGGCGGGCGCCGCCCGGGTGACCGGCGTCGACTACCTGTCCAAGGGGCACCCCCGGCAGCTGGACGCCGACGCGGTCCTCCTGGCCACCGGCGGTGCCGGCAGGCTCTTTGCCCGGACCAGCAACCCCTCCGTCGCCACGGGCGACGGCCTGGCGCTCGCGTGGCGGGCGGGGGCGGCCGTCCGGGACCTGGAGTTCTTCCAGTTCCATCCCACCACGCTGGCGGCGGACGAGCTCCCCGGCGGTCCGCCGGCGCTGCTCATTTCCGAGGCGGTCCGCGGCGAGGGAGCCGTCCTGCTCGACGCCGCCGGCTACCGCTTTATGCCGGACTACCACGCGGACGCCGAACTCGCCCCGCGCGACGTCGTCTCCCGCAGCATCGCCCTGCACCTGGCCGCTGTTGGCGCGCCGGCGGACAGCCCCGTCTTCCTGGACGCCCGTGGAATCGAGGCCGCCCGCGGTCCCGGTTTCCTGGCCCGCCGTTTCCCCACCATCAACGCTGCCACCCGCGCCGCCGGTTACGACTGGACCACGCAAACGCTTCCGGTGTCCCCGGCGGCCCACTACTGGATGGGAGGCGTGTCCACCGACCTGTGGGGACGCACGTCCGTGCCGGGGCTGTACGCGGCCGGCGAAGTCGCGTGCACGGGCGCGCAGGGCGCCAACCGGCTGGCCAGCAATTCGCTCCTGGAAGGACTGGTCTTCGGCCGCCGCGCGGTGGAAGCCTTCCTCGGGGGCCCGGGCACGGAGATGGGCCCGGCGGCTACAGCCGCCGGCAGCAGGGCCGAACTCCCTGCCGCGGAGCCCGGGGTGCAGACGGTTCCGTTCAGCCGGGACGCGCTGCGGCGCCTGATGACCGCTGCCGCCGGAGTGATGCGCACCGCAGCCGAACTCGACGCCGCCGCCCGCCGGCTCGCGGAGTGGGCTGCGGGCACCGCCGGTGAGGACCGCTCCGTCCTGGACCAGTCCGGCCACGAGGACCGGAACCTGCTGTTGGCCGCCCGGCTGCTGGTCGCGGCCTCGCTGAAGCGCACCAGCTCCGTGGGCGCCCACTATCGTGCCGACGCCGAACCCGCTGCCGCCCGCCCCGCCCTGCTCGCAGTGCCCGCCCGCTCCACCCCGCCGGCCGGCGTTCATGGCCGCCGGCATGCCCCCGCATCCCGCCCGAAACAAAGGATCCCGTCATGACAGCACCCGCCGCAGCCCGCCCGAGCGCCCTCCCGGTGGCGGAGCTCGCCGGTACCCTGCCCGCCGCCGCCGTCGACGCGGTGCTGCGGGCCGCGCTGCTGGAGGACGCGCCGTACGGTGACATCACCTCGCAGACGCTCATCCCCGCCGACGCGCGCGCGACGGCGGTCCTGGCCGCCCGCGTTCCCGGGGTATTCAGCGGCGGCGAGGTGTTCGCCGCTGCGATGAAGCTCACGGACGCCGGTGCCGACGTCGAGCTCCTGGTGGCCGACGGTGCGGCCTTTGCCGCGGGAACGCCGCTCGCGAGGGTCCGCGGGAACGCCCGCGCCGTGCTGCTGGCCGAACGCGTCGCCCTGAACCTGGTCCAGCGGATGAGTGCCATCGCCACGAAGACGGCCGAGTTCGCGGCGCTGGTTCACGGCACCGGCGCGCGGATCACCGACACCCGGAAGACAACGCCGGGGCTGCGCGTGCTCGAACGCTACGCCGTGCGGTGCGGCGGCGGCGCGAACCACCGCTTCAGCCTCTCGGACGCCGTACTGGCCAAGGACAACCACCTGGCCGTCCTCACCGGCGGGGACGCGTCCAGGCTCACCGCGGTGCTGCAGGACGCCAGGGCCCGGCTCGGACACACCACTCACTTTGAGGTGGAGGTGGACAGCATGGAGCAGATCGAACCCGTGCTTGCAGCGGGGGTGGACACCATCATGCTCGACAACTTCTCCCTGCCGGAGCTCGCCGCCGGAGTAGCCCTCGTGGCTGGCCGCGCCCGCGTCGAAGCCAGCGGCAACGTCAACCTGGCCACCGTGGCCGGCATCGCAGCCACGGGGGTGGACGTCATCTCGATCGGCGGGCTCACCCACAGCGTCGCGGCGCTGGACCTCGGGCTCGATATTGAACTCGAGCCTGTTCCTGCCCCGGACCAGACGGCGCACTGAAACCCGCCATGATCTTCCTCGACGCCGCTGCCACCACCCCGGTCCGCCGCGAGGTGCTGGAG
Source organism: Arthrobacter ginsengisoli (assembly GCF_031456935.1). Classification (NCBI taxonomy): domain Bacteria; kingdom Bacillati; phylum Actinomycetota; class Actinomycetes; order Micrococcales; family Micrococcaceae; genus Arthrobacter; species Arthrobacter ginsengisoli. Next base: position 23,600 of record NZ_JAVDVQ010000008.1, on the reverse strand, counting down.
GCCATGTGGCCGTACCTCACCGGGGAGTTCGGCAACCCCTCGAGCCGCCATTCCCTCGGCGACGCCGCCGCCACGGCGCTCGCCGCGGCGCGCACGGCGAGCGCCAAAGTCCTCGGCTGCCGCCCGGGCGAAGTCATCTTCACCTCCGGCGGCACGGAAGCGGACAACCTGGCAGTCAAGGGCATCGCCCTGGCCCGCCGCGCCGCTGACCCGCGGCTGGACCGCGTGGTGATCAGCGCCGTCGAGCATCCCGCCGTGGAGGAATCAGCCCGCTACCTCGAACGCGTGCACGGCTTCGCCGTCGACGTCGTCCCGGTGGACGCCTGCGGCCGCGTCACCGAGGAGGCCCTCGCCGCGGTCCTCTGGCCCGGGACCGCCCTGGTGAGCATCATGTACGCCAACAACGAGGTCGGCACGGTGCAGCCCATCGCCCGGCTCGCCGCGCTGGCCCACGCGCAGGGCACCCCCTTCCATACCGACGCCGTCCAGGCCGCCGGCTGGCTGCCGCTGGACACCGCGGTGCTTGGCGTGGATGCGCTCAGCGTCTCCGGCCACAAGCTGGGCGCGCCGAAGGGGAACGGGGCGCTGTTCGTGCGCGGCCGGACCCGGCTGGAACCCGTGATCCACGGCGGCGGGCAGGAGCGCGGGCGCCGCTCGGGGACCGAGAACGTCGCCGGCGCCGTCGCGCTCGCGACAGCCCTGACGCTGGCAGCGGCCTCGCAAGGGGACCGCGCGTCCCATGTCGCGGCCCTGCGCGATGACTTCATCCGGGCCGTGCGGGCCGGAGTCCCGGGTGCCGTCCTCACGGGCCACCCGAGCGAGCGGCTGCCCTCCGTCGCCTCGTTCTGCTTCCCGGGGACCAGCGGCGAATCCGTGCTGCTGGAACTTGAGCGACTGGGTGTCATCTGCTCCAGCGGCTCGGCCTGCGCCGCAGGTTCGGACGAGCCGTCCCCGGTGCTGCGGGCGATGGGCATCGAGGACGACATTGCCCAGGCCGCGGTCCGTTTCAGCTTCGACTCCACGGTCACGGCGGCGGAGCTGCAGGAGGCGGCGGCCGCGGTCCGCACCGCCGTCGGCAGCGTCCAGGCCCTCGGGAGCACACACCCGGGTTGATCTATCCCTTGATGTCGTTATCGGGCCCCTTTGGCCGCATCAACTGACAGTTCAACCGGGCGTTGGGGGTCAGTGGTGCCGGGCCCGGCGGAAAATCCAGTGCCGCAGCAGGGTGAAACGCACGGCGGTGGCCGCCAAGCCGGCCAGGGTGGTGGTCCACAACTCGAGGGCGACGGTCGCGGCGGGGTTGATCCAGTGCAGGACGCCGAGGCTGCCGCCGGTGAGCAGCAGCGCCACCAGGATCACGATCAGGCCGTTGAGATGGTCGCGCTTCATCCGGTGGCGTTCCGTGATTTTGAAAGTCAGCCGCCGGTTCAGCGGCGTATTCATGAGTGAGGTGAGGATCAGGGCTGTCGCGTTGGCCGGCTGCGGGCCGAAGTACGGCCGAAGGAAGGCATAGAGCGCCAGCGACGTCACCGTGCAGACAATTCCGACGCCGGTGAACCTCAGCAGCTGCCGGGCGACCGGATAGCGCAGGACGCCGCGGTGCCGGCGGCGGACGGGAACACGGACGGCGGCGACGGCAGGGGCAGGGGCGTGCTGCTCGAGCTGGGCATCCATCCGCTCAGTAAAGCTCGCCGACAGGAATCTCCACGGCCAGGCGGTTGGAGGGGCCGGCGAGGGGGCAGGCCCACGCCTCGTTGTAGGCGCAGGACGGGTTGTAGGCGAAGTTGAAGTCGACAACGAACTCGGCCTCCGGGCCCGATCCCTGCACACCGTGGAAGGCGCCCTTGATCGTGTCCAGCAGGTAGCGGCCCGCGCCGTAGCTGCCGCCGGGCTGCCCGGCCGTGGCATCACGGAACGGCACGAAGATACCGCCGCCGTAGCCGTGGAGCCTCCACACGGCGAGCTGGCCCAGTTCCGGCAAATCGAAAGTGCCCAGCCGGACGAAACGGACCACACCGTCCGTCCCGGTTTCCACGTTCATCTCCCGGCCGGCGCCCTCGCCGGTGACCGGAATGTGGAAGCGGTAGATCGGGTCGTAGTCCGCCGTTTTGAGCCCGCCGAAACTCGACTTCGCGGCGGCCGTGAGCGGCGATGCGGGGTGGGTGCCGAGCATCCGGTCCCGCTCCTGGCGCCAGTAGGAATGCGCCTCGGCCGGATCCTCCGCCGCGATCTTGCGCACATTCGCGTAGAGCGCAAACGTCCGGAGCCGCCACTCCGCGATGTCGACGGCGGAAATGTCCGCCACGCTGTCCTGCACCCCGAAATCCGTCGAGTCAATTCCCTGATCCGCCATGGCCCCAGCGTATCCCGCTTTCCGGTGGCGAATCGCGCCGTTCATTGTGGACGCCGCGGCCCGAAGTCCCGCTACGCTGGCACCATGACCGGGACGGATACCCTGCTGCGGACAATGGCCCGCGGCATCCGGGCGGCCGCTGCGGTGGCGCTCACTGCCGCCGCACTCTCCGGCTGCAGCGGCGACAACCAGGGCGCCCCCGCCTGGACGGCGGGCAGCGGCCCGAACCCGAACGGAGGCGTGCCGTCCGCCGAACCATCGGCGGGCAGCACCGCACCGGCGGCCATACCCCCGTCCGCCGGCTCCGGAACGCCGGAACCAGGCTCGACAGTGGCGGTCTGGAAGGTTTTCACCGATCCGGGGAAGACCATCAGTTTTGAGCTGCCGCAGGAGTGGATCGCGCAGTCGGTTACCCCCGACCAGGGAACCATGGCGGGCGCCCTGAAAATCGAGGTCAAGGACGCCCAGGGCGGCTACCTCGCCACCCTGCAGACCGGGCTTCCCCCGAGGCCCGCCGCGGCCTGCACGGATGACGCGGCGAAACCGTACACTGTCGTCAGCAGTGTCCCAGTCGCGCTGCCGCACCGCGGCGGGGACGGCACCATCGAGCCGCATGTGGTGTTCCGGGTGATCCAGGGCTACCGGTACTTCGGCTCCTATGGCATTACCAACATCGTCGGCGGGACGGCAGGCACCGCCTGTGCGCTGCAAAACGTGGTCCGCGGCCCCGAGGGAATGGGGGACTACTCCTTCGCTGACCTGACGGAGCTGAAGGCGTTGGCCCCGGACCAGAAGGTGGCACCGGCCAAGGCGTTCGACACCCTCGACCAGGCGGCCAGCTACGTCAACGAAGGCTCGGAATTCGCAAACATCCAGCGGATGCTAATGTCGCTGAAGATCAAAAACTAGTCCCGCTCCGCCCCGCACACCTCCGGGCCGGGGGCGGTGTCCTAACCCGCTGGTAACCTCACACCCGGAGATACATGGAACGCGCTGTAGCCGCCCGCCTGGCCTTCAAGACCGTGGCCGACACCAAGGTCGCCCTGGCGGTGTCCGTGGCCCGAAACTCCGGCTACAGCGGCTTCGTGGAGTCGTTGTCCGTGACCGCCGGCGGCGAGGAGGTCCCGCTGACCGAGCTCTCGGACCACCACGGCGGGCGCTTCCACTACATGGAATTCGCGGAACCCTCGGACGTGCTCGTGGAGTACACCGCCTCCGTCACCGGCTTCGCGGTGCCGGAGGAACCACGGCTGATGGAACTCATCCGCTACGTCCGGCCGAGCCGCTATGCCGAGTCGGACCGGCTCCTGCCGACCGCCTACGCGGAATTCGGCGGCCTGCAGGGCGGCGAGCTGTTGCACGCGGTGCGCAACTGGGTCTTCAGCGAGTTGCGCTACATCAGCGGATCCTCCCGGGGGACCGACGGCGCCGTCGAGACCCTGCTGCACCGCCGCGGTGTCTGCCGCGACTTCGCCCATCTGGCCATCTCGCTGCTGCGGGCCAAGAATGTTCCGGCCAGGCTGGCCGCCGTCTATGCCCCGGGGCTGAGCCCCATGGACTTCCACGCGGTGGCCGAGGCCCATATCAACGGTGCCTGGCACATCATCGACCCCACCGGACTGGCGCCGCGGGAGAGCATGCTGCGGATCACCGCCGGCCGGGACTCCTCGGATACTGCTTTCCTCTCGACAGTGGGCGGCAGCCTGTCCCTGACGCAGCTCCAGGTCACCGCGGTCGTGGACGGCGGACTGCCGAATGAGGATCCAGCGAAGCTCGTCGCCCTCCGGTAGCGCTCCGGGACCGGCGCGGCGGGTCAGCGCGCCGTCACCGAGGCCCGCAGTTTCTCCGTCAAACGCAGCAGCTCCTGCTGCTCGGCCGGGGTCAGCGCCGGGCCCACCAGGGTGGCGATGTCACGGACGTGTTCCCGGCCGATCTGCTTCTGCAGGTCCCGGCCGGCTTCGGTGAGCCTGACCAGGACGCCGCGGCCGTCGTCGGGCGCCGGCATGCGCTCGACGAGACCACGCTTTTCGAGGCGTTCCACCAGCCGGCTGAGGCTGGACTGGCTCAGCAGCACGTGGTCATTGAGCTCGTTCTGGCGGAGCCATCCGGACGGACAGCGGGAGAGCGTAAAGAGCACATCGTACTCATTCAGCGCCAGCGTCCTGAAGGCGGGGCCGGCCTGCAGCCTGCGCATGACCGCCACCTGGGCGCGGAACAGGGATTCCCAGGTTTCCGCGGCCAGGCGCACCGGCGACTCGCTCGTCTTGGCGGACATCACACGCTCTTGGCGCCGGAGGTGCCGGCTTTTTCGCCGGAGGACTGCCCGGCTGCGGCCAGGGATGCGGCGACGCGTCCGGCGTGGGTCGGCGGTTCGGGGACGTGCGCCGGGGTCTTCTCCGCGTACTCCTTGCGCAGCACCGGCAGGACCTCTTCGCCGAACAGGTCCAACTGCTCCAGCACGGTCTTCAGCGGCAGGCCGGCGTGGTCGATCAGGAACAGCTGGCGCTGGTAGTCACCGAAGTACTCCCGGAAGCTGAGTGTCTTCTCGATGACTTCCTGCGGGCTGCCGACGGTCAGCGGGGTCTGCGAGGTGAAGTCCTCCAGCGACGGGCCGTGGCCGTAAACAGGGGCGTTGTCGAAGTAGGGACGGAACTCCTTGACGGCGTCCTGCGAGTTCTTCCGCATGAAGAACTGTCCGCCGAGGCCCACGATCGCCTGGTCGGCCTTGCCGTGGCCGTAGTGCTCGTAGCGGTCGCGGTAGAGGCCGATCAGCTGCTGGTAGTGCTCCTTGGGCCAGAAGATGTTGTTGGCGAAGAAACCGTCACCGTAGTACGCCGCCACTTCGGCGATCTGCGGCGTGCGGATCGAGCCGTGCCACACGAAGGGGGCGACGCCGTCGAGCGGCCTGGGGGTGGAGGTGAAGTTCTGCAGCGGGGTGCGGTGCTTGCCGGACCAGTTGACGGTGTCCTCGTCCCAAAGCCGGCGCAGCAGGGAGTAGTTCTCGATCGCGAGTTCGATCCCGTCCTGGATGTTCTTGCCGAACCAGGGGTAGACGGGGGCGGTGTTGCCCCGGCCCAGGACCAGGTCCACGCGTCCGTCGGCCAGATGCTGGAGCATCGCGAAGTCCTCCGCGATTTTCACCGGGTCGTTGGTGGTGATCAGCGTGGTCGCCGTCGACAGGATGATGCGCTCCGTCTGGGCTGCAATGTAGCCCAGGGTGGTGGTCGGGGAGGAGGAGAAGAAGGGACGGTTGTGGTGCTCGCCAATGGCATAGACATCCATGCCGATTTCCTCGACCTTTTTGGCGATCGCCACGGAGGCCTTGATGCGTTCGTGCTCCGTGGGGGTTCGGCCCGTGGTGGGGTCGGTGGTGATATCGCTGACGCTGAATACGCCGATCTGCATGATGTGCCTTTCCGTGGCCTGAGTGTTCCGGGGAGCTGGTTCCAGTATACCCGATGTATATGCGTTTGCATCTATCGATCGGTATAACGTGCACCACGTCCGGATATTCCCCCACCGCGCGCTCTTTCTCTGGACCGGCCGGGGCGTTATCTTCGAAGCCTGGAGGATCCCCACATGATGGAAAGGTTCGGAAGGACCGCGGTCGCCGCAACCCTGGTTGCGATCAGCCTCGTGGTCTCGGGATGCACCGCGTCGCGGCTGGAGCCGGCCGGGGGTGTGGACGCGCGGGCGGTGCTGGCGGAGTTCAAGGGCCGGGGCATGGTGGGCCATCTGGAGGCGCTGCAGCGTGTCGCTGATGACCATGACGGCAACCGGGCGTCGGGGACTTCCGGGTATGAGGCCTCCGCGCGCTATGTCGAGGAGCAATTGCGCGCCGCCGGGTACAACCCGGTCCGGCAGGCGTTCACTTTCCGCGGCGAGGGCCGGAACCGCAGTCAGGTCGAGAGCTTCAACATCCTGGCCGATACCGGGGGCAGCGCCGAGAACACCGTGGTGGTCGGCGGCCATCTGGACTCGGTGCGGGAGGGGCCGGGGATCAACGACAACGGCAGCGGCGTCGCGGCCATGCTGGAGGTCGCCCGGTGGATGAAGGACAGCGGGATCACGCCGGTGAACCGGGTCCGGTTTGCGTTCTGGGGCGGCGAGGAGGACGGGCTCTACGGGTCCCGGCACTACGTGGATGAGCTGGGCCCGGCCGGGACGGCGCAGACCGCGGCGAACCTGAACGTGGACATGCTGGCCTCCCCGAACGGGGTGCGGTCCATTCACGACGGCGACGGCTCGGATTTCGGCCACGCCGGGCCGGCCGGTTCGAAGCAGATCGAGGACGTCTTTTTCCGGTTCTTCCAGGAGAACTCGCTGCCGGCGGAAACCACTGCCTTTGACGGCGGCTCCGACTATGACGCGTTCCTGCAGGCCGGCATTCCCGGCGGCGGACTGTTCAGCGGCGACGAGGAAAAGAAGTCCACGGCCCAGGTGCAGACCTACGGCGGCGTGGCCGGCAGACACCTCGATTCCTGCTACCACGAGGCCTGCGACACGATCAGCAACACCGACGCGGACCTGCTCAAGGAAATGTCCGCCGCCCTGGCCTATGCCACCGCCAGCTACGCCGCCGCAGCACGCGGCTGAACTCCCCGACGGCGCGGGCGCCCGGTGGCGGCGCGGCGTGAGTCCGGGGGCAGCCCGGCGCCGCAGGTTAAGGCGAAGCGCGGACTACTTGATGGAAAATGCCCGTCAGTGCGAGTACAGCTAAGTAGACTTGGCCGGATCTGCTTCAACTTTTCGAGTACGGCATACGGTTCCGAAAGTTACCGGCCTTCCATAGTGTTGAGTTACCACTGGTCCAACCTTTCGACGTCGAAATTGCGCCGCCGCAATTCGCTCCCAGTGACTGTTTTCCGGATGTCTGAGCCGCACCACGGCCGGGGAATAGAACGAAGGAAAGCTCAGATGGATATATTTGAAATCCTTGAATCAGAAGTTCGCACCTACTGCCGCACCTGGGACACTGTCTTTGAACGCGCTTCGGGCAGCACTCTCTACAGCGAGGACGGAAGGGACTATCTTGATTTCTTCTCTGGCGCCGGAGCACTGAACTACGGACACAACAACCCGGACCTGCTTCGACCGCTGGTCGAATACCTTCTCTCCGGTGCAATAGTCCATTCCCTTGATATGAAAACTGTTGCCAAACGTCGCTTTCTGGAAACCTTCCACGAGCTGATCCTGAGGCCCCGGAACTATGACTATAAAGTCATGTTTCCAGGCCCGACCGGAACAAACTCGGTGGAAGCTGCCTTGAAGCTGGCTCGAAAAGTCACCGGCAGGACACACATCGTCAGCTTCACGAATGCGTTCCACGGAATGACCCTGGGCTCGTTGTCCGTGACAGGCAATTCAATGAAGCGCGAGGGGGCGGGGGTGCCCCTGACGAATACCTCCAGCATGCCTTATGACGGATTCCTTGACGGCGAGGCGGCGGACTTTCTCTGGCTCCGCCGTGCACTGCAAGACAGCGGCTCCGGCGTTGACAAACCAGCCGCAGTCATCGTGGAAACCGTCCAGGGCGAGGGAGGACTCAGGGCCGCCCGCGCCTCCTGGCTGCGGGGCCTTGCCGAGCTGTGCCACCAGCACGGCATCCTGCTCATCGTTGACGACGTGCAGGCGGGATGCGGCCGCACGGGGACGTTCTTCAGTTTTGAAGATGCCGGCATAACCCCCGATATCGTGTGTCTCTCCAAGTCCATTTCGGGGTTCGGTCTGCCCCTGTCGCTGACAATCTTCAAACCGGAACTGGACATCTGGAAGCCCGGCGAGCACAACGGGACTTTCCGGGGACACAATCCTGCGTTCGTCACGGGGACAGCTGCCCTGGAGCATTACTGGCAGGACCGGAGACTTGAGTCGAAGGTCGCCGGGCTTGCTTCGCAGTTGCACGAGGGGCTCTCGCAGATTGCGGCGCGTACCGAGGGTGCCCGCGTCCGGGGACGGGGTCTGCTGGCGGGCATTTACTACCCGGACCACGAGGTGGCGGGGAAGATTTCCGTTGAAGCGTTCGCCCGCGGCCTTCTGGTGGAAACCTCCGGGCCTGATGGGGAGGTCATCAAGACGATGCCGGCCCTGACGATAGAACCCGGGGATTTGCTGAAGGGACTCGATATTCTTGCCGACGCTGCCGAGTCTGTGACCGGCGGGAAGGTCTCGGTGAAGTCCATTGCCTAGGGATTGGGGCAGAGCGAAATTCGCATTAGGCGACCGATCAGATTTTAGGACGGCAAATGAGTACGCAACGGGCAGCAGGGGCTAATCACCCTGGGTTCGGCGCAGCAGGCTCCGCAAAGTTGCGGCCTTACCCTGCCAGGTACGGGACGTCGTCGAAGTTCCCGGCGGGTCATCGGACATCGCCGGCTGCGCTGTTGGGACCCGGGTCGTGCTAGACGAAAGGGACTGGGTGACGCCCCGGGGGAGCGTCATCGTACAAAAGTTCGGCGGCTCGTCGCTCGCCGATCCCTCGGGCATACTCCGTGCTGCGCGGCGGATCGCCGCGACGCGGGAAAACGGCTACCAGGTCGTGGCGGTGGTGTCCGCCATGGGCGACATGACCGATGAATTGTGCGATCTGGCTGCCGCAGTTTCCCGTCGGCCGCATCCCGGCGACCTCGATGCCCTGCTGAGCACCGGTGAACTCGTGTCATCGGCCCTGCTGGCCATTGCCCTGGCAGACCTGGGCCAGGCTCCCGTCACGTTCACGGGCAGCATGGCGGGCCTGATCACCGACGGCGTTCACGGCAAAGCCAGGATCACTGACGTCAGGCCGGACCGCATCCGCACCTCCCTGGCCCGTGGGGAAGTCCCGATTGTTGCGGGGTTCCAGGGGCGGACGAAGAAGGGAAAACGGGTGACCACCCTCGGCCGGGGTGGCTCGGACCTCACTGCGGTTGCGCTGGCCGCGGCGCTGGGCGCAAGCATCTGCGAGATCTACACGGATGTGGACGGTGTCTACACCGCGGACCCGCGGATCGTTCCGCGGGCCCGCAAGATCGGTGTCCTCTCGAGCGAGGTCATGCTTGAGTTCGCAGCCTCCGGGTGCAAGGTTCTGCACCTGAGGTGTGTTGAATACGCCCGACGATTCGGCATTCCGATCCACGTACGGTCCTCGTTTGTGCCGGAGATGGGAACGCTGATCCTGCCTGGCCCTGACCGGCACCCCTTCCGCAAGCCCGTGAGGGAGCAGCCCGTAGTGACCGGAGTAGGCGGAGTCAACTCGGCGGCAAAAGTAGTTGTCGTCGGAGTTCCGAACCAACCGGACAACATGGCGCGCCTGTTCCAGGTGCTTTCGCGTTCGGGGGTGAACGTCCAGACAATAGTCCAAAGCGCGGCCGGGTCAGGTTCCAGGCGCTCCGACGTTGCCCTGATAGTCCCCGCTTTGGAAGCGTCTCCCGCCCTCGCCGTGCTGGGTGCTGCCCAGGGGACCATTGGATTCGCGGGCCTGCAGCACCGCGGTGAGGTCGGCCGAGTGTCAATCACCGGCGTGGGCATGCGGTCCTCGCCGGACGTCGTCTGCACCTTCCTGTGGACCCTGTCGGAGGCCGGCATCGACATCGATCTGGTCGAAATATCGGAGACCTATGTCGCGGCCATCACCCGCGCCGAACGGCTGCCGGATGCCGAGCGCGCCGTCCGGCTGGCGTTTGGCATGGCCCCGGCCGCCGTCGGGCCTGCCAGGTCAGCCCCGCCGCCGCACCACGGCCCGGTGCTTGACGGCGACAGCCGCTGGGGCCATGGCCCCCGGGGATTGGCGCCGAGCCATGCCTCGCGGAGCGGCTGACTCCATGCGAAGGAACCAATCCATGAGCAAGAAGACAAGGGTCCACAGCGGCGACACCACCCCTGCTGAGTTGCGCGGCAAGATCATTGCCGACAGCGGTGCAGTGGAGGGAACGGTGCTGACTTCGGCCGCTTCGGACCAGACCGCGCGCTGGCATCAGGGCGAACGTCTGGACCAGCTGTTCGAGGACCGCTGCGACCGGCTGCGTGACGAGGGGCTGGGAGCCCAGATCGCCGTGGACGCTGACGACATCGTCTTGAGTTATCTGGAGCTGGATGCGCGGGCGAATCAGCTGGCCCGCCACCTGCTGGCATGCGGAGCCAGGCCCGGGGACCGCCTCGCGCTGCTCTTCGATCAGCCATGGCGCGCTTACGTGGCGATGCTAGCGGCGCTCAAGATCCGCGCCGCCTATGTGCCCCTGGACCCGGGGTTCCCCCCTGACCGGCTCAAGTACATTGTTGAGGACGCCGGTGTGGCCATGGTTCTGTCCCTGTCACATCTGAAGGATCTGCTGCCTGAAGTCGCTGCTCAGACCGTGTGCCTGGACCATGTGCAGGCACACGTCGACGCGGAAGACCCCGCACGTCTAAACGGTGCGGAGATGGGCGGGAAAAACGATGAACTCGCCTACATAATCTACACTTCGGGTTCGACCGGACGCCCGAAGGGCGTGGCCGTGGAGCAGGCCAGTATCTGCAATTTTGTCCGTGTTGCGTCCGCTCATTATGGCATTGAGGCCTCCGACCGGGTTTACCAGGGAATGACCATCGCCTTCGATTTTTCCGTCGAGGAGATTTGGGTCTCCTGGATGGCAGGGGCGACTCTGGTGCCCAAGCCGGCAGGACCCAGCATGCTCGGGGCCGAACTTGCTGAATACCTGCAGGACAAGCGCATCACAGCCCTTTGCTGTGTTCCTACTCTTCTGGCGACGCTGGACGAGGACGTGCCCGGACTGCGGTTCCTGCTGGTCTCGGGGGAGGCCTGCCCCAGGGATCTCGTCATGCGCTGGCACCGACCCGGCCGCCGCTTCCTGAATGTCTACGGACCCACCGAGGCAACGGTCACCGCGACGTGGGCGCTTCTTGACCCCGACCGGCCGGTGTCCCTGGGGGTGCCCCTGCCCACCTACTCCGCTGTCATCCTCGACCCCGACGAGAGCCGCGCCCTACCGCCAGGTCAGTCGGGGGAAATCGGCCTGGCGGGTGTGGGACTGGCCCGAGGGTACGTCAACCGTCCGGATCTCACGGAGCAGGCCTTCATCCCGGACTTCCTCGAGATCGGGAACAACTCCTCCGGGCGGATTTACCGAACCGGGGATCTGGGACGGATAAATGCCGACGGGGAAATCGAGTACTTCGGGAGGATCGATACACAGGTCAAAATACGTGGCTACCGTATCGAGCTGGCCGAGATCGAATCTTTTCTCCTGCAGCTTCCCGGGATCGCGCAGGCAGCCGTTCAGACCTTCGAATCGGAAGGCGGATCGGTGGAACTGGCCGCGTACTTCACCCTCCGCCAGGACGTTGTGAGCGTCGATGCACACGACATCCGCCAGATGCTCCGCACCAGGCTTCCCGGATACATGGTTCCGGCATATTTTGAAGAGCTTGAGTCCATGCCCATGATGGCCAGCGGCAAGGTGGACCGGAAGCGACTACCGAGGCCGGCCCACAGGCTCAGTCTGGCAGTAAACGGGTCGTTTACCGCCCCAGCGACTCCCGCCGAAGAGGCTTTGGCGGAGCAGCTTGGCGCCGTGCTGGGGCTCGACAAGGTGTCCACCGATGCCCACTTCTTCAACGACCTGGGGGCCGACTCCCTGCTGATGGCACACTATTGCGCCCGCATCAGACAAGAAACCGACCTGCCGCCGGCCGCAATGCAGGACATTTACAAGCACCCCACGGTTCGGCAGCTCGCCGAGTGTCTCCAGGCCATACAAATTGAATCCAAGCTGCAGCCGGCCGTGCCTGCGGGGGAGCCAGTGGCCCCGGCCCCGTTCCACCGCGTCAGCGCCCTCCAGTACTTTCTTTGTGGTGCAGTCCAACTGCTGTTCTTCCTGGGCTACACGACGTACGCCGCCTGGCTGCTGGTGTTCGGCTACGAGTCGGTGTCCGCGGGAACCACTCTCATCGACGTGTGGCTGCGTTCCATCGGGTTCGGCGCCGCAATGTTCGTCATCCTTTCCGTGACCCCGATCCTGCTCAAATGGGTCCTGGTGGGGCGGTGGAAACCCGGGAACCTCAGAATCTGGAGTCCGGCCTACCTCCGCTTTTGGATGGTCAAGACGCTAACGAGGGCAAATCCCCTCGTCCTGTTCGCCGGCTCGCCGATCTATGTCCTGTACCTGCGGCTCCTGGGGGCAAAAATTGGCAAGGGGGTCGTGATTTTCTCCCGAAAGGTGCCGGGATGCCCTGACCTGCTCACCGTCGGTGACAATACGGTCATCCACAAGAACGCCTCGATCCTGTGCTACCGGGCGCACAGTGGCATCATCGAGAAGGGCACTGTGACGCTGGGACGAAACGTTCTGATCTCGGAGAGAACCACGCTGGATATCGGATCGTCGATGGGCAACGACACCCAGCTCGGACACGCCTCATCGCTGCAGACATCCCAGGCGGTACCCGACGGACAGGTATGGCACGGGTCCCCGGCCGCGCGGGCAAACACCAACTACCTGCGCGTCCCGGCCGTTAACTGCAGCACCCGCCGGAGAGTTATCTACAGCCTGCTCCAGTTGTTCAACCGCCTGGTCCTGGTAGTTCCGGCCGGTGTTCTGGGGTTGTCCGCACTGCTGCCTTCCTACCTGGACACCGGACACATGCAGCTGGGTGCCTTCGAGTTCTTTGTCGATATCGTGGCCGTGACTCTGGTTCTGTTCATTGGCGGGCTGTTCACCGGCCTCTTCGTCGTCCTCTGCGTTCCGCGGATGCTGAACCACTTCATCAAGCCTGATGTTGTTTATCCACTCTATGGCTGGCATTTTTCGATCCACCGGCTTATTTCCCGGCTCTCCAACCTCAAACTGTACAAAGACATCTTTGGCGACAGTTCGTACATCGTGTACTACCTGCGCGCCCTGGGCTGGGACCTGGGCAAGATCCAGCAAACCGGATCGAACTTCGGCCCCACGGTGACCCACGAGGCGCCATTCCTGAACTCCGTAGGGACAGGAACCATGGTTTCTGACGGCCTGAACATGATGAACGCCGACTACACCAGCACCTCCTTCCGTCTCTCAACGGTGAAAATCGCTGGCCGCAACTTCCTCGGGAACAACATCACTTTTCCAATCGGAGCGAAGGCCGGGGAGAATTGCCTGCTCGGGACGAAAGTGATGATTCCGATTGACGGCCCCGTCCGGAGTGATGTAGGTCTACTTGGCTCGCCCGCGTTCGAGATTCCGCGGTCCGTTCAGCGTGACGCACAGTTTGACGAACTCAAGATCACCGAAGCAAAGAACCGGCTCCTCCCGTCCAAGAACCGGCACAACATCCTGAGTATGGTGCTGTATCTGGCCGTGCGCTGGTTCCTCCTGTTTGTCGCCACACTCGCCGGCGCCGTTGCCGTGACGGCACACGACGTCCTGGGCGTGCTGGCCGTCTCGGCGACAATGCTTGGCTTGATCTTGTTCCGCATTCTGTTCATGGCATTGGTGGAGCGCTCGGTCATGGGATTCCGCCGCCTGAAGCCCCAATTCTGCTCCATCTATGATCCGTATTTCTGGCGGCACGAACGTCTCTGGAAGCTCCTCGGCGGACCGGCCTTCAACGGAACCCCGTTTAAGCCCATGTTCTGGAGGCTGTTCGGCGTCAAAATGGGAAAGCGCGTCTACGACGCCGGCCTGAACATGCCGGAGAAAACCCTCGTCACGATAGGCGATGACTGCACGTTCAACGAGGGAAACCACGTTCAAGGCCACTCGATGGAAGACGGCACGTTCAAGTCCGACTACGTCGTGATTGGCAACCGCTGCACCCTTAGCGTGGATGCCTGGGTCAACTACGGTGTGACGATGCACGACGGTTCCTCCCTTGGGGCGGATGCCATGCTGATGAAAGGCGAGGATATCCCGGAAGGCGCAACTTTCTCCGGCAACCCGGCCAGGGAGGTCATGGTCCCGGCGGCACGGGATGCACGCCCTGCCCCTATCTCCAATGGGCCCCGGCACCGCAGCGACGAAATGGCGGGGCGGTCCCCGAAGCCATCGGGGGGAACCCACCGGAAGACGCGGTCTGCGCCGCGGAAACGCTCATCGGCGCTGGCAGGATCCTAGAGGCCGGGATCCCGTTCCTACCGCGAGCCGGTCGGGACGCGGGCGTCGTCGGGTACGTCATCCGGGAAGTCGTCGGGGACGGCTCCGGGGGCGGCGCGGCGGCCGCGGCTGCGGGAACGGGCGGCATCCGCCCCGGCATCCGTCCCGGACCCGGCACCCGCCCCGGCCTTGGCCAGGGCCTTCCGCTCACGACGTCCTTCCACAAGGCGGTACAACACCGGCACCAGGACCAGGGTGAGGGCGGTGGAGGAAATCAGGCCGCCGATCACTACGATGGCGAGCGGCTGCGAGATGAAGCCCCCGCCGCCGGTCAGGCCCATGGCCATCGGTGTCAGCGCGAAGACGGTAGCCAGCGCAGTCATCAGGATCGGCCGGAGGCGTTGGCGGGCGCCGTGGGTGATCGCGTCCGCCACGTTCATCCCGGGTTCGCCGTTCCGCGGCTGGCGGTACTGGTTGATGAGGTCAATCAGCACAATGGCGTTCGTCACCACGATGCCGACCAGCATCAGCATGCCGATCAGTGAGGGCAGGCCCAGCGGCACGCCGGTGATGAGCAGCAGCCCGATGGCGCCGGTGGCCGCGAACGGCACCGAGACGAGCAGGATCAGCGGCTGGACGAGTGACTTGAACGCGGCGACCATGATCACGTAGACGATCGCGATGGCTGCCAGCAGGGCGAGGCCGAGCTGGCCGAAGGATTCGGCCTGCTGGGTCGTGGCACCGCCGATTTCGGCCGTCACGCCGGGCGGCAGCTGGACAGTCTTGAGCCGGGCCTGCACTTCGGTGCTGACCGCCCCAAGGTTGGCGCCCGACGGCGTGACGGAGACACGT
This sequence comes from Arthrobacter ginsengisoli, assembly GCF_031456935.1. NCBI lineage: Bacteria > Bacillati > Actinomycetota > Actinomycetes > Micrococcales > Micrococcaceae > Arthrobacter > Arthrobacter ginsengisoli. Next base: position 8,345 of record NZ_JAVDVQ010000008.1, on the reverse strand, counting down.
GCGGTGCGCTGTCCGTTGCTGGCGGTAATTGAGACGGGAACGTCGACCTGCTCCACGGAGGCGATGCTCACCAGCGGCACGGGGCCTGCCGCCGTCGGCAGCGGGGTCTGCCGGACGGCGTCGATGCTGGTGAAGCGGGTACCCTCGCCGATCCGCACGGGGAAGTCGTTGGTGTCGATGCGTACGGTTCCGGCCGGGATGGGGCTGATGGTGGCGGCGAGCAAGCCGGCCACCCGTTCCTCGCTCAGGCCGGCGGCGACGGCTTTGGCCCGGTCCACCTTGACCTGGACCACCGGCTGGCTGGCGGCCAGGTTGGTGGCCACCTCGGAAGAGCCCGGGACCCCGTCCATGGCCCTGACCATGGCGTCGCTGGCGGTGCGGAGATCGGCGGTGGTGGCAGCCTTGAGTGTGATGTCCACGGTCGATGACGTGCCGAAGCCGCCCTGCTGCGAGCCCACGGTGATCTTTCCGGAATCAGGGATCCGGGCCAGTTCGCTGCGGACGGTGTCCTTGAGTTTGCCCTGGTTCGCCTTTTCCTCCGTCACCACGGTGAAGCTGGAGTTCGAGGCCCCGGCCGACAGCAGCGCGGAAAATCCGCTCTGGGCGTTGCCGGTGGTGACCTGGACGTCCTTGACGCCGTCGATCTCCCGCAGCACTTCCTCGACTTTGACGGCCGAGGCGCTGGCCTCCGCCAGGCTGGTGCCGGCGGGGAGCGCCTGCCGGACCGTCATGCTGTTTTCGCCGGAGTTGCCCAGCAGGTCGGTGGCCAGCAGCGGAGTCATCGCGGCGGTGCCGCCGAGGACCAGCAGGGCCGCGATCAGGGTCAGCACGGGGTGCTTCTGCGTCTTGGTCAGGATCGGGACGTAGCCGCGCTGCAGGACGGTGCGTTGCTCCGCCTCGTGGGCCTTCGCGGCAATCTCCCCTGCGGAAGCTCCCTGCGTGGGGCCGGTGTTGACCGCGGGGTTGCGCAGGAACCAGTACGCCAGCACCGGAACAATGGTCAACGAGACCAGCAGCGAGGACAGCAGCGCAAGGGTCACGGTCAGCGCGAACGGCCGGAACAGCTCGCCGGCCAGCCCGGCCACGAAGGCGATCGGCAGGAACACGGCCACGGTGGTAAGGGTTGACGCCGTGATGGCGCCGGCGACTTCGCGGATGGCGGTCTGGATCGCGGTGATCTTCGCCTCCCCGTAGCTCAGGTGCCGCTTGATGTTCTCGATCACCACGATGGAATCGTCAACGACGCGGCCGATCGCGATGGTCAGCGCGCCGAGGGTCAGGAGGTTCAGCGAGTAGCCGGTGGCAGACAGCCCGATGAACGTGATGAGCAGGGACAGCGGGATGGAAACAGCCGTGACCAGGGTGGCGCGGACCGACATCAGGAACACCAGGATCACCGCGACGGCGAAGCCCAGGCCGAGCAGGCCCTCCGTGGTCAGGTCCTTAATGGACTTCTCAATGAACGGCGCCTGGTCGAAGATCGGTGTGAACCGGGCGTTGGAGCCAAGCTCGGCCTCAAGCTGGGGGAGGGAGTCCTTCACCGCGTGGGAGATGCCGACGGTGTCACCTTCGGGCTTCTTGGTGACGGACAGGGCGAGGGTTTCCTTGCCGTTCGTCCGGGTGATCGAGGTGCGCGCGTCTTCGCTGATGCTGACGTCCGCGACGCTGCCGATGGTCTCGGCGTTCTTGGTGCCGCCCAGCGGGAGCGCCTTGATGGCATCGAGGGAATCGACCGGGCTGCCGATCTGCAGCGAAAGGGTTTTTCCCTGTTCTTCGATGGTGCCGGCCGGAACGAGTGCCCCGTTGTTCTTCAGCGCCTCGCTGATGGACTGGATGCTCGCACCGGAGGCCGCCATTGCCGCGGGGCGGGGGAGGATCTTGATGTGCTGTGTGGCGCCGCCGGTCACTTCGGCGCCGCGGACGCCGTCGAGCTTCTGCAGCCGCGGTACCGTGAGGCGGGCAAGATCGGCGTTGAGCTCGCTGAGGGGCTTGTCGGAGGAAACCGCGAGGAACACGATCGGGAAATCGCTGATGCTGCCGGCGATCGCCTGGGGCTGGACGTCATCCGGCAGCGACCGTTTGGCGTTGGAGATGGCCCGGTCGATCTGGTTCCGGGCTCGGTCCAGGTTCGAACCGTAGGTGAATACCATGCTGATTTGGGAGACGCCGTTGCGCGAGGTGGACGACGTCGACTCCAGGCCTTCAACGCCCTTGAGCGCCGTCTCCAGCGGACTGCTGATCTGCTTGTCCACCACTTCCGGAGAGGCCCCCGGCATCGACGTGATGACAGTGATCTGCGGGAACTCGATGGATGGGATGAGTTCCTGCTTCAGCGAGGACATCGTGATCACGCCGAAGACCGACGCGAAGACGGTCACCAGCGCGATCAGGGCCCGGTTGGCCAGTGACAGCTTTGCGAGCCGGAACATCTATGGTCTCCTGATGGGTCGACGGACGTGCTTAAGGGGATCTAACCAGCAAAGGGATCAAAACGGCCGCAACCCGGAGCGGGCCTTTAGTTGCGCGCGGTGACAGGCTCAAGCTGCAGTGCCTTGGCCGTGTCGGCTTCGAGCCGGGTGGCAAGGTCCGGGTTCTCGTTGAGCTTGACGCCATAGCCGGGCATCATGTCCTTGAACTTGGACTGCCAGCCCTTGAACTGCTTCGGGAAGGATTTCTGGAGCAGTTCGATCATGATCGGCACCGCCGTGGACGCGCCCGGGGACGCACCCAGCAGGGCGCCGATGGATCCGTCGCGGCCAGCGATGACTTCGGTGCCGAACTGCAGCACGCCGGCTTTCTTCGGATCCTTCTTGATGATCTGTACACGCTGGCCGGCGGTGATGAGTTCCCAGTCGCCGTCCTGCGCTGCGGGGTAATATTCGCGCAGGGCCTCCACCTTGGCGCCGTGCCGCTTGGCGACTTCCTTGACCAGGTAGGCGGTGAGGTCCATGTTGTCCTTGGCCACGGCCAGCATCGGGATGATGTTGGAGGGCCGGATGGACAGCGGCAGGTCCAGGTACGAACCGTTCTTCAGGAAGTTGGTGGAGAACCCGGCGTACGGGCCGAACAGCAGGGAGCGCTTGCCGTTGACGTACCGGGTGTCCAGGTGCGGGACGGACATGGGCGGGGCGCCGACCGATGCCTGGCCGTAGACTTTGGCGCTGTGCTGGGCCGCGAGCGTTTCGTCGGTGCAGCGGAAGAACTGGCCGGAGACGGGGAAACCGCCGTAGCCCTTGCTCTCAGGAATACCGGAGGCCTGCAGCAGGTGCAAAGCCCCGCCGCCGGCGCCCACGAAGACGAACTTTGCGTGGATGGCTCCGTGCTCGCCGGACTTGGGGTGCTTGAGCGCGAGGTCCCAGCCGCCGTCGGAGGCGCGTTTGATGCCGGCGACGTCGTGGCCGTAGTTGACCTCCACGCCGTTGTTCCCGAGGTATGTGGTGAGCTCCCGGGTCAGGGCGCCGAAGTCGACGTCGGTCCCTTCCGCGGCGCGGGTGGCGGCGATCCGCTGCTTCGGGTCGCGGCCCTTGATAATCAGCGGGGCCCACTTGGCGATCTGCGCGTGGTCCTCGGAGTATTCCATCGAGCGGAACAACGGGTTCGGCTTGAGCGCCTCGTAGCGCGTGCGCAGGAACTTGGTGTTGTCCTCGCCGATCACGAAGCTCATGTGCGGAACAGTGTTGATGAAGCCCTTCGGGGAGCCAATCAGGCCCTTCGTGACGAGGTGGGACCAGAACTGGCGGGACAGCTGGAACTGTTCGTTGATGAGGATTGCCTTGGCGGGGTCCACCGAGCCGTCTTTGGCGGCGGGGGAGTAATTAAGCTCACACAGCGCGGCATGGCCGGTGCCGGCGTTGTTCCAGGGGCCGGAGCTTTCCAGGCCCGGCTCGTCCAGCTTCTCGAACAGGGAAATCGTCCAGTTCGGCTCGAGCTGCTTCAGGAAAGCACCGAGCGTGGCGCTCATGATGCCGCCGCCGATCAGGACGACGTCGGCATGTTGGGTCTTGGAAATGAAAGTCACAATCAGTCTCCGATAGCAGCGGGTCTGGCTGTCACAGAATATCCCGCACCCGCCTCATACTGAAATTGGGTCCGCCCGTCAAGGCTTTAGCTCTACCTTCGTGAAAACTTCATTCAGGACGGGCGACGCCGGGTACTTCAGCACCCGGTCCGACAGGGCCAGCGCCGAGATCGGGAAGGCGATGGGCACAGCCGGGACGGTGGCGGCGATCTGGGCGTTGATGGTCTGGTACTGCTCCGTCCGCTCCTTGCCCTCGGGCAGGCCGCGGGCGCGGGCGATCTTGGAGAAGACCTGCGGGTCCTGGTAACCGAACTCGCCGGAGTTCTCGCCGAAGAGCGGGCCCACGAAGTTGTCCGGATCGGAGTACGACCCGTTCCAGCCCAGCAAATGCAGGGCGTGGTCGCCGGGCGTGGTGACCTGCTGAAGGTAGCCCTCGGACCACTCGACCGGGACCGGTTTGATGTTCAGCCCGACGGCGGTCAGCTGCCTGCTGATTTCCGCGTAGACCTTTTCCGGCGTCGGCAGGTACGGCCGGGTGACGTTCAGCGGATAGTAGAACTTCAGTTCCTCGCCCTGGTAGCCGGCCTCGGCGAGCAGCTCCTTGGCCTTTGCCGGATTGTGGCCCAGGGAGGAGGCGTTGTTGTTGAAGCCGCTGAGCTTGGGCGGGACAAACTGCGTCGCCTGGGCGGTGTTGTCGATGAAGAACCTGCGGATCAGGGTGTCCTTGTCCATCGCCATTTCAATGGCCTGGCGGACCTTCAGGTTCTGCAGGATGGGCACTTCCTGGTTCATGCCCAGGTACATCACGGAGAACGGGTCCCGCTGGATGATCTGCTCTCCGCGCTTGACGAGCTGGTCGAAGTTGCCGACGGTAACGGCGTCGTAGGCGTCGATCTTGCCGTCGAACAGGGCCTGCATCCGGGTCTGGGTGTGATCGTAGGTGACGAAGTTGATGGTCCCGATCTGGCCCTTGTCGCCCCAGTAGTGCTGGTTGCTGTTCAACGTGACCGTGCCCGCGTCCCAGGAGCTGAAGGAATACGGACCGGTTCCCACCGGGTGGAGCCCGTAGGCGGAGACGGGCTGGCCGTCGCGGCTCTGGTTCAGCTCGTCGGCGTTTTGGGAGGCGAGGGCCTGCGGCGAGGAAATGGCGAAGGCGGGCAGGGTGAGGGCCTGCAGGAACCCGGTGAAGGGCTGGGTCAGCTCGATCCTGACGTTGTCCGGGGCCAGCGCGGTGCAGCCCTTGTAGATGGAGAGGGACGCCTGATCGGAGTGTGCCTTGAAAACGCCCTTGAACGATGTCCCGGGAGCCTGCTTCCGCAGCGCGTCGGGGAAGTTGAACCAGCGGTCAAAGTTGCTGCAGACGGCGGCGGCATCAAAGGCTGTCCCGTCCTGGAAGGACACCTTCTCCCGGAGCCGGAAAGTGTAGGCGCGGCCTTCATCGCTCGTGTTCCATTCGGTCGCCAGCAGCGGCGTGGGCTCCCCGGTGGTCTGGTCCACCCCGACGAGTCCTTCCAGCACCTGGCGCGTGATCCGGTACGACTCGATGTCGGAGACGACGGCCGGATCCAGCCCGAGGGGCCGCGAGCCGGTTCCGAAAGTGAAAACGGCGCTGGGGACGGCATCGGTCGGGCTGGCCGACGCCGTTGCGGAGCCGGGTCCCGGTCCGGGGACGCCGGTGCACGCGGCGAGCGGAATCATCAGGAGCACGGCACCGAAACCGGCTGCAATGCGGCGCACTGCACGGGCTCGCACCGTGCCGGGGCGCACGCTACGGCTGGTCACTGTACTTCTGGGCACTCGGGAATCACCTCGGGGACTGGATTGACCGCCGGCTGCGGAACAGGCCCATTCTAATGGACCGGTCCGAAGGAACGCTGTGAGCCAGGCAGCATCACCGGGCTGCTGTTCGGCAGCGGTGGACGGGCGTGCACAAACGAAGGCCCGCACCAGCGGTGCGGGCCTTCGTTTCTCCCAGGTGGTCCAGTGAGTCAAGCCGGAACCGCAGCAGGAGCGTTCAGTGGTGCCTACTTGGGCATCAGGACCGAGTCGACCATGTACACGGTGGCGTTGGCGGTCATAACGCCGCCGCAGACGACGTTGGCGTCGTCGACCTTGAGCGCGTCCTTGGTGCCGGTGACCGTCACGGAACCGCCCTGGACCGTCGTGTGGGTGCCGACGATCTGGTCCGGGCTGATCTTGCCGGGAACGACGTGGTAGGTCAGGATCTTGCTGAGCAGGGCATCGTCCGTCTTCAGCGTTTCGATCGTGGCGGCGTCGATCTTGGCGAAGGCGTCATCCGTCGGGGCAAAGACAGTGAATTCGCTGCCGTTCAGGGTGTCCACCAGGTCGACCTTGGGGTTGAGCTTGCCGGAAACAGCGGCGGTCAGGGTGGTGAGGATCGGGTTATTCGACGCTGCGACCGCAACCGGGTCGAGAGCCATTCCGGAGACCGAACCGGCGCCGCTGGGGACCTGGGCGGCATATGCTGCGCAGCCGGATCCCACGAGGTTGGCGGCCGGATCCATGGCTGCGGCCGCGCTGGCGGACGGCGACGATGCCATGCTCGAGGCCATCGGCGTCGATGCCGGAGCCGAGGAGTTCGGTGCTGTGGCAGCGGATCCGCCGCAGGCAGTGAGGCTGAGCATGGCTGCAGCAGCGATACCTGCAACGGAAAGTGTGGTGCGCTTGATGGTCTGCATTTCGGTTTCTCCTTTGTTGTGCCGATCGTTGCCAGCGGCGGACTATTGCCGCTCTGGCCCTTTTCCGACTTGTCGGGCACCGACCCTTGGCTGGTGTCTCAATGGGTATTCGCGGGGTCTCGGGAAACGGATGGGTACGGGATGGGAAATCTTTTCGCTGATGGATTTTCGGCGGTTCCGGCGGTGCCCAACGACGGCGGCGCTGGACGGCAGCGGCGGGTTAGCGGCGATTAAGCAAGAAGAGCCCCGGTCCGAAGACCGGGGCTCTCGTTGTGTGCGCAAGGGGGGATTTGAACCCCCACGCCCGAAGGCACAGGAACCTAAATCCTGCGTGTCTGCCAATTTCACCACTCGCGCGCGGCGACGTTGCTCAACAGGTCCGGGGACCGTCAAGGCTGATGCCAGGCTCCATTGTACATTTCGCGGCACACTATGGGGGTGGCGTCAGATTCACGGTGCATCCCCGGCGGCTGCCGGCAAGGTGGCTAGGTGTCGAGCTTGAGGTCCCTGCGGAGCTTCGCGACATGCCCGGTGGCCCGGACGTTGTATTGCGCGAGGGCGACCTTCCCTTCGGGGTCGACGACGACCGTTGACCGGATGAGTCCTTGATACGTCTTTCCGTAGTTCTTCTTCTCTCCCCAGGCCGCGTATGCCCCGGCGACGGTGTGGTCCGGGTCGGAGAGCAGGGGAAACGGCAGGCCTTCCGCAGCGGCGAATTTGGCGAGCTTTTCCACGGGGTCGGGTGAAATGCCGACCACCTCGTAGCCGGCCTGCTGCAGGGACGCCAAGGAATCCCGGAAATCGCAGGCCTGCTTTGTGCATCCGGGGGTGGACGCCGCCGGGTAGAAGTAGACGACCGTGCTCCGGCCGCGGAAGTCCTCGAGGGAGACCTCCAGCCCGTCGGAATTCTTCAGCGCGAAAGCTGGTGCTGTGTCGCCGGGGATGAGTCGTTCAGGCAAGGTGTGCTCCTTCTCGGGGCGGTCGCGGTGGCGGTATTCCAAGCCTACTGAGCGTTGGTGCGGGCGCCGAATCGTACGCTCGCTATACTCGTTGGTATGCCTGATATGGATCGCTGGCCCACTGGGCGCCTATTGTCCACGGCAGCACGCCTTGTTGAACACTCCTGGAACGAGAAGCTGGGTGCGATTGGCCTGACCCACGCCGGGGTTATCGCGATGGAAGTGCTCTCCGCCAACGGACCGATGACCCAGGCCCAACTGGCCCAACTGGTGCGCGTACAGGCGCAGACCATGGGTAAGACTCTTAGCCGTCTGGAAGCCCACGGTCACATCTCCCGGCAGCGGAGCGCCTCTGACCGCCGCAGCCACGTCGTGTCGCTGACGGACCGGGGCCGCGATGCCGTGGCTGAGGCCGCGGACATGGAACGCTCGGTGCTAGCCGCCGCCTCCATCGACCCGGATGTGCTCCGGCAGGAGCTTCAGGCTGTCGTCCGTGAACTGGCCACCCGGATTTCCACCCCGGACGTAAAGGCAATTGTCACTCCGGCTGTACCAGGCCTGCCCATCGAGGCCAACTAGATGAGTAAGTCCTATTGCTGGGAACGGGCGTGGAGGCTTTTAAAGTAAGGCGGAGAGTGTTAAGCCGGGTTTGTGAACACTCAACTAAAC